>SLPZ01000005.1 GCA_007131725.1 Balneolaceae bacterium
GGTTCAGCACCTGCAAAATTACCTCGTCCAGTTTCTCGCTGTTATTGTTGATTCTCTCGGGCAGCTCGTCCAGGTACTCTTCCACATATTGAATGTTTCGTTCGGCCGATACCGGAATGTGCTGCAGCAAATCTTCAATAAACTCCCGGAGTGACTGCCCCCTGAAAAAAGAATAGGTTTTGAGTGCGGCTTTTTCCAGAGCTTTATCCTGAAGGGCTTCTTCCAGTTCGAGCAGGATGTAATCGGCCATTCTGGTTCTGAACTCCTGGTTTTGTATCTGTGCCTTAACATAACTAACGAGCCAGTTCTTCAAATCCTGACGGAACTCCTCTTTTCTTGTGATTCGCTGAAGATGCAGAAGCGTAAATTTTCGATAGCGGCTGATGGCCTCAGACTCGCGGATTTTTTCGTTGATCAGTTTCGGGTTGATCAGGTCTTCGGAAACGGCATGTGCCAGCCGGTAAGCAATTCGTTCTTTATGTGCGGGGATGAGCCCCTGTCCCAGCAGCGGCCGTTTTTTCAGAGGACGGAAAAGCATGGTGATGGCAATCCAGTTGGTCAGAAAACCGATCATACCGCTCACGGAGACAATGCGGAGAATGCCGTCAAAATGCAATTCTAAACCCCAAACTGTGAGCGAACGGCCCGGAAAATCCCAGTAAAAAGAGAAGAGAAAAAGTCCTGTCAAAAACCAGGGGATAGGCTTCAAAAAGCTCAGAATCCTCAGTTTTTCTATTTTTGGCATCGGTTTAAACCGGCTCTCATCACCCGGTGCATTGTCTGAACTGAAATTCAGGTATCGTGCCAGAAGTTCACCCAGCCCGGAGATATCCCCCTCATTTTGAGCGTCCTTGTTTTTCTTGCTGATATGATCCTGGTCAACTTTCATCAAATAAATTTTTCCAATACCTCCTGGCTTTGAATCCTTCTTTCAGGACGTCAAAACGGCTTGCACGGTTTCGACGGTGAGTGAACTATTTTCGGCAAGGCGGTTAAGCGTTTCCAGTTTTTCACGATAAGCAGCGGCGTGATCTGTCTTTTTTAAAACCGGCTTGCCTGGTAATACAACATTGTTTTTGATCTGAATCCACCCTTTGTCAATCCATTCATCCACAGTTTTGCCAAATGCAGACGGTTTCACAATCCCAAGCCGGTTCAGTTTGCTTCCGAGATCACTTACTGTAACGCAGGGATTGAGTGAGACAGGTTTATACGATTCAGAGCCGGACTGAGCCGGATAAAAATAGATGCCCGGATTCAGTTCATTAACAAACGAACGCCCGAGCACAGCCGGCATGGAGATACAGCGCAGTGTCTGATCATAAATAAATCGATAAAGCGAACCCTGGCCGGTTGATAGCTCACCTTCGGCATCTTCAGGTTTGATTGCAAGGTTGATCGGGCAGATACTTTCATGCGGAGTGTCCTCAGCGGCAATTTCCTGCAAAAACCGGGGTTTTAGCTGGTTTACCGACCCCAGTTTGATGTACTGCCGGCGGATCGATTCCCACGTTTCACTGTAAAACGCGTTGGCATCGGTTCTGGGATAACTGATGAGAGACTCTCCTGAACTGTGAAGCGATCTTTGAAATAGATTCTGCAGCAAGAGCTGTGCGTCCTGGTAGGTTTCGGCAATTCCGGATTCTTTGGCTGATGCAACCACATCAAAAGTAGAAAGCGGTTTGTGTATGGAGTAGTGCTGCTCTGTTCGTTCCGGATAAATGGTGATGAGTTCGCCGGGGCTGCAAGAAATTGGAGCGGAGCTGAAATAGAGCGCACCATTATCATTCAAAAAACGATTAAAACTGTTTTTTACACCAAAAACGGCGGCCAGCCCGGCAAGATTTATATCTGGCAAATTCCGGTTTTTGTTCCACAGCTCCCTGATCAAAAACCGGTTTTTGAGTCTTGTTTCGAGCCGATGTTCATCAAGCTGCTGCACTTCACTCAGCATCGAAAGAATACCGCTTTTGCTCAGGTTCTGAATGTATCCGCGCTTAACTCCGTTCGATTTCAGGTAGCGCGAAACCGACCAGGCAATGAAATCACCCGAAGGATCGGAATCGGTTGCGATAATGACACTGTTTGCAAAGGCAGCCTGTTCTTTTATTTCCTTCCGCACCGATACTTTTTCCGGATTGGCAACGGCTTTTAACTGATGGTTCCCGGCGTTGTATTGTGGCCACCAGCAAAATCCCTCCGTAGCCAGAACATAGACCGAGGACGGACTCAGGTTTTGAATGATTCTTGCCAAAACCGGAGATTCAACTATCAGAAGTGTATATACAGAGGTGTTCACAGCGGCAGGTTCAGTTCTTGAAGGTAGTGGTTTTCACGTGCGGTCATAGCATCTTTCACCTCTTCAGTCTGATCATCATAACCGGAAAGATGCAGCAGACCATGTATAAAAATACGATAAAATTCTGTTTTTTCGGGCGTGTCCATTTCACGACTCTGTTCAGATATCCTTGGTGCACAGCAAAACAGGGTTCCCTCAATATCCTGATTCGTTGTGTCTTCGTCGTACCGGAAGGTGATGATGTCGGTGACATATGCACGGCCAAGATACTCTTTGTTTACTTCCTTGATTTTTTCCTCGTCAACATACACCAGTTCAACAAAACTGAAGCGGATTTTCTCATTCTGTTCAATCGCCTCAATCAGCCTGGTACAATCCTTCACTATGATGGGCACACGGATATTTGAAATGTTGCTAACCGATAGCTTCGGATGGTTCTCGTGGATGGAGATGTCAGGAAAGGTTTTCATCATCAAATGAAAAGTCGTCCGAATCGAGGCTGTCGGTCAGTGAGAGGGCTACCCCGCACATCATTACATCTTCGGGCAGCTTGGTGAAATCACCGGAAAGAACGGCGTCATCAACATTTGCATAGAGGCTGCATCCGGCATTCTCTTCAATGATCAGCCCGGAAGTGTTGCCGCCCTGTTTGCCGAAAAATGTAACCTGCTTCAGCATTTCGCTTGCCACAAAAGCGGTGCAGTTGTGAAGCTGAATAAACGTATTGCCCGAATAGACGGATACCATATTCATCCGCTTTTCTTCAATCTCGAGGCCGAGATGGATTTCGAGGGCAAGTTTCTGATTTGCCTCGCTGACCAGTTCCAGCCGGTAGACATCATCGCCCAGTTTTTTCGGCGTACTGTTCAGTACATTTCCAATTGACAGAATGTTTTCTTCGGTAAATTCGTGTATCATATGCAGTCGGATTGA
>SLPZ01000126.1 GCA_007131725.1 Balneolaceae bacterium
CCGGATAATCCCGGTGAAGAAGCAGGCCTTGTAGTGGACCGATCGACCGAAGACCGTTATGGTGATCCCGGTTCACCCGAGATGCGGCGTTCGCAATTTGGCACCTGGGTGCTGAATACCGCCTATGATGGGTCATCACTTCTGATGACCGGAATTGGCGCCACACCGGAAGGCAACCGCCCGTTTTTGTCAAGGTTTAACCTGGAAACCGGTGAGACCGAGGAGTTATGGCGTTCCGAAAGCCCGTGGTACGAGCGGATAGTAACATTGCTTGAAGAAGATGGTTCAATAGTAATTACAAGGCGCGAATCAGCAGATGTGCAGCCCAACTTTTTTGTGCGTGACATTGAATCCGGCGAACTGGAGCAGATTACCTATTTCGATCATCCGACTCCGCAGCTTCAAGATGTGCATAAAGAATTTATTCAGTACGAACGGGAAGATGGCGTGCAACTCTCGGCTACACTCTATCTGCCGCCGGGATATGATCAGGAAAGAGATGGCAAACTGCCGGTGCTGGTATGGGCCTACCCGAGAGAATTCCGCAGTGCCGATGCAGCAGGACAGGTGGCTGATTCTCCCTACCGCTTTGCAGGAATGAGCCACTGGGGGCCGCACTTTGCCCTTACAATGGATTATGCTGTCGTTGAAAATGCCACCATGCCGATTGTGGGCGAAGGCGATGAAAATCCGAATGACACCTTTGTGGAACAGCTAATTTTAAGCGCGGATGCCGTACTTGATGAAGTTGAACGGCGTGGTGTGGGCGACCGTAACCGGGCAGCCATTGGCGGACACAGCTATGGCGCTTTTATGACGGCCAACCTGCTGGCTCATTCACGAATTTTCAGGGCCGGTATAGCCCGAAGCGGTGCTTTTAACCGCACACTGACCCCATTCGGGTTCCAGGCAGAACCGCGTAATTTCTGGGATGCTTCAGAGATATACCTGAGTATGAGTCCGTTTATGCACGCACATGGGATTAAAGACCCGATACTTTTTATCCACGGCGCCGAAGATAACAATTCCGGAACGTTCCCGATGCAAAGCGAACGGATGTATGCTGCAGTTGCCGGGCTGGGTGGCATTACCCGGCTGGTGATGCTGCCGGAAGAAAGCCATGGGTATCGTGCAAGAGAATCGGTTCTGCATATGTTATATGAACAATCGGAATGGCTGGACAGGTATGTAACAAATGCCGGAGAAATAGTCGATCAATAGCTGCCTGCCCATCCATTTTTTTAACGGTATATTTCATTCTTCGTCCACTGACAGTGAATTTCTGGCAGAGGACAAAGAATCTGTTTTCATTTATGAATAATCCGGAATAAAATGAAATAAGAAATTAAGGCTTTAAATCTAAATACTGTCAATCATGTCAACATCCAAAATTCCCCGCTTCCATCTTGCATTTCCTGTAAAAGAACTGGAAAAAACAATGTCATTCTATCGTGATCTTTTGGGCTGCAAAACCGGACGTAGTTCTGATAAATGGATCGATTTTGATTTTTGGGGACACCAGGTTGTGGCACATCTCAGCGCCGAAGATGCCGGAAAATCGGCTTCAAACGAGGTTGACGGCCACCAAGTGCCGGCAAAACATTTTGGTGTGATTCTGGAGTGGGATGAATTTGAAAAACTCGCACAACGCCTGAAAGATCACGGGCAGGAATTTGTGATAGAGCCTTACATCCGGTTTGAAGGAGAGCCCGGTGAACAGGCTACTATGTTTTTACTCGATCCCAGTGGCAATGCGCTTGAGTTTAAAGCGTTCCGGGACGAAAACCAGATTTTTGCCGCCTGAACAGGAAACTGCTTTGCATGATGTTGATGATGCATAATGAATAACAAACCGATTTTTTTTTACTGCACTTTTTTTGCTGTGCCTGTCGGTTCAAATTGCAGGTATAAATGCACAAAATCTGCATCTGAATGAGATCATGGCATCCAATTCAACCACTCTGGCTGATGAAGACGGCGATTATGAAGACTGGATTGAAATTTACAATTCTGGAAATGAAGCGATCAACCTGGAGGGAATTGGTTTGTCAGATGACTACGATACTCCGTTTCGCTGGGTGTTTCCGGACACTACATTGCAGCCGGGAGGTTTTATCCTGGTGTGGGCATCCGGAAAAAACAGGGCGGTTCCCGGGCAGCCGCTGCATACCAATTTTTCCATCTCAGCAGTGGGTGAAGAGGTGCTTTTAACAAGCTGGGACGGGGAGAGAATCGATGAACTTCAGCCAACCGAAATTCAAACCGATATCTCCATTGGCCGATATCCCGATGGAACCGGAAATTGGGTTTTTTATATTGAGCCATCACCCGGAGCCGCAAATCATTCAGATTTTTTTTCTGATCATCTCGCGCCGCCCGAATTTTCTCATCATGCAGGATACTATCCCGGCGGACTGATACTCGAACTCAGCCACCCGGAAAACAATGTGGAAATCCGATATACCCTCGATGGTTCGGAACCGGATGCCTCATCAACATTATACAATGGCGCCATCGATTTATCCGGTGAAATTGAGAATGAATTGATGTTCATCCAAACCACACCTGATGAAGGCGCCGACAGGGGGTATGCCTGGAAGGAGCCGCCGGCATCAATTCCGGGGGCACACGTTGTTCGCGCAATTGCAATGAAACCGGGCTATCTGTCATCAGAAATCACAAACAGAACATTTTTGAACTCAGAGCCCGAACACAGCCTGCCGGTCATATCCATTACCACCGATCAAAATAACCTGTTTAATGATACAACCGGAATTTATGTACCCGGCATTATTTACGAGGAACTTGGCTGGCCTCCACACGACTACTGGGGCAGGCCGAATGCTAATTATCATCAGAGGGGAATTGAATGGGAGCGGCCTGCAGGATTTGAGCTGATTGAAAAAGACGGGCGGTATCATCATCAGAATATCGGGCTCAGAATTCACGGCGGCGGTTCAAGGGCACTGCCGCAAAAATCACTCAGGCTCTATGCAAGGAGCAGTTATGGTGATTCCCGCTTCAATTACGATATGTTCGGTGATGGCGAAACCGGCTACAACAGGCTTATTCTCAGAAATTCAGGACAGGATTTCTACTCCAGCGCCACCATGTTCATGGATGCATTTATGCATACAATTGTCAGCAATCTTTCTTTCGATACCATGAAATACCGGCCGTTTGCCATCTATCTGAACGGGGAATATTGGGGTGTCAAAAATTTGCGGGAGCGGTACGACAAGCACTACATCGAAAGAAATTATGGAGTTGAGGAAGAGTATCTTGATCTGCTTTCGAACAACTCCGTGGTAAAGGAAGGCAGTGCGGAAACATACGATGCCGTTCTGGATTCGCTGGAGCAGTTCAGCATCAACGATTTGGGCGGGGTGGATTTTATTGAAAGACATATTGATGTACAGAATTTCACGGAATACTACGCCTCACAAATCTTTTTTAACAATGTTGACTGGCCCGGAAATAATTATGAATATTGGCGATATACCGGTCCGCCCGAAAACCGGGGGCGTGCAAAAGACGGTCGTTTCAGGTGGCTGATGTTTGATCTCGATTTTGGCATGGGTTATCTGAGCAGGTCAGGGTATGATGATGATATTTTTGATCATTTACTTTCAGAGCAGCAGACTAACTGGGCCAACCATCCCCGAACCACGTTGATGTTCAGAACTTTTCTTCAGAACCGGGAATTCCTTGAATACTATGCAAATGTCCAGATGGATCTGCTGAACAGCTATGCAGCCACAGGACATACTCAATCTGTTTTAAATGAATTTCGTGATTTGCTGAGTGATGAGATTTTGAGGCATATTGAGCGCTGGGGATATCCGGCGGATATGAATCGGTGGGAGAGAAATATTGACCGGAGGTTAGAATTTCTGGCAGAAAGGCCCGCTTACCTGGTTGAGCAGATTCAGAGCCGGTTTAATGTTGGTGAGACATCTGAAATATTTGTGGATAACCACGATCCCGGCAAAGGAACAGTTCAGGTAAACACTTTGAAACTGACCGAAGATTTGCCCTGGGCCGGGACGGAATTTTTTCCATGGACTGGTGAATATTTTACTCAGATACCGGTCAAACTTACCGCACATCCAAAGCCGGGATTTCGGTTTGAGAACTGGATGGTAAACGGAGAATTCTTTTCAGACCCTCAGATCAGTATAACGCCCGAAGACAGTTTAATGATTTCAGCCTACTTTACGGATATACCCGATCCGGCAGACCAGGATAAAGAGCTGATCTATTACTGGCATTTTGATGAGGAGCTTCCCAATGATACGCCGCTTACGGTTACTCCGTCTACATTTTCTGCAACAGATCATTACGCTTTTATCAGATATCAGCCCGCTATTTCTCCCTACCCACCCGGCCACGACGATACGGCTGGAATCATGGATCGCGTGAATGATCCCACGGAAGTCAACTATCGTGAGGAGGGGAATTCAAATCTTCCTTATTCTGAGGATGAGATGCGTGGTATCCGGGTCAGAAATCCGTCTGTTTCCATCAAAGATGGGGACATCCACGAATCGGCGATAATTTTTGATTTACCAACCAGCGATCATGAGGGACTGGCCATAACGTTTGCGGCAAAACGAACCACATCAGGCCAGCAGCAGATGGTTTTTCACTATTCGGTGAATGAAGGAGAGCCGAACTGGATTCAGCATCAATTACCAGTTACAGTTGTTGATACGCCACTGGACTACAGAACTTTTATCATCGATTTCACCAATTTTGAAAGGATTGCAGACAATCCTGATTTCAGGTTCAGAATCAGTTTTGAGGGTGATCATCTCGGAGGAGACAGCGGAAACACACGATTCAATAATATTGCCGTTTTCGGTTCCCGGTTTTCCGGTGTAAAAGTTGAAGATATTGAGAAAAGTAAACTTCATCCGAATTATCCGAATCCGTTCAACAATCAAACCACCATCAACTATCAGGTTAACCGAGAATCCGATGTGGCTATCGATCTTTTTAATATTACCGGCCAGCGAATCGCGCGGCTGGTAGATGAGAAAAAGGAGAGGGGGATTCATTCGATTCAGTTTAACGGGTCATCGCTGGCGTCGGGAGTTTATATTCTGCGTCTACTGGCTGGTGGAGAGACCGATCATCAAAAAATTACTTTTATTAAATGACGAGAGTTCGGGATAAGAACGTTGAAATGAGCATAAAAAAGTGAGGCTGTCCAAAAAGGGCGTGATATTGCAAAAACATACTCAATTTAGTCATGCCGGACTCCGATCCCCCAATGGGACAGGCGGCATTTCCTGCCAATACCAACGGCTGGAGATCCCGCATCAAGTGCGGGATGACGACCTTTTTGGACAGCCTCAGACTCTTTTTTTAAATTTTTATTTCGAACTCACACTAAATAAATATTCAGCCAGTCATTTATCAGATTTTTCTTCAAGGCCGGGGATGATCGTGTTTTCCAGGAAACGGAATATCTCTCTCTGGTAGCGTCTTGAACCGGAATTGTTCAAATTGGATGTGATGGAGATTACGCTGTCCAGTTCCGGCAATATGAGGATGTACTGCCCGCCATTGCCCCAGGCAAAAAAAACTTCATACTTCCCGATGGGTTTACGCCACCACATGTAGCCGTAATTGTAAGGGTTGAAATTGCTGCGGGTATAAATTTCCACTGATTCCAGTATCCACTCTCTGGACACAAGCTGCTCGCCGTTGAATTGACCCACATCCATCATTAGCTGCCCGATTTTAATCAGATCGTAGGGGCTGAGCGCCATGTTATTACCGCCCATGTAATATCCCTGCGGGTCACGGTCCCATCCGCCTACGGTAATTCCCATTGGCCGGAAGAGATATCGGTTGCCAAACTCCAGGGTTGAGATTCCGGAAGCCCGGGTCAGAATTACAGAAAGCAGATGAGAGGTGCCGGTGCTGTAAATCATATTTCCGCCGGGTCGGTCAATCATCGGCTGGTTCAGGGTAAACAGGGCCCAGTTTCGGCTCAACACCCATCTGCCGTAATTCCTGAAGCTTGATGTTTCAAGCCCGCTTCGCATAGTCAACAGATCTTTTATGGTGATAGATGCTTTTTCGGAATCGGGGTTTTCATCAAAATATTCTGGAAAAAACTCATCGATAGTTTGATCCACACTTTCCAGGTAACCTTTGTCGATGGCGATGCCAATCAAAATAGAAAGCACACTTTTGGATGCCGATTTAATATTTACGTTGCGGTTTCCGTTCATGGACCCGGAATAGAGTTCGGTCACAATCTCCCCATTCTTTTGAATTACGAGGCTTTGAACTGTCCCGATCTCAAAAATCCCGGCATAGGGATCGTCCGTTGCCCGGGCGGGCATTGCCGCCACGCAGACAATCAGGAGTACCGTCAAAAATATTTTCTTAGTTGAAGAAAAGGGCATCTGGATTTTAATTCTGTTAATTCACAAAACAGGAATTATGCGTTTACAAAAGGATAATCAGTGATTCCTGAAAAAAAGTTCGAAACGTTTTAAAAATATAAGGATCAAAACTGATAAACACGTTTCTTAGACAGCCAGCATATTGTATATTTGAGAAAATTGATTTTCCTATGACAGATTCTATTCAGCTATCCATCATACTTACTACACACGCTAAAAGCAATCACTTCAATTCGCTCCTTTCAGACGCATTGAAATTTAACGGAAATCAGTTTGAAGTGATTGTGATAAACGATGCCGTTGATGTTGTAAATTCCCGGTTTATCGAGAGGGAAGTGAACCAGAGCGGCAACGACCGGGTGTTTCTTTACGAACATCCCGAGCCGAAGGGTCGCGGTCTTTCACTGAATGAAGCACTTGTTCATGCTTCCGGATCCCTGGTTTGGGCTCCGCTGAGGGCCGACCGACTAAATGAGTCGCTGCTGAATGAGGCGATTCGCCGTTTCAAAGCCGATCCCGCTGCATTCTGGGTGCTCGATTATAATTTGCCCGGATCTGCTCTCGAATGGGTGCATGCCGCCGAAGAAGGTGATTTGCCGGATGATAGCTGCCTAGTCTGGAACCGGAATATTATTAAGGCAGAAGATTTCTATTTCAACCCGTTCCTTGATCATCTGCATGGGGCCGAACTTGCTTTCAGGCTGATGAAGGAGAATGTCTGGTACAAAACAGACCCGTTTTTTGTTGTGGCAGATGACCAGTCGAACCATGCCGGATTTCTGGATATTAAAGAGTTTTTATACACCTCTCTCCGGCTGAGTGAAACGGATGAAGAGAGAGCCGGAATTTTGCAGGAACTTGCCAATAGTGATGAGAAAGCAAACAACAAAGTTTCGGATGATGAGTACCTGCTGCAGGCACGGCATCTGCTGAACCAGGGAGATGCCAACAAGTCGCTCGAACTGATCAATAAGTTTCTAAAGCGAAATCCGGGTCATAAAGAGGGTGTCCGGATCAAAATATCATCCCTCGAGAAATTAAGAAGGCACGTGGAAGCCGCCGAGCTGAAACATCTGCTGAATAAGCGCCCCGAGCTCGAACAACAGGGACAGCTCCCCATTGAAGAGGAAAAATCAGAAATAGAAAAGGAAAGAAAATCACAAAAAACAAAACTTTCTGTGGTCATTCCCACAACCGGCCACGGCAAGCCCCTGCTGGAAGAAGCCCTGCTGAAGCTTGAAGAAGCGGTTGACGCTGAAACCACCGAACTGATTGTGATTGACAATGCAAGTATTGATGACACCTTCGATTATGTTGAACAGTTAAAAAAGAATTCTTTTTTGAATGCAAAGGTCATAACGAACCGGGCTAACAGGGGTTTTGCCGCATCCGTTAACCAGGGGATTGAAGCGGCATCCGGAGATTTTATCCTTGTAATGCATAACGATGTGCTATTGCAGAAAAGCAGCGTGGATGTGTTGAAAAAAGGTTTTTCAATTTCAAATAAAACTGCCCTTGTGGCGCCGCTTCTTAACAAAACAAATGTTGCAGCACAAAAAAGGGAGCCGGCCGAGGATAAATCGCACGTTTTTACCGGCCGTGCAGATAGCTGCTGTTTCATGATTAAAAAAGAAATTCCTGTCCGTTTTGATGAGGAGTACAGGCTCTGCTTTTTTGAGATGGACGATTTTTGCAGACAGTTGACAGAGCAGAACCTGGAAATAATGGTTGTGCGTGATACGGTGGTCGAGCACCGGCGCGGTGGAACTACACAAATTATGGGGGTTAATCTGAACCCCGAGCTGAAATGGAGAAACCGCGGGCGATTTTACAGAAAATGGAATACAAAACGTGAGAGAGTGATTCCAAAAAACGGATCACATCCCGAGCGGTTCCAAAAACTCGGCGCACCGGATAACCCGATGGACCCCGATTCTGAATGGGTGGAAACTGTACAGAAGTACCTCACAAACGAGGTGCGAACCGAAATTCTTCGCGGCAAGTGGAGCGAGGAAGAACTTCTGACCATTGTGCTTACGCTGCTGATTGCCGATGAGCGGGAATTGCTGCGAACACTTGAAGACAGAATGGAAAACATCACCCCCGATTCATCACTGTTAATTCTGTTTATCCACTATTACTTCAAAAAGAATATCTATTCAAGGTGCAAACATTACATGGATTTAGCCGGGGAAGATCATCCCGTTTTTGACCTGTACAAACTCAAAATTTATACTGCCGATAAAGAGTTCGACAAAGCCGTTCCGCTGCTGAATGATCTGCTGGAACAGTACCCTTCCTGTCCCGAACTGTTTTACCTGGCCGGAGAAATGTACAAAAAGAGTGACGATCACGGTGAGGCCAAATCGTTTTTTGCAATGGCCAATCAGCTCGATCCATACCGCTTTCAAACTGAAGATTCCGCTTTCGATATTAAGATATAAATCCTGATTTCAGGAGAGTGAATCCGTTTTGACGGAAAAGAGCTGTTGAACCAGCTCATCCACATAATCGAGATGCTCTTCTTTCATGAAGACGCTTCGCAGGAGAGTCACCTGTTTTTGATCTGCCCGGACGTCCGGGAATTTTTCTTTGAATTGATCTGCCGGCAACTGGAAAAGGCTCAGGAAAAAACCCGACTCATTTTTTTTCATCCCGGCATCAAAAATGGCTTTGCTCATTTTACTGATGGCACTTAAAGAGGATTCGGCAGGCATTTTAAAATATCCTGCTATATCAAGGTCGGGTTCACTGTAAAGTTTCCATCCGTTTTCTGATCGAATCAGTTCAGCAAATTTTTCAGTTGCCTGCCTGGTTTTTTTCAGTACGGAGCCAAGCCCGGTTTCATCAAGCGGGAAGAGCTCAAGTGTTGCCCAGAAAGCGGCAGCCGATGCGCCGGCCCGGGAACACTCCAGACTGATTTCTCCCAGGTGGAGCTCCTCAGAGGTGAAATAGGTGTAGGGAGAATCATGTTTAAAATATTTGCCAACGCCAGGATCTTTATAGAGAACACTGCCGCATCCGTATGGCTGAAGGCCGTGTTTGTGGGGATCAATCACGATACTGTCGCATTCCGGCAGCAGACGCCAGTGATCTTGTTTTGGCAGATGATGTTCAATCAGTTTAAAAAAACCGCCGTATGCGGCGTCGGCGTGAATCCTGAAAGTGTGCTTTTTTGCCAATTCCAGAAAATCGCCCAGCGGTTCTGTATACCCGAGGCCGGTGGTGCCCATAGTTACAACCATTGTCCCGATTTTATTTGCATGCTGCTTTAAAAAGCTGAGGTCCGGCAGGCCATCGGCGTCAACGGGGATTTCAATAAAATCGGTGTTGAGAACACGGCACATGCGCCGGTGGGTGTAATGTGCATTGGCTGTGGCTGCTATCGCTTTGCCGGGATGTATTTCTCTTGCAACAAAAAGTGCCTCCAGGTTGGCGATAGTACCGTTCGAAGTGAGGTGTCCCAAATATGGTTCCTGGTAACCAACCATTGAAGCCAGTTTATTCATCACTTCTTTCTCCATCTCAGAAGTTGGCGGACCGCCATCGAGAGCGTGGTTGTTCGGATTGATGGTCATTGCCAGTGTGTAGGCCAGCCAGGCAACGGGATGCGGTGGCTTCAGCATCTGTCCGGCATACCGGGGATGATGAAACGGATAGTTGCCCTGAAGCTTTGTCCGGAGATCCTCAACAATTTTTTCGATGGCCTTACTCTTGTCAGAACCGGGTGGCGGAACATCACCGAAACTTTCCCGCCATTGATCAAGCTTTCGAAGAGAAGATTCTAATAGATTGAGATATGGTTCAAACCGGTTCAAGCCTTTTGCTATCGAAGTTTGTAAGACAGGCCCAATGACACAACCTGGGCAATTTGAAGCTCATTGGAAAAATCATCATCGTAAATAATGTCCACGGTCAAAGAGGCATTCATGTTGTTGTTAATTTTGCCATCGAGTTTTTTCGAAAAGTAAATATCTGTGCTGCGTACCGAACTTTTAATATTGGTAAAGGTACTTAAATTGGACTTTAATTCAACATTTGTGGCTATTTCCATTTCGAGTGTTGACCCTACATTAAACCCGGCCTCTGTTCGCATGGGCTGATCAGGGTCAAGGCCGTAAACAGGCCTCAGGGTTTTCTCGTGAATATATTTTTGTTGCAGCCCCAGTCCGGCTTCAACCGAAAATATCTTGCTTGGAATATAGGCTATTCCTGCATTCTGGTTAAAAGTACCGGGCGACATAAACCGGGAGATCAGCCGGTCGCTTCCATCCTCGCCTCCGCCATAATCGAAGCCCCTGGCAAACTGTGTGCGCATGGTGATGTTTGTGAAGAACTTAAACAAGGAATCTTCAGCTTTCACATCATACAAAAACCGGTTTGTAACGTGGAGCCGGTCATCTGTTTTTCTGAAGCCTTCACCACTGAGTCGAGCACCGCCATACCGTGCATCAATCCGGAACGCATACGAGAACCGGTTGATGTCTGTCATGGTGGTGAAAACCGTTCGGGTAGCTGCCGATATATTACTTGTGCCACCCTGGCTCCAGTTTGTGTAAGATGCCTGGGCGCCGCTGAGCCGGACGTCCCAATCCGTTTCCCAGCCGCTCAAAGAATCCGGAATTTCGATCGGATCGCTCATTGCCCGAATATCTGTGGAATAAAATGCGATAAAAAACAAAACGAGTATAAAAAACTTCATTTGTTTGCTGCTGACAGTATCGAAAAATCGATCTATAAAATCAGCTTTTTACAGGGGTTTATAAAATTACAGGATGCCGTTAAGATGAAATGAATTTTGCCAAAATAATGGCTTCATTAATTGATAATATATGAACCTGCTGATAATCATGAAAAAGTTGCAATGATAAAAACATACTTTAACAAATTGCTTATTAGCTTTAATGCAACAGGTTTTTAAATATTGAGTTTAACTCAAAGCCAGGTTAGAATGAAAAATCCAACCGAGAATTAGACCGGTTTGAATTTTCTGACTCTCTATTTTGGTGTTATCTCAGTGTGAAGGAGACGCCGAGAGAAAGAACTTGTGCTACCTGAAGCCTGTTGGAAAAATTATCATCGTATACCATGTCAAGGCTGAGTGAGGTATTCATAAAATCATTCACGCGGCCGGTTAATTTACTTGAAAAATAGACGTCGGTGCTTTTTAATGATTTTTTGATGTTGCTGAATGTGTTCAGGCTGCTTGAAAATTTCAGGTTTTCGGCAAGATCCAATTCAAAACTTGCTCCGAAGGTGAAACCAGCTTCAGACCGGAATCTGTCGCCTTCATCCAGTCCGTATGTTTCAGACAGACTTCTGTCTCTGACAAATGTCTGCTGAAGGCCGAGTCCGGCTTCAACACTGAAATTGGACACAGGTACATAAGCGAGGCCTGCATCCTGGGTGAAATAGGCAGGCGCCATGAAATTGGAAATTAAAATGTTTGAGCCGTCTTCACCGGCGCCGTAATTGAAACCTTTGTCGAACTGAGTTCGGACGCGGATATTTCCAAAGAGCTTGAAATCGGAATCGTCGCCCCCCAGATCGTATAAAAATCTGTTTTTCAGAAAAAGCCTGTCATCAATTTTTCTGACGCCGTCATCCTGTACCCTGGTTTTGCCAAATCGTGCATGCAGTAAAAAGCCGTAAGAAAACCGGCCGGTTCTGTAAACGCTGGTGAACGAAGAGGTTCCGGTAGCGGCAATGTTGTTTACACCACCCTGAGCCCAGTTCGAGTAGGATGCCTGTGACCCGTTTATGCCAACAGACCAGCTTGAGTCCCAGCCTTCAAGTTCGTCGGGGAAAGAGATAGAGTCCTGAGCATGAAGCGGAAGTGTGGAAATTGCCAGGATTGCGGCAAAAAGGGTTTTAATGATATTTTTCATGGCTTTTGATGCAGTTATTTATTTTTTGTTAGTACGATTTCCTTGGGTTCTCTTTGATGAAGCCG
>SLPZ01000091.1 GCA_007131725.1 Balneolaceae bacterium
ATGAACCGAAAATCATTTCTGAAAGCATCTGCCCTGGGCATGGGTGCGCTGTTTCAAATGCCCTTTTCGGGTGAGAATATCCCGGCATCAGAGATTAATGAAGCGTTCAAAAAAAGAGCCACTACGGATAAAGTTTACGACAACCTGATCGTGGGAGGTAGTTTCGCGGGGCTATCTGCAGCAATGGGACTTGGACGTTGCCTCAGGTCGGTGTTGGTTGTTGATGAAGGCCTGGCGCGAAACCGCACATCACCCAGTGCAAATAACTTGTTCAGCCGTGATGGACAGAACCCGGAGAAAGTTCGGAAAGAAGACAGTGAGCAGCTCCGGCAGTACAGAGAGTATCTGAGCATGGTTGATGGCCGGGTTACGGCGATTTCAGTCAATGAAAACATCTTCTTTGTGCAGAATGAGGATAGAAATTTGTACAGGGCTAAGCATATCATTTTTGCCAGCGGTGTGATCGATGAATTACAGCCGATAGAGGGACTTGCGGAACTTTGGGGCAGGGGTGTGTATCACTGCCCGTATTGCCACGGTTGGGAAAATCGAGGCAAAAAAACGGTGGTTATCGGGCAGGGTACCAGCGCTTTAGGTTTGGCCTCAACGGTTACCAACTGGACAGATAACATTACCTATTTCAGCCAGGGCGAAGAGCTAAACCTACCAGAAGAACCTCTGAAAAACCTGAATAGCCTTGGTATTACAATCAGGGAGGAGTCGGTGGAGCAAATCGCAAAAACGGATGATAAAATACAAATTCGCCTCAAGGATGAAGTGGAAACGTTGAGATTCGAAACCTGTTACGCGCCCGGCACCATAAAAGCGAACAGCCGGCTTGCTGACTCATTAGGGTGTAATTTGCGCCCTAACGGTGCAATTGAAGTAGATGAAGATTACCAAACCAATGTATCGAATGTCTATGCAATCGGGGATGTGTGCACGCGGTCAAATGGCCAGGTAATTCACGCGGCCTATTCTGGCACTGTAGCCGCCGCGGCTATCAACAGGAAATTGCTTCAACAACGATTTTCATAAGCCAAAACCGCCATCGAAATAGCCGTGTCTTTTTTATGATGAAACCATAAAAACTAAAACGAAACACTAAAAAAAATGAATCAGATTCGATCACTGTAATTCAATGATTTGTGTTCGGCCTTGAGCAATCTGACACAATGCGTGGCAGGGCAGTCATTTTTTATATGAGTACTTCACTAAACCAAAACAATAAATCAAAGCATAGTAAATATGAATACAGAACAACCGATAACCAGAAAAAGAGCACTAAAATTTATGGCATTAGGGTCTGCTTCAACCCTGTTTTTGCCTGCTTTTTTTACAACATCCTGCAATGCAAACGGAGTGAGAGATAATGGCAATTTTGCGAGTTATGATGACATATTTAACGAAACCTATCCATTTACACTCGATCCGCTGCCGTACGCTGCAGATGCCCTGGAACCGGCTATTGACGCAAAAACCATGGAAATTCACCATGGCAGGCATCACCAGGCCTACTTAAATAACTTGAACAATGGCATCGAAGAATATGAAGACTTGCAGGGGTTAACAATATCAGAACTGGTTTCAGGGCTTAACGATTTACCTTCCGGAATTCAAACTCTTGTTCAAAACCACGGGGGCGGGCACATAAACCACGTGCTGTTTTGGAATACGATGATACCGGGTGGGAGTGATGCAACCAGTTCTTTGGCAGATGCTATCGACCGTGATTTCGGTTCACTGGATAATCTGAAAGAAGAGTTGATCTCAGCGGCTGGCGGCGTATTTGGCAGCGGATGGGCCTGGCTTGCAGCAGACAGCCGGGGTGCTCTCAGCGTGGTTCAAACGCCAAACCAGGATAGTCCTCTCACCGACGGGCTTACACCACTAACCGGTGTGGATGTGTGGGAGCACGCTTACTATCTCAGGTATCAAAATCTGCGTGGAGACTACGTAGAAAATTGGTGGGATCTCATCCACTGGGAGAAAGTATCGGAAATTTACGAACAGGTTGTATGATACATCGCGATTCCATACTTGAATGGCTCATTGTGGGAGGGGGTGTGCACGGCACCTACCTCTCAAATGCCCTGATCCGGCAACGGGTAACCCACCGCAGCGACCTTCGTGTTCTGGATCCCCACGACGAGCCTCTTCGTGAATGGAAAAAGTGTACAAGCAACGTAGGAATGAAGTTTTTGCGTTCGCCCAAGGTGCACCATCTGGACCTGGAACCCTTCTCTTTGAAACATTATGTTGAATGTGAATCCTGTGAAGAAAGAAATTATATTCCTCCCAATGACCGGCCCTCTCTGGAATTGTTCAATCGACATGCTGAAAACGTAATCAATAGAAACGGCCTAAAAAAGCTTAGAATAAACGATGCAGCAGTAAAAATAGAGCCGGGTAGAAGTTTTCATTCGGTTTATGGGTCTAATCAAACCTTGAAAACCAGAAATATTGTAATCGCAGTAGGTAACGGGAAGCCTTTTTGGCTCGATTGGGCTTCCATGATCAAAACCGATGGTGCGAAGATTATGCATGTTCTGGATAATTGCTATTGTAAAAAGAGAATACCTGAACAGGCTGTGGTAGCAGTTGTTGGTGGTGGGATGTCTGCTGTGCAAACCGCAATATCTCTCGCTTCCCCAAACCGGGAAGTTGTGTTAATTTCTCCACACAGTATCCGCATAAATAACTATGACTCCGATCCAGGATGGATGGGGCCAAAATACCTTCGGAAGTTCAGATCAGAACCGAATTATGAAATACGACGCCGCTGGATAAGTGAAGCAAGAAACCGTGGTTCAGTTACTCACGAGCTTTACAGAAATTTTGCTCTGCTGCGAAAAAAGAAACGGTGTCGTTTCTTTGCCGAGAAGGTTGTATTAGCTGATCCGATTAGTACAGATATGATTTTACTGCATCTTGAAAGCGGTGAAATTACTGCCGCTAATGCAATTGTTCTGGCTACAGGATTTGAACAAGATGTGCCGGGTGGGGTTATGATTTCTGATCTCGCAAAAGATCCTGGTTTTCGTTGTGCATCCTGCGGGTTTCCTATTCCGGACCGTCATCTTAAATGGTGGGATGGAATTTACCTGAGTGGTACACTCGCTGAATTGGAAATTGGGCCTTCTGCACCCAACCTTATTGGAGCACGAATGGCAGCAAACAAGATTGTATCAGAAATGGTCAAATAAATGTTAATCCA
>SLPZ01000158.1 GCA_007131725.1 Balneolaceae bacterium
TCTTGTAGACCCGATGCTTGCAACCGGCGGTAGTGCGGATGATGCCATAGCTTTTTTGAAAAAACAGGGAGCTGCCAATATCCGGTTCATATCCCTGATTTCGGCGCCAGAAGGTTTAGATAGAATTTTAAAGAAATATCCCGATGTATCGATTATTACAGCAGCAGTTGACGAAAAACTTAACGACAACGCATTCATCGTTCCGGGGCTGGGCGATGCCGGAGATCGCTATTTCGGCACCAACTAATTTCGCACTTCTCATCATTTTCTTTCTGCTCGCCTCCCTGTCTTGCACTGATTTGTCTGAGTATGATGAAGGCCAGATCCGCTCCACCATGCACGACTCCCTGATCATCACAACCGAAAGCTGGGATGTGCAAATGACCCTGATGCAGGAAGGCAGGACAAGGATGTTTATTGAAGGCTCCCACGCCATCAATTACCAGGCTAAAGACAGAAAACATACAAAAATAGATGGCCCCGTTTATGTGCAGCTTTTCGATACGGCTGGGGTTGTTGAGACCGAAGCATGGAGCAAAAGAGCCATCTATCTCGAAGACGATGCCGAATTTGAGTTGTACGATTCCGTCCATGTTCGAACCATAGATGACCGGCACCTTTATTCAGAATACCTGAAATGGTCTCAGGACACCGACCGGATCTCATCCCCCTATTTTGTCACCATCATCACACCAACCGACAGTATTTCGGGACGCGGATTTGATGGTTTGACGGATCTCTCTTTTTATAATATCACCGAACCCAGAGGGCGTTTGGTGGTTGATTAATGATCCGCCGATTTACATATCTCTTTCTGCTTTTCGGCTTATTTAGCGGAACTCTGTTTTTACACGACTCAATCGCTCAAAGCAGGGTAACTATCATCCAGGCTGACCGTGCTGAACGCGATATTGTAGATGGCCAAAACGTCAGAAAAATTCTTGGCAACGTTATTCTCTCCACCGAAAACATGCTAATGGAAACCGACAGCGTTTATCAGTTTATTGACCGTAACCTGCTGATGGCATTCAACTCCCAGATTGAAACAGAAAAAGAGATGATCTGGGCCGATACACTCTATCATAATACAAGAACGGAATTCAGCCGATTGCGCGGCAGAGTTATTGTGCAGTCTGAACAAAATACGGTTTTCAGTGATTCAATTGATGTAGATCAGGTAAATGATATCGCCTATTTCAACGTGCCGGTACGTTTTGAGGATGAAGATGGAACATTGATTGCAGAAAACGGCCTTTACTATCAGGCGGTAGACAGCGCCATTTTCAGAGGTAATGTTCAACTGGCCGACAGCACCCAGTACCTCGAAGCCGATTCTCTGTTTATGAACCGATCCAAAGAGTTGTATGAACTTTTCGGGCAGGTATATGCTGATGATTTTGAAGAAAATGTCCGGTTTACCGGTGAATATCTCTATGCCGACTCAGTTGGATACCGGTTACTGGAACAAAATGCCTGGATGATGGAAGTAAACGAATCAGGCACCGACACCACCCACCTTTTTGCAGAGAAAATTGAACTTCTGGAAACAGATGAAGCATCTTTCATGGATGCCTACCAGCAAGTGAGGATCTGGTCTCCGAAATTTGCCGCTATTGCCGATACTACCCATTACCGCGACGACCTGGAACAGTTTATTCTTCGGTCATCGCCAAAATTGTGGCAAAAAAATATGCAGTTAACAGGACCGAGAATCGAGGCTTACCTCGAAGACGATGATATTAACTTTTTGCGTTCCTACCTAAATCCAATCATAGTGCAGGAAGATTCTGTCACTACACGCCTGAACCAAATGACCGGCGACACGCTCCACGCTTACTTTGATGAGGGTACGATAGAACGAATTGTGGTTTTTGACAACTCTCAAAGTATCTTTCATAATAAAGACGAAAACGACGAACCCGACGGTTTGATTGAAATGATAACTGCCGGGCCACTGACAATGTATTTCACTGAAGGAGATCTCGATTCGATTGTAGCCAAGCAAAATATTGAGGGATCTTTTCTGCCCGAAGACCCGGCAAACATAAATCGTACACTCGATAATTTCCAGTGGAATCCTGATCAAAAACCAGAAAAACCGGATCCAAGAGAACCCAGACTGCCACCCATCCCTGAAGAACGTGCATTCGAGATGCCACCAAGATATTTGGAATATATACGATCCCGTGTGATTGACACACCGGATTTGATCGCAGCAGATCTCCCTGCTTCACAAAGTATTACAGAACCGCCGGGATCAGGGTACACAATCATTATTTATTCATTTACATCCGTAGAAACCGCCAATAATACAGCAGATAATCTTGAACTGCCGGATTACAGCATTCATGTTTTTCCTTATAATTCTGACGGAAGCACATATTACCGGGTGGCTCTCGGGCAGTTTGAAACCTGGAATCAGGCTTATGAAGCCGGCAGCGAACTGCCCCCTCCTTTCAATGAACAATTTTTTGTAGATAATTTACCTGAATAATTCAACCCGAATAGTCAATGGCTGAAAACGATCAAGCATACATCATCGATGCCGTACGCACTCCGATAGGAAATTTTCGGGGAACCCTGTCCACCATTCGAACTGATGACCTCGCGGCACATGTCATCAAAGAGCTGATGGATCGCAACCCGGAAATAAGCCCGGGTAGTATTGATGATGTGATATTTGGCTGTGCCAATCAGGCAGGTGAAGATAACCGTAACATCGCCCGGATGGCGTTATTACTTGCCGGACTGCCTCATACCGTCCCCGGAGAAACAGTGAATCGGTTGTGTGCCTCAAGTATGTCTGCCGCCATCCATGCTAATCGTGCAGTTAAAACAGGTGACGGCGATTTATTTATCACCGGCGGTGTTGAGCACATGACGCGAGGCCCCTGGGTAATCTCAAAAGCGTCAACGCCTTTTGGAAATGATGCCGAAATGCACGATTCCAGTTTTGGCTGGCGGTTTATTAATCCGCGAATGGAAGAACTGTACGGCACAGACGGCATGGGCACTACCGCCGAAAATCTTGTGGAACAGTACCAGACTTCCCGGGAAGATCAGGATGCGTTTGCAGCATGGTCTCAACAGAAAGCCGGGAAAGCACAGGCTTCTGGCAGATTAGCTCAAGAAATTGTTCCTGTTGAAATTCCGCGCCGGAAGCAAGAACCACTCATTTTCAGTGATGACGAATTCATCAAACCGAAAACCA
>SLPZ01000001.1 GCA_007131725.1 Balneolaceae bacterium
GAGAGGGGATGTTTTTGGGCTGACAAACCATTTACCCAACAAAGTTTCCAATAGAACCTCATTTTCTAAAATCCGCTGTTTGCAAAAATTCCGTAATAAACTATTCCTTATATTTCCTGCGTTAGAAAACCCATGTAGTAAGTCAAATTCATACAAAATGTTATGTTCATCAACCGGTTGAATATCGGCAGCAAACCACTTTTACTTGCCCCTATGGAGGATGTGACCGACTCTCCATTCCGGCAGATCTGCAAAAATATGGGCGCGGATATCGTTTATACAGAATTCATTAGTTCAGAAGCCATCATACGCGATGCCGACATTGCCATGCACAAAATGCAGTTCGAAGAGTTTGAACGCCCCTTTGGCATCCAGATATTCGGCGGACGTGAAGAAGCCATGGAAGGGGCCACAAAAGTGGCCGTTGCCAACAACCCCGATATAGTGGATATCAATTTTGGATGCCCTGTTTACAAGATTGTAAAAAAGGGTGCCGGATCGGCCTGCCTGAAGGACTTGTCATTAATGGAGCGCATGGCCGGTATCGTGGTTGATGCCGCCGGAGGACTGCCGGTTACCGTAAAAACTCGCCTCGGCTGGGATGAGAGCACCATCCGGATACAGGAGGTTGCCCTGATGCTTCAAAAACTCGGGGTTAAAGCTCTTACGGTCCATGCCCGCACCCGAAATCAAAAATATAAGGGTGAGGCGCGCTGGGGATTTCTGAAAAAACTCAAAAACACGCCCGGCCTCGAAATACCCATTATTGGCAACGGGGATGTTACCACACCGCAGCTCGCAAAAAAAATGTTTGATGAAACCGGTGTGGACGGTGTCATGATCGGCCGGGGAGCCATAGGAAACCCCTGGATTTTTAAACAAACACGCCACTACCTGGAAACGGGAGAGCTGTTGCCTGAGCCCACCATCCAGGATCGCCTTGAGCTCTGCGCAGAACAATTACGCCTGTCGGTTGCCCATCATGGCGAGCGATACGGCGTCATCATCATGAAAAAGCATTACGGGCAGTACCTAAAGGGAATCAGAAACGCGAAAAAACTGCGCGCCTCCATTATGGACGAAAAAGAGATGGCTCCCATCCTCGAAAAGCTGCTCAACTTTAAGGATGAAGAGTTGTTCGCGGTGGCGTGAAATTACGGCTGAGCTATTGAATAGTTAAGTGACCTTGAAGCGTTGCCGGTGCTTTTCCGGGATCCTCCAAGCGTCACTTCCAGGAGCCATACGAGCCATCGCTAACACTTGCCAACGTGCCTTGAGCAAAAGTTCATTTTTCGCTAATCACATACAAAGCTGACGGCAATAGATCACTTTCTATTTATAGTTGACTTACGGGAAAACGCTTGTTAACTGCACGGTTTCAGTAATGTACTTGAATTTCTTCTTCGTTTATCTCAATCACCTTATGCTCTATAAATAGTGATCGTAATACTTCCAAATTCTTCTCAAATAACCGAATTAGTGTCGGATTGTTGATATTTCCAGTTGAAACAATTAATAGCTTATTAGGGCATCCGTCCAGTATATAGTTGTCGAAGAAATCACCGTCTTTTGTAATCACAATTCGATCTTCCTGGTCAGCAATTTGTATGATTTCAGGATCTGGTGTAGCATTCTTTTTTGGTAAATCAAGGGTGTGTTTTGATTCAACACCATGAGCGTTCAGGAATACAGCTAAACGTTTTGGCAGATGAGCGTCAACGAGTACTCTCACTGGGCAATTTTTTGTGATTTCTTAGTTCTTGATAACTGAGCGGCGTATTCCAAGCAAGCCAATAAGTCTTCTCTCTCCAAATCAGGATAATCAGCCAGTATTTCTTCAATGCTCATTCCTGAAGCCAATAAATCCAGCATAGAGTCAACCGGGTATCGCAAACCACGAATAGTAGGCTTGCCGTGGCAAATATCCGGTATTTTGGTAATTCTATTTAATAGGTTCTGGCTCATGAGTCACATGTTTTATAAAAAAAAGTACACAATTCACCAACGATCAACAACTTTCATCCGTATTTCAAGCCTGATGACTTTTAAGGACAGTTAACGGCTCAGCGCTTAACCGGCTTGTTATGCTAACTCCTTCACCCTTGTTTACAATAGTCAACAATATCGTTACATTTGCAACGTAACTAACCATAGGCGAATTGACGAAAAAACATCCAAACAAAGAAATTCGAAAAGCTGTTGAATATGCTGCCAAAAGGCTTCAAAGAATTTTTAAGAGGTTTTAATCTTACACATGTTATCTTAAATGGCTTGAATTTTGTCAGCCAGAGCTTGAAAACTGACTTGATCTGTGATTTGAATTGTGACAATGAATGTGGCTAAAGCCTCTTTTTTTGGAGTACTATTTACCCGTCAGCTAAAGCTGACGGCAAAGGATAACTATTTATTGCAGTTGGCTTTCTCCGAAGGAGTGCCTTTGGCAAGCCAACTGTGGAGTAGAATCCGGATCAGAATGGGCTTTAGCCCTATATCGCCACAATTCAAATCACAAATCAAATCCAAAAACTAAATATGGATTCCCAGTAGATAAATATTTGTTTACTCTTTTTAATATCAATAACAATAGATATTCATTGAGGCTTCGGGGTGGCATATTACGGATGCCGGTAGTTCGTCCCATGCATGAGCAAGGTTAAAATGCCCCGAATCCAGCCGTGATGGTTGCATTATTTCGATATGGAGCACACCGCGTGTACCGTAGCACCATGCCAAACAAATCATGCGGACAGTAGATAAATGTCCGCATAGTTAAAATTTCAGGTAATCATTATGAATTTTTTTGAATTTACATTAGTCATAGAAACACAGGCCGGGCTTGATGACGGCCTTGAAGACGCACTGTTTGAAGCAGGATGTGATGATGCCACTCTTTCCTACAGAAAGGGAATTGCCTACCTGGATTTCGGCCGGGAAGCAGAGGATCTTGAATCGGCGATTATTTCTGCAATCCAACAAGCAGAACAAACCGGGTTGAATCTTTGGGTGAAAAGAGTGGAGCCATCCGATTTGGTGACCAGTGCGGAAATTGCCCGCAGGTTAGGCCGCAGCCGTCAATCCATTCAGCAACTGATATCAGGAGCCAGGGGAGAAGGAGATTTTCCATTGCCGATAGCCGGTGTAACGGCAAAAACGATGCTCTGGAGCTGGC
>SLPZ01000061.1 GCA_007131725.1 Balneolaceae bacterium
AATGAAGAAAAGGCAACAAACAGCATCGAAGGGATTGGGCATAGTCTGCTGAATGCAGAAACCTCAAAACTGTTATCCGGATCAGAGAACTATCGAATTTGGGTCATGCAATGCACAAAACAGGGAAAAAATCTCAAAATCAAGTCTGCCGCTTTTTCTTCTCGGCTGCGGGGAACAGGATGTTGTTCAGGATCAACCGGTAGCCGGGGCTGTTTGTGTGGAGGCTTAGGTCGGTGGGCGGATCGCCGACACGGTGGGTATAATCTTCAGGATCGTGACCTCCATAAAATGTGAAGGTTCCATGGCCGTGATTTCCGTGCAGGTATTTAACCTGGTCTCTGCCGGGAGATTCGCCCAAAATCACCACACTGCTTTTAATCTTGTCTTTTTTGAACGCGGTGGCCTGTCCGTAAAACCCTTTGATGCTGTTTACGTGGTTTTGAGTGAGCATGGTGGGCACCGGATCCCATTTGGCCGAAAACTCAAAAAGTGTGAAATAGTCGAGGCTTTCGCTGATCCGGTTCAGGTCTACTTCAATATCGATGTTGGCGTGCTCGTATATGTAGGGATCGGTCACGACCTCAAAATTTTCGAATGCAAAAGTGTTGCTGAAATCAAGCCTTTCATTTACGTTGGGGTCCACAGGGTCGCCATCCAGCGGGGTGGGTACAATGTCGAGGCCTTCGGCTGCCAGTGCAATGTCGAACGTATCGGTTGCAGAGCACATGGCAAACATAAAGCCGCCGGCTGCCACAAAATCCCGTATTTCATGCACAACGGCCAGTTTGAGCTGGCTCACCTTTTCAAAACCGTGTTCTGCGGCTAAGGCCTCCAGCTTGCGAACCCGGGCAATATACCACGGGGCATCTCTGTACATCGACCAAAACTTGCCGTACTGGCCTGTGAAGTCTTCGTGGTGAAGGTGCAGCCAGTCGTAATCGCTCAGCACGCCGGCGAGAACTTCCGTATCATAGATCGTATCATAAGGAATTTCGGCATAGTCGAGCGCCAGTGTAACGGCATCATCCCAGGGCAGGGCCTGCGGCGGTGAATAGACGGCAATGGATGGGGCCGTTTCGAGATTAATGGCTGCCATATTTACGTTTGGCTGCTCCACTTCCTGTACAATTTCTGCCGCTTCCGATTCGGAAATCACTTCAACCCTGACGTTACGCACCCTGCTTTTTCTCACAATCTCATTTTCGTTTGTAGTGAGAAAGCTCCCGCCCCGGTAATTCAGCAGCCACATTCCGGTCTCTCCGTCGGCTACGTGGTTAAAAATTATTCCGTAAGCTTTCAGGTGATCGGTTTGGCTGCCGTCCATCGGGATTAATACCCGTTCCTGGGCGATCGATGTGGAAGCCAGTCCAAAAATGAGAAACGTAAAAAGTGTGATAATTCGGTACATCATAATCAGATGGATGTGATTTCCAGGGTTTGTAATTTTTCGCGGACAAATGAAGCATAAAATCCGTCAGGGAATTCCATGATCAGCTCTTCGAAAAGATCGTTGAGGTCATCGCGGCTGTAATATACCATTGCGGATTCGTCCAGAAAATCATAATTGTAAGGCATTTCTGTAAAAGACCCGTCATATAAAATGATTTGCTCTGCGATGTTGGCCCTATCCCAAAGCAGTCTCTCTTTCAGCGGGCTGTGGGGATTGTTGTTCAGGATATTTTCGATGAGCTGCAGCATCAGCGGATTGTATTCCATCGGGAGGGCGGCGGCAAGCTCAACAATCATGTCATCAGCGAATGGATTGTGTGCATTGGAGAATACGGGTTCCAGGTTTTCAAGTGCGTCATCGTACTTACCCGAGTATATCGAATAGAGGCTTTCGCTAATGGTATTCAAAAGTGCTCCTGTCGTATCTGCCCGTTTACCGTTTTTGATCCACATTCTGAGCTTGATGGCATCATTGGCGTAGTAGGAGGTATGTCGCCGTTCAAGGCTCCGGAGCTGTATTTCGGCAAATTCATAATCACCGGCAAAAAAATCGGACAGGCTGATGTAATAGCGTGCCCGCTCAGAAAGGTTGGAACTGTCCGTAGCCCGGTCAGCCCGGGTAAGTGCTTGCCGTGCTGTTGAAAATTCACGCTTGAACAGGGCAATCCGGCCTTCGGCGTAGTACCGGTAGGCTTCGTCAAGACGGTGGGCGGAGGATGTCATCTCATCATACCAGTATTGAGCTTTTTCCAGGTCTTTGTAGAAATCGACAGACAATCCGATGATTCTGGAATAGACGCGGTCAATGTGATCGTAATTTGGGGCGGTTTTTATTAACTCTTCGTTCAACTCGTAGGCTTTAGAATAGAGCTCTCGGTAGCGTGCATCGTTTTCAAGATTGTTTTGTTTAAGATAGCGAACCCAATCAGAATAAGTTGAAGCGAGCTCTTCCATAGAGCGATAACGCACAGACGTATTGTCTCTGCTGTTGATATAATACTCATAGGCTTCTGCTGCCAGCTCAAACTCTCGCGCCGAAACAAGCTGGTTGGCCAGTGAAAAGAGTGAATAGATGGTGTAACTGGTTTGGTTTTCGTATCGCCTGGCAAAAACAAAAGCCCGCTGATATTCATTGGTTTCCATCAGAAGCCAGGTTAATAGTTGATAGAGCGGTGAATATGCTTCGTGATTGTGATCGAGGTCCATCAGGCGGTCTTCCAGTTCAAAGGCGGCAATCTGGTAGAGGTTGTCGTCCCTCATTCTCAAAAAACGCTGCTGCACCAGGCTCATCTGGTCAGGAGAGTTGATAATCAGCCGGTAATATTCATTCACGGATTCTTCAAACCTGCCGGCCTGCATGTAAATACTGGCCAGCTCATTCAGAAAAAGTGTCTCATTGCTAAATTGCTCCTGCGCTTTTCTGTAAAGATCTATGGCGGCATCATACTCCTGCCTTCCGGCCATGGAAGAGCCGATGGTGTAGTACGACTGGATATTCCCGGCTTCCCGTTCAGCTTCGTTCTGCCATACTTCCAAGGCAGAATCCCTGTCGCCGCGCAGGTGTAAAATTTCTGCCAGTTTCATGGATGCCTGAATTCTGAAACGCTGCTCTGCCACCTGTTCGCGGGCAATTTCTTCCGCTTCGTCAAATTTCTTGAGGTTTATGAGGCAGTCGGTGAGCTGGTCAAAGTAAACATAAGAGCGCGGATTATTTTGGTACAGCTCTTCGAGAATAGGGAGAGCCTCGTCGAATTTTTGCTGCTGCATCAAAATGTTGGCCCGCTGGTAATCGGCGGCCTGAGCCCAGATGGCACCGGTGGTAATCAATAAAAAAAGCAGAGACAGTGCGAAGGATGTAAAATATCTCATATGTTAAAAAAACAGGTGTTGATGTACGCGGGGCATTTTGTTTTTCAGATGCTGATAAAAACTGTTTAACGGAAATCCGACCACGTTATAGTAATCACCTTCTATCTTTTTTACAAAAAGCGACCCCAGATCATCCTGAATGCCGTAACCGCCGGCTTTGTCAAAAGGGCTGCCACTATCTATGTAGTGGTCGATTTCACGTTCTGTTAACGCAGAAAATGTAACATTTGTTCTTTCAAAAAAAGTAAAATTCTCCACAATCTCTGGCACAGAGTTGGTTTTACTCACATGCACCCCGGTAAACACCTCGTGTGTGTTATCACTCAGCCTGCCAAGCATATCTCTTGCCTGCTGCCTGTTTTCCGGCTTTCCCAGAATATCGCCTTTTAGGCTTACAACCGTATCAGCGGCGATGATGAGTGAGTTTTTGTGCCGGGATGATACATCTCTGCCTTTTTTTTCTGAGAGTACCAGCACCATTTTTTCGGGTGGCTGGTGTGATCCTGAATTTTCATCAATATCAGAAGGATCGATGGTGAAGTACAGGTTTACCTGTTTTAAGAGAGCGGCTCGCCTGGGACTTGCCGAAGCCAGGATAATTTTCATGAAGCGTGTAAAATTCCTCAGTTATGTTTTTTTCTGTTTTCAGATATTTGAATAACTTAAGCATTCCGATCATTCACATGAAATGAAGTTGCGAATATAACAATTAAGTTTAAACAAATATGGCTGTTAAGAAGAAATATCGAAAGAAGAAAGAGCAGAAACCAATGCTGTTTTCCTCGCTGAATTACAAATTACTGGGATTAGGGGTACTGTTGGTAATAATCGGGTTTACAGCCATGCGCATCGAAAATGAAGTGTACGGTGTTGTTTCGCTTTATATCTCGCCTGTGGTGATTCTCGCCGGGTATATTGTGGTAGCTTATGCCATTCTGAAAAAAGATCATAAAATAGAGGAACCAACCGTAAAGTCATCATCATAAATTTTGTACCGGCTAATTAACTACCTGTTTGGCTTTGCTGTAATCTACCTCTTTATCCTTGAAGCAGGCATATACGACCATGCCCGCATTCTTACCGCGCTGGTGCTATCCTGTATTGTGGCTTTTATTGCTTTTTTTGGAAACTGGATTACACTCGACTCCATCAAGGGAGTGGTAATATTCGGAACCATTGTATTAGGGTTTGCCGGCTGGACAGCCGCTGCGGCTATCATTTTCTTTTTTGTAACCAGCAGCCTGCTTACCCGGAGAAGCCGTCAGATAGGTATTATCGGCGAAGATAAACAGACGGTTGATCACCATCTTCAAAAGCGCAGAGACGGTTACCAGGTTTGGGCCAATGGATTCTGGATAGCCATTTTCAGCATCGGGTATTTCCTGTTTTCAGTTGATGGTTTTTTGGTTGCGGCTTATGCCGCAATTGCCACGGCTACCGCCGATACCTGGGCTACCGAAATCGGAACTTACAAACCGGGGAAAACCAGGCTCATCACCAGTTTCAAAGAAGTGGAGCCTGGAAGAGACGGTGCAATCAGCATAAAAGGTACATTGGCAACCGTGGCAGGCGCACTGGCAATCGCCTTATTTATTCTTGCCGGAGATTTTATGTTCAAATCACAAATTTTTGTAGTGGTATTCACCTTTGGTATTCTCGGATCACTGGCAGATTCTGTTCTCGGCGCTGTTCTGTCGCAAAAAGAAAATCTGCTCACCGTTCCGGCTGATTTCAGCGGCTCGTACAGCTCATACCTGAATAGCGTAATCAACTGGATCGCAATTGGTTTCAGCGGACTGCTCGCATTATTTACAACTCAACTCCTGTTTTAAATGAAGAAATGGTATAGAAAGTTACACTGGCAAATTATTATCGGATTAATTCTCGGCCTTTTTTGGGGACTTTTCGCAAGTATGGCCGGCCTCACCGATTTTACCACCGGTTATATCCGCCCGGTTGGAACAATTTTTATTGACCTGTTAAAACTGATAGCCGTACCGCTCGTGCTGGCATCGCTCGTTGTTGGTGTGGCAAGTTTGAACGATATGACCCGGCTCTCCAAAATGGGTGGCAAAACCATTGCCATTTACATGGTTACAACCACTTTTGCCATCACTATCGGTTTAACTGTCGTAAATGTCATGCAGCCCGGTGGTACACTTCCCGTAGAAACCAGGACTGCACTGATGGAAAGCTATGGCGAAACTGTTGATGGGAGAGAAGACACCGTTGAAGCTCTACAGGAGCGCAGCCCGCTGGAGTTTTTTGTAGATATCGTACCTGAGAATTTTATCGAAGCTGCCAGCGATAATGCCAACATGCTTCAGATTGTTTTCATTGCCATTTTGCTTGGCATCGGGCTGGTAAAAATACCTGCGCAAAAAGGGGAGCCGCTGATTCATCTATTTGAATCTCTGAATGATGTGATAATCAAAATTGTGGATCTGATTATGAAAACGGCACCCTACGGCGTTTTTGCCCTGATGGCGGCCGTAATTGTGGATTTAACTGGAGACGACCTCGGGCAGGCACTTATTCTGCTACGTGCGCTTGGCTGGTACTGCCTTGCTGTTCTGATCGGGCTGTTGCTGCACGTACTAATAGTTTATTCGTCTCTCTTCAAAATATTCAGCAAGATGAAGCTGCGGGATTTCTTCAAAGCCATTCGTCCCGCTATTCTGCTCGGTTTCAGTACCAGTTCAAGCCTGGCTACCTTGCCGGTTACCATGGAAAAAGTGGAGAAAAACCTCGGAGTGAATGAGGAAGTATCGAGTTTTGTGCTTCCTGTCGGCGCCACCATCAATATGGACGGTACAAGCCTCTACCAGGCTATTGCTGCGGTTTTTATTGCACAGGCGCTGGGAATGGATCTGACTATTGCGCAACAGCTCACTATTGTGCTGACGGCAACGGCTGCGTCCATCGGCGCGGCAGGTGTGCCTGGTGCCGGAATCATTATGCTTGTTATCGTTTTGCAGGCAGTACAAGTGCCGATTGAAGGTATTGCACTGATTTTAGGAGTAGACCGGATTCTGGATATGGCCCGAACGGCTGTGAATGTTACGGGTGATGCTGCTGTGTCCGTGGCAGTTGCCCACACCGAGGGCCTGCTGGGAGATCTCCATTTTGATGATGAAGATTAACTCTTATCAAATGCAAGCAATAACTTTGAGAAATCTGTGTTAGGAATGAAATCACTTTAGAAATAATTTCAATTAATATCACAAAGTGCAACTCTTCAGATTTTTACCTCATAATAATGTCTATAATCATCGTTTTTTTGTTCCTGATTGGAACGCCCGCCGCCGGTACTGATGCGCCTGATGATAAAGCAGTCTACGAACGCGAACTTGAGACTGCCATCGATTATTTTTACCAGACAAACTGGGTTGAAGCCCGGCAAATATTCAACCGGTTAAAAAAAGAAGAACCCGGAGATCCGCGGCCCTATTTTTTTGAATCGATGATGCCTTTTCTGGAATATTTTTTTGTGGACGCATCAGAAAGCCTGGCCGAAGAATTTTTCACGCTTTCCGAAAAAGCGGTTGATCTAAGCAGCAAACGCCTCGAAAGCTCGCCTGATGATACTACAATGGTACTGATGCTGAGTGGCCTGCACGGATACAGGGGGCTGGTGGCGGCAGGAGAAAACCGGCACAGAATTGCCTTAGGCAGCGGCCTTACAGGTTTCAACTATACACGAAAATTGTTGTCTATGAATACCGACAGGCCGGATGCCAGGATTGGCCGCGGTATGTTTTATTACATGGTAGGAAGTATCCCAAGCGGCATGAGATGGGCATCCAATATGGTGGGGCTCCGGGCAGATGTTGAAGATGGTTTTAAAGAGCTTAAAATCGCCGCCGAAAGCGAGAGTTACATACGAAATGATGCAAAAATGATGCTGATGTATCTCTACAGTATCGAGGAAAGATATGATGATGCACTCATCTATGCGGAAAAACTGACGGACGAACTTCCGGATAATGTAATTTTTCTTTATAAAAAGGCAGAAATTCTTAAGCAGCTTAACAATAATGAGGAGGCGATGAACGTATTCAGAGCTATAAAGAATAAAAATAATCCGGCTTTGCCGGGCCTGACAGAAAAAAGCGGGAAAAAAGTGGAAAAACTCGAAAAATTTACACAAAGTTATTAGTAAATATTTGAATTAATATTAACTTTGTAGAGAGTGGTGTGCTATATTTTAAATGCACAAACAACTGCCTATGCAACAAACGTTACGTTTTTTTCATACATACATAATTTTGCTGCTCTCCGTATTTATGAGTTTAAGTACGGCCGGTATAACATGGGGACAGGTTCTTCTTGTTGATGAGGACCCTCTTGAAGTACGCTTTTCCAAAGAATCCGCACAGGTTACCGGTTCCGGTGTAACTTTGTCACTATCTGAATTAGGTAGTATTATGGTTTCCGATCCCGATGCCGGCTCACCGGAATGGCATGAATTTGATCCGGAAAGAGATACGCGCGGATATTATTATGTTGCAGATTCGGGACAGTATGTTGCTGCAGGAGTGGTAGATCCTGAAGGAGCTTCGGATGGATTTATTGCTCTGACTTTTCAAAACAAATCCGATTTTCACATCGGAAGCATGATGGCGGCTTTCGACTTTATTTACAGCCCGGAAGTTCTTGAAAAAAATTACACGCTCAGGCTAAAATACCGGGTTAATGACGGCAACTGGAAACGGGCAAGCGGTGGTACCATCCAAACATCCATGCTGGGCAGAACCGAAGAAGATTGGAATACATTTTCGCTGCAGTTAAATCTGAATGAAATTTATCTGAGAGAAAACGACCAGATCGAACTTAAGTGGATATTTAACAATCAAGATCAAGTTGAAGCAGATCTGCCGTTAGCACTTCAAAAAGTGGAAGTATTTCCAACGAGAAGCCCTGCAAAAGATCTCACCCGCGGCACTGTTATTGTTTCAGAAATTATGCCTGCAACAACAGTCGATGATCTTGAATTTGAATACATCGAACTGTACAACCCCGGTGATGAACCCGTTTCACTGAAAGGTGTTGTGATGTCAACAAACAGGGGAGAGCTTGTTGTTCAGCGTGATATTGAAATTGCACCCTACGATGTAATTCTGTTTTCAAATGTTGATGTATCCGGATTTGAGGGCATTAATAATAATTTTGTGTATGACGGATCTCTGGTTCCGTCTAATGGCGGCAGAATCGAATTTGCCTATCATGATCAAACAATTGCCATAGCAACCTTCGAGCCGGCGGAACCCGGAGTGGCGCTGGAGCTCGATGATGCACTGAATGCGCACGACGGTTACACAAGCCTGCAAAACATGACGCCCGCTGAACATTCATTTTTCCCGGAACTTTCCGGAAGTCCGGGCCAGCTTGGAAGTACAGTACCGCTCTACATAAAAACTTTACGAAACGAAGGCTGGTACTTTGTTTCACCACCGGGTGAATTTGTTGAACGATTCACCAGAAATAATTCGCTCGAATTTTATGATTTGAGTGGTGAACGCATTTCAGCGGAGCTGCTTGAACCCAACAGACCGGTGTTCATCAGAAAAACCGATAACCGTCCGGTTTCTCTCTATGTCAGAGATCAGCAGCGGTTCAACAGAAACGATATCGAAACAGCGGATGCCGGCCGAAGAATTTATCTTGGTTCTTTCACCAGGCCTGTTGATACATCTCTGAGAAATCTGGTCAGAGACGGAGACACGGGATTGGCCCCGGTTGTAAAAGTCTGGAATGAGAGACAGCAGCGATTTAATCTTGCCAGAACCGATGGGGAAAGAATTGAGAATTGGAGCCCCTTTGTGATGAATCCATCGATGGGTGCTGATATTGATTTAAATACCAGAACCTCAAAAGCAGCACCCGAACTCGACCGCTATATTTCATTTTCACTTTATGAAGGAAGTTCGGGCAGCCGCCAGCTCGTTGATGAAGCCATGCTCGGGTTTCTCGAGCAACAGGGATATGGAGAGAATAATGTCCGCTACGATCTGCCGAAACTCTCAGCAACATTTCAAAATAACTCAAAACTGAACGAGAAATCGCTGCTTTATCTGAATAGTTCAGAATCTACAGACTTGGCCAATGCTTTTATTCATTTGCCATACGAAATTGATGCATCCTATCAGGTTGGCCTTGGGTATGAACAATTCGGTACTTCTGCCCGTGAAGCTTCCGTAGAATGGCACATTCCGGACGAAATTCCCGATGAATGGGTGCTGACACTCGAAGACAGGCAAACAGGTACCACCATAAACATGAGGGAAGAAAGAAGGTATAGATTCCGCTACAATGCAAATCAAACAGCCGAGATGAATGATGAATATTCAGGCCTTACAACACTGTCTCCATCAGAGCGAAACCGGTTTGTTGTGAGTCTTGAACCATATGAGGCAATTATTGAGGAAGAGGAAGAAGAGGAAAGGCCGGGCACTGTTGAGCTGCGCCAAAATTATCCGAACCCGTTCAATCCTGCAACAAATATCACTTTCTATTTGCCTGAAGAACGCCCGGTTCGAATGGGGGTTTACAACATTGTCGGGCAGCAGGTTTCTTTGTTAATCGATGATACCATGCAAGCCGGCGAACATTCGGTTATTTGGGATGCAACCAACCATCCAAGTGGTATCTATATAGTTCAGCTCGAAACGGGCAACAGAATCCTCACCCGAAAAGTCACCTTGATTAAATAATTTCATTAAGATTTTGCTTATCTCTACAAAACCTATACGTTTGAGATCTCAAAAGAATATCAAAGGTACATTCAAGCTAAATTCGTTTCATTTCATAGCTTATAATTTATATTATATCCGTTAGTGATGAATTCAACGCTAAATAACATCAAGTCTAAAATAAGATCAACATATTTACATGCAGTTTAAAACAGTTCAGGGCATTGATGTACCCGAAATAGGGCTGGGTACTCATCGATTATTTGGTAAAGATTGTGAAAAAACCGTTACAGAAGCCATTGACATCGGCTACAGACATATTGACACAGCTCAGATCTATGAAAATGAAAAAGAGATTGGCGATGCTATCCAATCATCACATGTAGACAGGGAAGAGCTTTTTCTAACCACCAAAATCTGGCATACCAATCTCGATCACGATGAGGTGCTTCAATCTGTAGAGGAGAGCCTCGAGCAGCTTCGCACACCATATGTCGACCTTCTGCTTATCCATTGGCCTAACAGCCAATACGATATTGAACAGACTTTCAGGGCCATGCTTGCTTTAAAAGACCAGGGAAAAGCTTTAAACCTGGGAATCAGCAATTTTCCGCTGAATTTAACTCTCGAAGTTGTTGAGGATTTAAGAATTCCAATCCTTACAAATCAGGTTGAATTTCATCCTTTTCTCGGGCAGTTCGACCTGCTTGATCTTACCTATGACTACGATTTCTTAATTACAGCTTACAGCCCGCTTGTACAGGGCAAAGTGGCTAATAATGAAACACTGATCGAAATTGGTAAAGAGTACGGAAAAACGGCAGCACAGGTAGCACTCAGGTGGTTAATTGAACAGGAGAATGTGGTTGCCATTCCAAAGGCATCTTCCAGAGACCACCTGGCAGAAAATATCGACATTTTCGATTTTCAGCTTTCTGATGAGCATTTTGAACAGATCGACAAACTCGATAAATCTCAGCGGATTGTAAACCCCAACTTTGCCCCGAAGTGGGATTGAGTTTACACTTGATTAACGTGAGTTCGAGATAAATACGTTGAGATGAGCATCCAAAAGGGCGCATAATGAGGTATGGAATGTTCGTTTCCGTCATGCCGGGCTTGAACCGGCATCTCCTGCTTAAATCAAAGATAGGAGATCCCGTATCAAGTACGGGATGACGCCCTTTTGGACAGCCTCAGACTTATTTTTCAATTTCTTATGTTGAACTGACGTTTGATTAGGTTTATTGCCATGTCGATTGTGATTTAGCAATCACATTTTTGCCGTCATTTCTGAAAAGTGTGTGGTTTATTTCCTGTACATCCTGATTTTTGTCAGCAGACCGGGCAAGGAAGATTTTGTCCCCCAGTTTGGCTTCAGACATAAATTGGATCTTCAGTTCGCGGCATTTTAAAGAACTATCCTGATGATGGCCGGTAATCCATTCAATAAATTTCACATTGTTTACGTGGTTGTTCATGTCGAGATCCTGCCTGCCAACCCGGGTTATTAGTCTGGAGTCTTCATCCGGGAGAGTCTCAATGGTCGAACGGTTATTTTCGAGAACGTGTGGCCCGGGATGTGAGCCGAATTTCAGTATTTCATCCGGAATTTTTACCGGCCGTTTTGTTTTTAAATCCAGAACCATCCACTGGCTTAAACCAACAGCAATGGTTTTGTCATCGCTGTTCTTTAATTCATAATCCCTGAAAGCCCGAATCCCCTCACCGGCAGACGGCCAGGTATGAACAGTAATTTCATCCCATCTTTGGGGATATTGGTAAACTTTCACATGAAGCTGATACAAAATCCATGTCAATCCTTTTTTGAACAAATCAGAAATATCAAAATTGAGATCATTGGCATGAAGCCCGGCCGCCTCCTGAAAATAATTGCAAATGTGAGATAGTGATGCTTCACCATGTTGATCTACTTCGTAAGACCTGACTCTGAATTGAGTGCTGTAGATGTTTTTCATTATTACTTTTTCTACTGAACAAATTTAGTTTGATACTTCCTGCAAAATACAATCTCTTCGCAAATGGTTGAAAAATACTGAAAATATTTTCTGATCTACTATTTTTGAGACTCCAAAAGTTTAATGATCACTTAGAATCAGGCTATAAT
>SLPZ01000034.1 GCA_007131725.1 Balneolaceae bacterium
GTTGGGGGGGGAAGGCATTTTTAAAGATTGTTGACAATTCTTTTTATGCCATGCTTTAACAATGCTTCATTGAAATTGATCAGCAAGCCGAGTTTGATATCTGTTAGTCGTAAATAGGTAACCAACTGTTTATAATGAACAGGTGCAAGTTGTTCGATAGATTTTATTTCAACGATCAACTTGTTTTCAATGATAATATCAGCTTTAAAACCAATATTCATTTTTCTGCGCTTCCATTTTACCGGAATTACTTCCTGCCGTGTAAAATCAAGACCTGATTTGCTTAATTCGTAACAAATTATTTCTTCGTAAACTGATTCAAAAAGTCCTGGCCCCAAGTTTTTATGAATTTCAAAACTGATATCTAAAATCATACTTGCCAAAGCATTCTCTCTCAAAATTACCTCCATAAAAAATTGATTAAGTATTCAACTCCTCCTTTGCGCCGCCACGCCTCCGCGTGCTTGTACTTCACCGCGCCGCTGCGCCTTTGCGTGATCTACCTAACTCCACGGATCCGTAGCCTCAACAATCCAGCCATCCAGCGGGTGCATCGGGCAGGCACTGCTGTTCAGGTAATGCTCCGGCCTGGCCACCAACCCAAGTTTAACAGCCCTCTTGTGAATCTGCACGGCGTGCTCATCTATATCATCCTGTTTAAAAAGTGTCTTCATAAATGTTTCCTCCTCCCAGATATGAATTCCCTCCGGCCTTCCCGCCGGCCCAAATTCCTGGAAAACCGATAACATCCAAGAAGTATGAAGATTGGCAGAGCCGTTTCTGAGAATCAGCATCACCGCTTTCGAGGAAAACGCTTTGAACGACTCCAGTACATCAGGCAGAGAGCCCCAGGCCGTGTTGGCAATCATCACAATTCGATCCGGAAGCAGTGAATAATCATAAATTCTTAGCCCCCGTTTTTCACAGCTCCACTTCAGGCCGTTCAGCATTTTTTTCGTGATCAACGGCTGCACAAACAGAGGCACACCTCCGGCAACCCGCAGTTCCAGGTAAAAAACTTCTTTTGTTTTTCTGTTCGATTTTCTTCCCATAACATTCAAAATTTTATTGCTCTTTATAGTAAGAGCCAAAAAAAGCCGATCCCTTACAAACCAATTTCACCAGCTTTTTTTTACTCTGCGATTTGGCTATTATTCAGCCGGAAAAAACAACTATTGACTGATTAACCCACGAGACATGAAAATTCACGAGTATCAAGCGAAAGAACTCTTTAAACAATACGGAATTGCAGTGCCCGGCGGCGTTGCCACAAAATCTGTGAATGAAGCCGTAAAGGCCGCTGAAGAAATGAAAGCAAAAGGCAGCTCCCTGTTTGTTGTAAAAGCGCAAATTCACGCCGGCGGACGTGGAAAAGGCCGCACCAAAAAGAACAATGCCAAAGGTGTGATTCTCTGCAAAACCATTGAAGAAGTAAGAGAAGCAGCCGAATCTCTGCTGGGTGATACACTCGTAACCATTCAAACCGGCGAAGAAGGCCAGGAAATTAAAACCATATATGTAACCGACGGAGTTGAAATTGACAGAGAGTTTTATCTCGGCATTCTGCTTGACCGGGAAAAAAGTCAGAATGTCATCATGGCATCAACCGAGGGCGGTGTTGAAATTGAAAAAGTGGCGGAAGAAACCCCTGAAAAAATCGTAAAAGTTTGGGTAGAACCCGGCATGGACTTGCAGCCAAACCAGGCCCGCCGCATCGCATTTGCACTTGGCCTTAAGGGTGATGCTTTCAAAAAAGCAGTGAAATTTATCGCGGCGCTATACAAATTTTACGAAGAGAAAGATGCTGATATGGTTGAAATAAACCCGCTGGTAACCACCCCCGATGGTGATGTGCTGGCACTCGATGCCAAAGTTACCTTCGATGGCAACAGCATTTACCGCCACAAGGATATTGCCGATCTGCGTGACAAGTCTGAAGAAAATCCGATTGAAGTTGAGGCCTCAAAATTCGACCTGAACTACATCAAACTGGATGGAAACGTGGGCTGTATGGTGAACGGCGCCGGGCTGGCTATGGCCACAATGGACATTATCAAACTCTCCGGCGGGGAACCGGCTAACTTCCTCGATGTGGGCGGCGGAGCCAATGTGGAAACGGTGAAAAACGGCTTCCGAATTATTCTGGAAGATCCCAGTGTGGAAGCAATTCTGATCAACATTTTTGGCGGAATTGTACGCTGCGACCGGGTTGCCAACGGAATTATTGAAGCGATCAAAGATCCCGAAATTGCCAAAAAAGTGGAAGGTGTCCCGATTATTGTTCGACTGCAGGGCACCAATGCCGAAGAGGCCAAAGTCATCATCGACAACAGCGATCTGAATGTGATTTCAGCCGTCCTGCTCAAAGAAGCTGCAGAGCAGGTTTCTAAAGTACTGGCTGCCTGATTTTACAGCTCTATCTTTTGATTCTTTCATGAAGCCCCGGTAATAATCTGCCGGGGTTTTTCTTTTTTTGATTTAGCTTGTTTGCACGCGGAGTCGCAGCGGCGCAGAGGTTGGGGGAGGACATTTTTACAATCAAAAATCTTAAACAATCACCTTCGCGCCTCTGCGGCTTTGCGAGATTCTTTCCAAAATCTGGATAGGTACCCGGCCAAACCGGCGTGTATTAGTATCAAAACCTAAACCCGGCTGCCTGTATAGCATGGTTCTATAAAATCCAAAAGCTTATGTACCGATTATATCTACTGCTTTCTATCAGTTTGTTCTCCCTGGTATTGTTTTCTTGCACAGAAATCTCTACACACGATTTGCAATTTTCGATGAAAGAAGGCGGAATGCTGCAAACCGATTCCGAAGTATATCAAGCCGAAGTTTTTCAAAAGCCATGGCACGGAGTCAGTTTTGAAATTCCCTACACCATCACCAACACAACTAATAAAGCTATTTACATGATTGGTTGTAAACAACCTATAGCGCCGGCACTTCAGAAAAGAGTAAATGGAGAATGGGTTTTGGCTTACAGCTCTATAGAACAGCTTTGCCTGAGTCCGCCATTTATCGTTAAAGCAGGCGGACATTGGCAGGATACTTTGCGGGTTTACGGGGTTTTTCCCGGCCAGAATGCATATCCGAAATTTCAAACGGATATTGAAGGTGAATACCGGCTTAAGAAAAAAATCTATTCAA
>SLPZ01000213.1 GCA_007131725.1 Balneolaceae bacterium
AGGGAAACCGGTCTGGATGACAGAAACTTCGGGTTACCACGATCACTGGCTCACCGATGGCAGCCAGCTTGGCGCATTGGATTTGGGGCTGGCTATCCACGCCGCTTTGCATCACGGAAATGTTTCTGCATGGGTCTGGTGGCAGGGAAGTGATGCCGGCACTATAAGTGAATTTAACCTGATGCAGGGCGAAGAAACCAGCAAACGCTATTATGTATCCAAGCACTTTTACCGGTTTATCCGCCCCGGCGCTGAACGCCTTCAGCTTGATTATGATGACAATGAAGGGGTGTTTGCCACCGCCTATTATCACAGTGAAATGGATGCTTTCACCATTGTTGCCATCAATACCAACGCCGAACCGGTTTCGCTGAATCTTGACGGAGAAAACATCCCGGCTGGCTTTGAAATGGTGGTCTCTTCTGCATCGCGAAATGCCGTGAATGAGGGGATGGTATCGGTCTCAGAAATTGAACTTCCGGCCCAAAGTATTGTTACTCTGGTGAATGGGAATGTGTACGAATCTATCGCAGATTGAATGTTAAACCGAACAGGCCGTAATTAATCCAGGAAAAATTGTACACTTCATCCACATCGGCGCCGCCCTCCAGCAACCGGTAACCTGCCATAACACCCCAGTAATCTGACAGCTGATAATGAAAAGTAAGAGCTGCATCGGTTGCCCTGCCCTGAGGCCCTGCCAGTGTCTCGGCATCAAAAATTACAGATGCGCTCCTGCCTAAATTTCTTTCAGCGAACAAATGAATCAGGGGTACAAACCCAAGATCGGTATTGGAATCGGAAGCACCGGCTTGATTGAGTTCAACTTTTGCATCACGGATCAATCCCGCAGCACCGGCGCCTAAGGTCCAGTTGTTCCGGTCGTAAAATGTAAAGCGATAGGTAAGCCGGTATGTATTGAATTTGTAAATGCCGTTTACAGGGCTCCCTGCATCAAACTGGGTTTCTTCAAAAAATACCGGCTCGTCAAACATCCCGGTTCCGCTCTTTTCCAATGGAGCAAAAAGAACCCGGAACGTATGCCGTTCACCGAAGGTAACATTCAGCCTGAGGCGGTAATAGAAGCTCAGGTCAGAGCCAATCAAATCAATCATATCAAAATCCGTTCCTCCTTCATTCGGAATTCTAACATCATTTCGGCTGAACCACACTCCGCCGGTTTCTGCATCTATAGAAACTTGCCGGCTATGTGATGTGTCCGGAATCAAAAATATCACAAAAAAGATGAGTCCGGTAAAACAGGTTAGTGTAACAGAGTAAGCCGTTGTCTTCATTTTATTCTGATTGATGAAATTGTTCATAAATATAAAACCCGAATAATGGGTGAATTCATTCAGCGGAAAACAATTTTATCGTATCTGTTTAGCGGCTCTAATTTAACAACCTGGCAGAGTACCGTGCTTTTCGGTTCCTGTCAGAGTTGTGCTCCTATGTTAATATCCTGCGAAAAAGTTGCCCGCGATCCTGACAGGATTGCCGGGGTTAACGCACTCTGTCAATCCGCTAAACGTATACATTTTATCTGAACCAAAACCGGATATGCCACAAGTAAACCGGCTAAAACCCATACATAATAGCCAATCAAAAGCTTTTCGTGATCTACGCTGATCCAATTCAAAAAGAAGAACAGAATGGTGTTGAAGAATGAGATCAGAAATAAAACAGCCAGCCATCTGTAAACGTCCGTCTTAATTTTGTGAAATAAAAACATCGTTGCCGGCAGTATGAAATTGTGTAGCCCCAGCAACAACAAATGGCCTCTGTAAAACAGCTCATGAAAAATGTTTGAATCCCATCCGGCACTGAATGGCCCCGCCAATGCAACAATTGCTGCCTGAAAACCATAGGCATTAATCTGCTCCGAATATGCTGGCAGAATCATGGAAAACAGAAACAGGAAAAACCCGCTGATAAAGAAAATCCTTTCAGTTTCTTCTTTCATTCAGTTATGATAATTCTTTTATGACCAATGATCCATATCTATTGGTTTTAAAACAAATTACCAACCAAAAATTTGAAGCCGGTGTCAAAAAAATTGAGTATCAATATCTGCCCGTCCCAGGCTTTTTGACAATACTTATGGTTGCGATAAACCCCGGTTATATAGTACCAGTGCTTCATATTTGCGGTGTCAGATTTCATTTACCAGGCCGACAATGGTTGTTCTTTAGCGGATAATTATTTGTGTGAAATGCGGATTAGCTCTGGTATCAGATTTTAATTTGATTTCATCCTAACAATCTTTTTTGATTAATCTCTCTTTTTCCCGGCCTTTGGATCGCTGGCGCCTGTTTTTCATATTAGTGATAACATTGATTGGTTCCCATAAGTTGATTTTAAGATTTATGTGAAACATATTCCATTTTACAAATACCATACAGAACATATTCACATTTAAAATAAGAACTTCACAATTTTTAGAAGTTCTCAGATAAAATGGAGTCACATTTTATGAAATGGCGAAATCTTATATTATACGTTGGATTTGTCTGTATATTTGCCGGCCTTTTGATACTTCCGTTTGCTGAAACCGGCCGTCAGCATCTTATCAGTGGAATGATGGTGGGTTGGGGAATTCTAATCACCATAGTGGGTTGGGTATTTTATCAAAGAAAATCAAAAACAATTTCAGAGTAATTGCCAAATTCGATTCTGAAATTTCTATTTGATTGTGTAATATTTTTGGATTCCATGAATTTCTCCCGTCTAAAACCTATCCTTAGTTTGTGATAAAATTCTCAGCCACATATCAGCGAATTACAAAAGCGACAGCGGCACTTCTGTTGATGGCTTTTCTGATACCTTCAGGCCTGCATGCCAAGCAACTGGTTGAATTCTGTTTGATAAATACACAGGAAGCCACCGAAATGGCCGCAGACCACAGCTGCTGTGAATCGGAACAAGCTGATACGGATAAAGAAACTGATACCAGCCATCACCACGATTGTGACTGGAGTTTCATCTGTGCCTGCCACATCGGCGAAAGCGTACTCAGCAGTTCTGACTGGACTCTCTCCTCCACGGATGCGGAAATCCAGCTTACCGAAAAAGAGAATCTCACTCCGTTCATCACCTCAACCGAACGGGCACCCACCTCCCAAAACAAACAACTCGCCCAGCACGACCCGCCCCTCTGGCTCGTGTACGATACGTTTTTGAACTAATCCAATAGCTTTTATTGGGAAGGAAAGGTGAATCCCCTCTCGAGAGGGGACCGATCGATAAGCGTTCAGCGAGTCGATCAGGGGTGTGTAGACAGAACGTTGATTTGGCTGGAAGCCTGTTGAAGGCTCGCAGCCCTTTCAGACCCACCCCCGGCCCCTTCCGCCAAGAGTCGGACAGGCTCCTACGGCGCAAAATAACGCCGCAAGGAGGGGAGCAATTCCTGCCAATCTTCCCCACAAGTCTCACTACTCAATACTTGATACTCAATACTCATGACTCATGTCTCACGACTCAAGACTAACATCTCCCCGATGATTCGGGACTTCGAAATACACTCAGCATGACAAACAAACTCATACGCTTTTTTCTCGAAAACAAATTAATCGCCTTGCTGCTATTTTTAGCACTGGCAGGTTGGGGAATCTCTACAGCTCCATTTGATTGGGATATTGATTTTGTTCCCCGCGATCCCGTGCCGGTGGATGCGATCCCTGACATTGGCGACAATCAACAAATTATATTCACAGAATGGCCGGGCCGGGCTCCGCAGATCATTGAAGACCAGATCACCTATCCGCTCACAACACAACTGCTTGGCATTCCCGGCATCCGTACCATACGCAGCAATTCGATGTTCGGTTTTTCCAGCATCAACATCATTTTTGAAGATGATGTTGAATTTTACTGGAGCCGTGCACGGATTCTTGAAAAGCTGAATGCCCTGCCGGCCGATCTGCTGCCTGACGGTGTTCAGCCTGCACTGGGGCCTGATGCAACAGCACTTGGCCAGATTTTCTGGTACACACTTGAAGGGTACGACCGCGACGGTAACCCAACCGGCGGCTGGGACCCCCAGGAACTTCGCTCTATCCAGGATTTTCTTGTCCGCTATGCACTTGCATCGGTTGATGGTGTGGCTGAAGTGGCCAGCATCGGTGGGTTTGTAAAGGAGTATCAGGTGGATATTGACCCGGTGGCGATGCGTGAAGCAGGAGTGAATGTAAACCAGATTGCCGATGCCGTTCGCAAAAGCAACATCGAAACAGGCGCCCGCACCATTGAAATGAACCGTGCGGAATATGTGGTTCGCGCACTCGGGTATATTGAATCTTACAAAGACCTGGAGGAAAGCGTAGTCGCCGTTGTCGACAATACCCCTATCCGTATCAAGGATGTTGCCAGGGTTGGTATGGGGCCTGCCCAGCGGCGGGGTGCACTTGACAAGGCCGGTGCTGAAGCAGTGGGAGGCGTGATTGTAGCCCGGTTCGGAGAAAATCCGCTTGAGGTGATTCAGAACGTCAAAGAAGAGATTGAGAATATCGCCCCGGGGCTGCCGAGCAAAGAATTGGCAGACGGAACGGTCTCACAAGTCAAAATTGTACCGTTTTACGACCGTACCGGCCTCATTTACGAAACTCTCGGTACGCTTGAGGAAGCCCTCTCCCTGCAGATCCTCATCACTATTATCGTCATCATTATTATGGTGATGCACCTCCGGACCTCCTTTGTGATTTCGGCACTGCTGCCGCTGGCTGTTTTGATGAGCTTTATCATGATGAAATATGTGGGGGTGGATGCCAATGTGGTTGCCCTTGCGGGGATTGCCATCTCCATTGGTACGGTTGTGGATATGGGCATTATCCTTACCGAAAATATGCTCAAACATATGGATGAAAAAGATCCGGATGAAGATCTGCTGGAGACAATCTGGCGGGCTACGGCGGAAGTGAGCCCGGCCGTGATCACAGCGCTGATGACGACCATCGTCAGCTTTCTGCCCGTGTTTATGCTCGAAGCACAAGAAGGCCGCCTTTTCGGGCCGCTGGCGTGGACCAAAACCTTTATCCTGATCGCAGCTCTTGTGATTGTAATCACCCTGATTCCCAGCTTCGCCCACTGGCTCTTTTCGCAAAAGATCAGCAAACGGCGCTGGCTTCTGTTTTGGAACGGGTTGATGATTGCAGGAGGTCTGTTTATCGCCGTCTCTTATCTCGGCTGGGCCGGTCTCACACTGATGGCTCTTGGCGCAAACAATCTTGCCGGTATGTACAGGGAGGATTACAAGCCCTGGGTGTCGTGGGGAAACAACGGCATTATACTCCTGGGTGTGGGATGGCTGCTGGCCGGAACCTGGCTGCCCCTGGGCGCTGAAAACCCGATCACACTCAGCCTGTTATTTATTATTGCTATTGTGGCGATTATTTTCGGCCTGTTCTGGCTCTTTATGCACTATTACGAGAGAATTCTCGATTGGGCACTCCGAAACAAAAAAGTCTTTCTTGCCCTTCCGCTCCTCATTCTTTTATTCGGTTTGATGAGCTGGCGCGGCTTTGATACCACATTCCGGTACGTTGCGGATGGTTTTAATGCCATTGGGATTCAGATCGATGAAACCCGGATGTGGGCCGCCATCGACGACCGGTTTCCCGGCCTGGGCGAAGAATTTATGCCCACCCTTGACGAAGGTTCGTTCCTGCTGATGCCCACTACCATGCCTCACGCAGGGATTGAAGAGGCACTGCAGATGACCCGCGAAATGGATATGCGTATCACATCTATTCCCGAAGTGGAAACCGTAGTCGGAAAAATCGGCCGGGTTGAATCGGCCCTCGACCCCGCCCCGGTTTCAATGTTCGAAAATGTGATCATCTATAAGAGCGAATACAAAACCGATGAAAGGGGCCGGCGTGTTCGATACAAGGTTGAAGGCGGAGAATTTGTACGCGATGATCATGGTGATCTGATTCCCGACCGCCGGGGCCGGTACTACCGGCAATGGCGCGATCACATACAGTCAGCCGATGACATCTGGGCGGAAATTTTGAGAGCATCAGATATTCCCGGTGTTACTTCCGCTCCCAAACTACAGCCGATTGAAACCCGCCTGATTATGCTCCAAACCGGAATGCGGGCCAATATGGGTGTTCGTGTCAGCGGCCCCGATCTTGATACGATTGACGAATTTGCAACGAACCTGGAACCGCTGATTCGGGATGTCGAGGGCGTGCGTCCCGCTTCAGTGTTTGCCGATCGTGTGGTGGGTAAACCCTACATCGAAATCGATATCGACCGGGAGGAAATTGCACGACACGGGCTTTCCATCCAGGATGTTCACTCGACGATCAGCACGGCGATCGGCGGGCGAATGCTGGGAATGACCGTTGAAGGGCGCGAAAGATATCCGATGCGGGTGCGCTACGCCCGTGAATACCGCAACAGCCCTGAAATGATGGAGCGTGTTCTTGTGCCTGCATCCGGGGGCAGCCAGATACCGTTGGGGCAGCTTGCCGAAATACGGTTCGAAACCGGCCCGATGAACATCCGCAGTGAAAACACGTTTCTGAGTGCATATGTCACTTTCGACAGCTTTCCCGGACAGGCCCCAATTGATGTTGTAAACCGGGTGCGCGAACACCTCGATCATAACATCGACGAAGGTATTCTGTCGGTTCCCGACGGTATCAGCTACACATTTGAGGGGGAATTCAGAAACCAGCAGCGGGCCGCAGAACGTCTTTCGGTTGTGCTGCCTATTACCCTTCTGATCATCTTTCTGATTATCTACTTCCAGTTCCGGTCATCGCCGGTTACACTGATCGTTTTTTCAGGAATTGTGCTGGTTTGGGCCGGTGGATTTATCCTGCTCTGGCTTTATGGAGAGAACTGGTTTTTCAACTTCTCCGTATTAGGAGTGGAGATCCGGGATTTCTTCCAGATGGGAGTAATCAATATGAGTGTGGCGGTTTGGGTAGGGTTCCTGGCCCTGTTCGGAATTGCCGTGGATAACGGCGTGGTGATGGCCACCTACCTGGAGCAGTTGTTTGAACGGAAAAAACCACAGGGACGCGAAGGAATTTATGCGGCTGCAATCGAAGCCGGTATGCGGAGAGTCCGCCCCTGCTTGATGACCACGGGAACCACATTGCTGGCCCTGCTGCCGATCCTTACCTCACCCGGAAAAGGTTCGGAAATCATGATTCCGATGGCGGTGCCCATTTTCGGCGGTATGCTGATCCAGGTACTGAGCCTTCTATTGGTACCGCTGCTCTATGCGATGTGGAAGGAAAATAGTTTAGAAATTGAAAACAGATTGGAGGAGAAATGAATAGTCGTGAGAAGTTAGTCTTGAGTCTTGAGGTTTGGGACGGAGGTTGTGAGAAGATAAATCCCCTCTTGAGAGGGGAAAGGCGATGGAGCGTTCAGCGGAATCGTCAGGGGTGTGTTGACGGAGCGTTGAGTGAAGGCAACACTCTTTCAACGAGCTTTGCCCCCGCAGAACACACCCCTCGCTCACTGAACCGCGCTTCGCGCTTTCAGTTTCGCATATCCCCTCTCAAGAGGGGATATTATATGGCCATAGCATTGGCCCTCATCATGTTCATAGCCCCACTAAACACCCTGGCGCAAGTTCAAGGGGAGACTTATCCACAGCTCGAAGAGTACCTGCGGATTGCATCAGAGGAGAATCCCGAGCTTAGGGCGCTCTGGCACCAATATCGTGCCGAGCTGGAAATCATTCCGCAAGTGGGCACACTGCCCGACCCGGAAATCAGAATCGGCTACACATTCAACCCGATGATGTCCGATCCGTTTTTGGGACGATTTTCAGTATCGGCTATGCAGATGTTTCCCTGGTTCGGAACGCTGCAAACACGGCGCGATATGCAGCAGGCTTCTGCCGAGGCAGGCTATGAACGCCTGAATTCCCGTCAGCTTGAACTTTACCGGGATATTCAAACCACCTGGTTCGACCTTGCCGAACTGCACCGGAAAATAGAGATCGCACAAAAAACCATTGAACTGGTCAGGGATCTGGAATCCTCGGTGGAGATTCGTTACGAAACAGCCCGCGCCGGACAGGCCGACCTGCTCCGCATTCAAATGGAAGAGCAGCGTCTCAAAACTCTGATCGAAAATCTCGAAGACAAAATTAACCCCATTCAAGCGGTGTTTAATGCCTATTTAAACCGGCCGCCTGATACTGAAGTTGAAACTACCGGGCACATCCGTTCACGTGAAATATCTTTTCAAGAAGATGAGCTTATAAACAGGGTTCGGGAATTGAACCCTCAATTCAATGAGCTGGATGCACGCCGGGAGATGCTTCAGGAACAGCGAAACCTTGCACGTATGGACGGACGCCCTTCATTCGGAATTGGAGTGGAAGTAATGGGCCGGAATTCCGGAGCCATGTCGATGTTTCCCGATTCCGGGGATATGGTTGCCGCCATGGCTACTGTACGTGTGCCGATTTTCAGATCACGATACAGCGCACAACACCGGCAGGCAACAGAGCAGTTACAATCGCTGGACTACCAGGAATTGCAGACTGACAACAGGCTGGTCAGCGAACTGGAACAGGCTTTGGAACAGCACCGGGAGTCGATGCGAAGTGCAACACTTTTGGAAGAGGAACTCATCCCGAGAGCAGAACAGGCACTTGAAATCCTAAGCGAAGAGTATGCGGCCGGCAATGTCAGGTTCGACGAAGTGCTTCGGCTGCAGGAGCAACTGCTGGACCTGGAACTGGAGCATATTGAGGTGATGGTGAAACAGAATAAGGCTGTAATTCGGATTGAAACCCTTGTGGGGGATGCAGCGCCATATAGTAAAAGTGAAAACTGAAAAGGCCCCGAATGATCGGGACTGTAAAAAGAACACAGCAAAAGTGAAAAGTGAAAACGGAAAAGAAAATAATGCTTGAAAAATCCCCTCTCGAGAGGGGACAGACGATGAAGCGTTCAGCGGAATCGTCAGGGGTGTGTTGACGGCAATGGCTATGGCACTGCACAAACACACCCCTCGCTTGCCGAATCGCGCTCTGCGCTTTCGGCTTCACATTTCCCCTCTCAAGAGGGGATATCATCAACAAAATTTCATAAACAAAACAACAGAACAATGATCTTCAATAAAAACCAGATACTTACATACGCTGCCATCCTGATGGCCGGACTCTTGCTCGGCTGGTTCATCTTTGGCGGATCAAACGACCATAACAATGATCATGACCATGAAATTGCCGCAGAAAGTGGAAATGAGGTTTGGACATGCTCCATGCATCCATCCGTTCGGGAAGACGGCCCCGGCTCATGCCCCATATGTGGTATGGATTTAATTCCTGCCAGGGCAAACGATGCTGAGGCTGAGGAAGATGACTATTCAATGGTCATGACAGAAGCCGCGATGAAACTGGCGCAGGTTCAAACTGCACAGGTTAAACGGGAAGTGCCTCATAAAGAACTTCACCTGCCGGGCAAAATTCAAGTAGATGAACGCCGAGTCAGCTATGTAACCACACATTTTGAGGGCAGAGTGCGCGATGTAAAAATCGACTTTACCGGCGCCCCTATTCAACGCGGTGATGTAATGGCTTCGGTTTATTCTCCCGAACTGATAACGGCACAGCGTGAACTGATAGAAGCAGCGAAAAACAGAGACCGGAATCCCCGGCTGTACGAATCGGCCAAAAGGAAATTTCTACTTTGGGAATTTACTGAAGATCAGATCCGGAATATTGTAGAAACAGGTGAAGTACAGGATGAAATGGAGATTCTCTCTCCGGTTGACGGATTTGTCGTCAAACGAAATGTGGTGGATGAACAGCATGTGATGGAAGGAACAGTTGTTTACGAAGTGATTAATCTTGATGACATCTGGGTGGTTCTGGAAGCCTACGAAGAGGATATCGCCTGGATATCGGTTGGTGATCCTATCCATTTCCGGACACGGGGAAATCCCGGCAACTCCTGGGAAGCCGAAGTCAGCTTTATAGATCCGGTGGTCGATCCTCAAAAGCGAACCATCAGAGTTCGTGGTGATATTCAAAATGCCAATCATGACCTGAAGCCGGACATGCTGGTGCGGGGAAATCTCCATGCCGGAATGGATTCTGAAAAGTTGATGGTTCCCGCTTCATCGGTACTTTGGACCGGGCCGCGCTCCCTTGTTTATGTAAAAGACACCTCAGTGGATGTTCCGCGGTTTGAAGTGCGCGAAGTGGAACTGGGCCCGAAAGCAGGAGATTATTACGTGATTGAAGAGGGTGTGGAAGAAGGTGAAGAAGTGGTTTTCCACGGCAACTTCCGCATCGACAGCGAGATGCAGCTTGCCGACCGATTCAGCATGATGAACCGCGAGCCGGGAGCCGGAGCTGTGCCGGTTCATGACCACGGTGATATGGATATGGATGATGATCACGATCACGAAGCAATGGAAGCTGCAGATGATGATCCACATGAACATACAGGTGCTGTAGACGGCGCAACAGATGATTTCCGCCAGGATTTCATTTCACTTCTTGAGCTTTATATCTCCGGAAAAGAGGCCCTGTTCAGCTCAGACTTTGATGCGGCCGCAGAAGCTTTCCGGGATGCCGGAGAGGAGCTGGAATCGATCGGTATGCACCGCATGGACGGTGATGCCCATATGAGGTGGATGCAACAGTATGAAGCGATTGAAGGTCATCTAAACCATATCCTGGAAGCCGGTGATCTTGACGGACAGCGTGAAGGGTTTGCCGCCCTTTCACACATTTTAATCGAGGCTGTAAAGAATTACGAAATCCCGGGAGTGGTCTATCATCAATACTGCCCCATGGAAGATGCACACTGGCTGAGTACCGAAGAAGAGATCGAAAATCCGTATGCACCCGAGACGATGCCGAGTTGTGGCGAGGTGATTGAGCGGATTGATAGATAGTCGTGAGATTTGAGACCTGACAGGTTTTTGAAACCTGTCAGGTCTGAACCCTTTTTTTAACCAATAAAGAACCAATACAATGAAAAAACTAACAACATCCATATTTGCACTTTTACTCTTAACCCTGCCTGCTGTAATCCAGGCTCAGCACGGACACCATTCAGGAGGTGAAAGTGATTTTAAAGCAGAATTTACTGAGCTGATTGAAAGCTATCTGGTTTTGAAAGATCACCTGATTGAATCAAACAGTGATGAAGCATTTAAAACAACATACGAGCTGAGCAGTCTGCTTGAAGAGATCGGAAAGCACAGGCTTGAGGGCAACGATCACATGGCCTGGATGGAGGTGTACGATTCGATTGAAAGTCAGCTTGAAGCCATATCAAACAGCTCGGACCTTGATGAACTACGTACACATTTCCGATCCCTCTCTGAAGAGCTTGCTGAAGCAGCACAGCGATTTGGGGTTGAGGGCGTGGTTTATGTACAGAGCTGCCCGATGGCTCTTGATAACGATGGAGGAAGCTGGCTCAGCCGCGAGGAACGAATCCAAAATCCCTACCTGCCAGACACCATGTTGGGATGCGGAGAGGTGATTGAAAGAATTGAGTCTTAATTAAAACCAAATCCTCCAGGGGTTTTAGTCCTCATGGAGGGTTTAGAATCAAAAAAAGAGGCCATTATGAAAGAAATCAAAGCGATGATCCGGCCGGAAATGTTCGAAAAAGTTTACGGAAACCTGAGATCTGAAGGGTATTGCTGCATCACCGTATATCACGGTGAGGGAATTGGAAATCACGGCGACCCTGACAAACTGAATGCCACTCTCGATTTTCCATTTCTGCATTCAAAGGTTACCAAAATTGAAATTCTTGTTTCAGATAAACAGGAAAAAGAGGTGATACAGATCATTCAACAGTCAGCCTCCACCAATAATAAAGGAGATGGCATTATTTACAGTTCGGATATAAACACCGCAATGAGCATTCGCACCGGTATTGAAGGTGAATCAGTTTTGTAAACCTAAAAGTTTTACACAACAGCGTAATCTTATAATGACAGGCAACTGCCAGCCAGTATGTATATTAAAGTATTGAAATGCAATAATTTGAAGAGATATTAAAATACCGGGGAAAACCATGAAATCAGAACATGATCACCACAAAAATCACAATCACGACCATCATTCCCATGATCAT
>SLPZ01000123.1 GCA_007131725.1 Balneolaceae bacterium
ATGCCTTTGGCGCGTCTGACGAGTGTAAAGCCCATATCTATTCAGCAAAGAGCTGAGCGCCGGGCGCTTTGCAGAATATGATTTAAGGATTTTCTAACAGACAGAACTTTGAACATACCCATTTTAACCGCAGCCCTCCTGCGCCAAGGCTTCGGAGGGCAATTGAGCGCAGGACAGGAAACATAGCTATCCAAACCTGAAAGCCGGCTGCTACACTAATCAGAATTCTGCAAATATCAGCCTAATGAATTATTTTTAATAACTCAGAGCATTGAGTAAATTTACTCAACAGAATGAGTAATTATGAAAACATTTGAGAGATTCCATTTACAGATTCTAAGGAAGCGCATTGAAGATGAACCAAAAAGGTTTATACAGGTAATCTATGGCCCGCGTCAGGTTGGAAAAACTACACTCGTGCGTCAGCTGCTTAATCAAACCGAATTGCCGTGGCACTACAGCTCTGCAGACGGTGTGGCGGCCTCTGATTCAGTTTGGATATCACAGCAATGGGAAGCTGCACGGCTGATTTGCCGCAGGCATGAAAAAAACCGCGCAATACTGGTGATCGATGAAGTACAAAAAGTTGAAAACTGGAGTGAACAAGTAAAAAAAGAGTGGGACCGGGATCAGGCATCAGACATTGAACTGTACGTCATCCTGTTGGGTTCATCGAGACTATTGCTTCAGCAGGGGCTCACAGAATCACTATCAGGTCGGTATGAATCCATATTTATGGGACACTGGTCATATTCGGAAATGAAAGAAGCGTTCGGATTCAGCCCCGAAGAGTTCGTTTGGTTTGGCGGGTATCCCGGTTCGGCAGATCTGATCGGGGATGAATCCCGCTGGAAGCAATATGTTAGAGATTCATTGATTGAAACCACCATATCTAAGGATATTCTGATGATGACCCGCGTGGACAAACCGTTTCTTATGAAACGGTTGTTTGAGCTTGGATGTGAGTATTCAGGGCAAATTTTATCCTATAATAAAATACTGGGGCAGCTCCACGATGCCGGGAATACCACAACATTGTCTCACTACCTGCACTTACTGGACACAGCGGGACTTTTAGGCGGACTGAATAAATTCTCCCCCAACATAATTCGCAAACGGGCATCAAGCCCTAAATTCCAGGTGTACAATACGGCACTGATTTCTGCTCAGCATCCGGAGCCATTTGAGGAAGTCAGAAATCGTCCGGCTGAGTGGGGGCGATGGGTTGAATCGTCCGTTGGCGCACATCTGCTGAATTCAGGACTGAACAGTGGTATAGATGTGATGTATTGGCGCCACAGCAATGATGAAGTGGATTTTGTTTTGCAAAAAGGAGAGCAGGTGATTGGGATTGAGGTAAAAAGCGGACGCAGAAAATATTCCGGCGGCATGCAGGCATTTTCTGATAAATTCAGCCCGAAAAAAGTACTGCTTATCGGCGATGAGGGATTACCTTGGCAGGAGTTTTTAGAATTGAATCCATCTGAACTTTTTTGATTTTTATGCCAAGACAACTCCTCGTCTGACGATTGCATTTATCGTCTGACGAGTGTAAAGCCCAATTCTATTAAGCCTAGCGGTGGGTGCTGAGCGCTTAGCGTCAATCGGTATGCGGTATGCGGATTGGGGTTTGGGGAGTTTACTTCTTGATAAAAATATGGGCCTGCTACTTTTTAACCGCAGGGCCGCTGAGCTACGCAGAGTGGGTGAAGTGCAGAAAACACTGCTATCCAAAACTCAGCGCTTCACCGCGCCCTCCGCGGTTTCCCTCTCACTCCTCGTCTGACGATTGCTTTTTTCGTCTGACGAGTTGAAAAGCCCATATCTATTCAGCAAAGAGCTGAGCGCCAGGGCTTTGGAGGACAAGTGGGTATAAAGGAACGCAGAGGATGATGCCTCAGGTTTTAAAAAAGTTGTGATAAGAAAAAAGTTCATCAATCAATATCTTGTATGTAAATGACTGACTTTTTCTGATACATGATCACCCATTCACCGCACAATTCTGATGTTTGATAAATTCAAAGCTTTGTCTGCTCACATGTTCACGGCTTTCGGGGTATTGCTCGGCCTGTGGACGTTGATATTGATTGTGGAAGGTGAAGCCCGGTTTTCACTCATCATCCTGGCCATCGCCTCATTCATCGATACCGTAGACGGCACCCTTGCAAGGCGGGCAGATGTAAACAAACACGCACCCGAAATTGACGGAGCTTTACTCGACAACATCGTGGATTACCTCGTCTGGGTTTTCCTGCCGGTTGTGTGGGCATACTACTTTTTGGATCTGCCGTTTCTCGCCGGTTCGGCGGTGCTGATCAGCAGCCTGTTCGGCTTCAGCCATAAAGGGGCTAAAACGGAGACCTATTTCTTTCGCGGATTTCCTTCTTTTTGGAACCTTGTGGTTCTCTACCTCTACGTGTTAGGAGCCGAACCCCTGTTTACAACCGTAGTCATGCTTGTTCTGGCTGCCCTGGTTCATGCTCCTATGAAATTTGTTTACCCCAGCCGCACTGTGCAATGGCGAAAACTCACACTCTACCTATCCCTGCCATACTCTGTGATGCTGATCGTGATGCTGGTTTACATGGATAAAACTCCTTTATGGTTTACGATTGCATCCTTTTACTATCCCATCTATTATGTGATTGTGTCCTGGCTTCTGGCAAAGCGTTAAGCGAAGGGCTGGTTTGCGGTATGCGGATTGAGGTTTGGGGATTCTCTTCTTAAATAAAAATTTGAGCTTGTCGGATTTAACCGCAGAGTTTAGTGAGAAGGCATTTTTACAAACAAAAATCTTAACCAATAAACTTCGCGTCTCTGCGTCTTTGCGAGATTCTTTTCAAAATCCGGATGGAATTAATTGAATGAGCTTGTATACACGCGGAGTCGCAGCGGCGCGGAGGTCCGGTTAATACAAAAACCCAAACAGCCAAAGGGGTATTTTTTTACCGAAACCAAACTCGATGTTATCTGCGGCTATGATGTAATTATTTGTGTGTTTTACCTGCTCTGAAGTTTTGCTTTTGCCGCCCGCTTCTATGGTGATTCCGTCAACATAAAAATCTCCTGCTTTGGGCAGTGTAACCTCATAGCCTGCA
>SLPZ01000326.1 GCA_007131725.1 Balneolaceae bacterium
CAATAAAGATTGAGCACATTCCACAGTGCCGATACTCATAATCAAAGCGAGCCGGCTCTCCCGGCTTCATGGGCAGCGGTTGTCGTGTTTCGCCAATTAACTGTTTGGGAGACTCATCCATACAAACAACTGGATACAGAGAATCATACGGGCGTTTATACACCTCCAGGACTTTCTCCATAGCAGCAACAAACTCACCATTTTGCTCCGGTGGAATTACCCACGCTTTTTGCTTCCAGGGGTTGATTTCGTTTTTTTTAAAACCTGTCGCACCGTTTCGTGAGAGAGTTCATCCACATAGGCTAATTCAACCATGCAGTCTGCCAACATGCGAAGAGACCAGCGGGTATATCCTTGCGGAGGTGTTGAGCAGCTTGTAGCAATAATCCTGGCTTCCAAATCGCCGTCTACTTTCTTTTTGTAAACTCGCTCCGCTTTTTTTCCGTGCAGAGCAATCTCAAATCCTTCCTCTACAAACTTTTTCTTCACACGGTTGATCTTTCGATCGCTAATGCCAAGAATAGTGCTGATTTGCTCATTGGTAGTGCGATGGGTCTGGAACTCTCCCTGATCACAATTAAGTAAAATGAGCGCATTCAATACTTTTTGAGATCGGTGAGACCCTTTGGCTGTAATGGCTTGAAGCTGTTCGCGTTCAGATTGAGTTAAGGTGACTTTGTAGTTATTCATAGCAGTTTCTTTTAAGACACTGCTTTATACCGACAATTCATACTTGACTTGACACTAGTTTATTAAATTTGCCTGGTAATTTCAGGTTATCGGCAAAGTTACTGATTCGGTAGTTTCGGGTATTCAAAATATGCCTGATTAATCAACACTCCACCGGCTCAACCCATACAGTTGCTGGTTCTCCGTCCGGAATTCCCAAAAAGGTTACTATCGCTTTTACACCATCACTGGCGGATACCGCTTTATGAATATCACCGGGATCGAGCCATGCTTCGCCCTCCTCATAAACTCTGGGAATGCAATCCTGCTTCATGGTAACTTCAAGATCTCCCTCCACTATTGTGACGAGTGCAATGCCGGGGTGATAGTGCCAGCCAGATGTAGAGCCGTGTTCATCCCAGTTTACTTCAGCCACAATCATGGTTGATGCATCACGCATTTCGTTTACGATCTCTTCACCACCATATTCAGCATATATCAGGCTGAATTTTGCTGCAAGCTCATCAGGAAATGGTGCATGTGGTGCAAGAATTTCTACATCAAAGCCTTCCGGTTCATCAACATCCTGGTTTACAGCCTGAACCTCAACAGCAGTTTCTTCCATATTTAGTTCTTCATCCGGTTCTGAGATTGGATCATTATCGATGAATGTAAAAGCAACGATAAAAATGACTGCCACCAGGATAATTGAGATTGAAATCGTTTTGTAATTCATAATATTTCTCCTTTTAAAATTGAATGGAAGCTGAAATTAAACCTCATGACTGATGTCACGAATGACTCTTTCAGCTTCCGCTTATTATTTGTTATTAATCAGTTTGCGGTATTTCTATTCAGTACTTCATCCATATGTTCATCGGTGACGGCAATGACCTGTTTGATTTTCTCTTCAGGTACTCCAAACTCTTCGAGCGTTGATCGAAAATGGCCAACAAACTGATGAAACAGCTCCTCATTAAGGCCCATCTCACGTGAATGTTGGTGAGCTGTATTGAGGTCACGGCCGTCGTATTCGGCTTCACCTCCCAGGGCAATTGCCCAGAATTTTTTCTGTTTGTCTTTGATCCGTTCAACATCCATTCCCTCAAAAAAGACGCTTACCTTCGGATCCGCCATTACTTTTTCGTAGAATCGGTCGAGGGCTCCCGCAAGAGCTTCTGCTCCGCCAAGTTCATCGTATAAAGACATATTTACCTCTTTGTTTAAGTGTTAATTAGAATAATAATATTACTCTTCAGCCATTACCGGCTCTAAAAGCCACTCAACTTCAGTGATTTTATTTGCCGGAAATCCGCTGCGTTCAGAGTGTTCATGTATCAGCTCTTCGTTGTCGGCCACATAAACGCAATGGGTTTTGTTATTGCTTACATACGAATGCAGCCATTGTATTTCCGGCCCGATTTCTCTGAGAGCTCTTACTGATTTCAATGCCGTTGCCTGCCGGTCGCGGCCTTTTAGCTTTTCTACTTCAGGTACTTCACGTTCGATGATGTATTTAGGCATGGTTTTGTGATTTGACTTTTGGATTGTTGTGAATGGAAACTAAGTTTTCATGAGATTTTTCAGTAAAACTTTGTTGATTCCTGGATTCCAAAATGTTCTGCCGAAATGAATCGGCTTAATTGGTTACTATTAAATCACGAAACAGATTTGAAATGTCTACCACTGCTGGTTCAAACCATGCAAATACTGTCCCAAGAGAAAAGAATAGGCTTAAGTTCAGTTTAGTGTGTCTGGGAGTTGAATGGTTCGTTAAGAAAGTAATGTCTCCCTTCGAAGACGAAACGAGCGCAGTGAGTGGGGGGATGGACGGAAGGAATTTTGAACCTGGAAGTTAAATGGAGTTAGATCAACACCTTGTATCATCCCCCGGATAACTTCGCTATTCGCTATGTTATCCCGCCCCCTTCAAAGGGGGACTTTTTATGGTCAATTGCTTAACTCATTAATCCACACTCTCAATGAACTCGGAAGGTAGTAGTCCGTATCGCTCTTTGAAGCATTTTGAAAAATAGGAAGGATTATTAAAACCGGTTTCGTAGGCTATCTGAGAGATATTATCGGGTTTCTCTTTCATAGTGTTTAATGCCTGTTTTAGCCTGAATTCTTTCATGAACTCTGTTGCTGAGCGGCCGGTCAGCCGTTTAAGATTTCGGTACAGCTGAGATTTGCTTTCACCCATTAAACTGCAGTAATTCTGAACATTAAACCCATCTTTATTCCAGATCTCTTCGGTAGCATCCATCAACCGGCCTAAAAAGTTCTCCTCTTGTGAATTCAGCGTGTCTAAAAATCTCTTTTCCGACAGATCCTTCAGGTTCTCTTTTTTGTAATGCTCGCTTACATCGGATGATACCCGTATCTGGCCCTGGCCGGCTATGTAACTCAAACGCTCAGCAAATAGAACGGTTTCTCCAAAAAACTGATCACTTTCAGTTACCGGTTCACCGGCATTTATGCCAATACCCGGATGAACGGTAACCCCGCTGAATGGATGATTAAGGCTCATCACACGCTCCTGTATATTCACGGAACATTCAACAGAGTTCGAAATAGACGCAAAAACAGCTGTAAATTTATGATACGTGTGATTTACAACCCGCCCTCCATGTCTTTCAATAGAATCCCGTATAGTGTTATTCAGCTCCCTGAAAATCTCACGCGCTTTTGTTAAGCCTGTTTCTGTGGGTATTAAAGCTGCATCTTTTAATTCAATGATCATAATTGACCGAAATGCAGGATCCTCAAATGCGTGAATTCCCAAATCAGCGATATCTTCTGCAGGTTCAGGATCTTCTATTCTTCCTAAAAAAGCCTCAACCAGTGAATCGTCTACCTCAATGATTTGATGCGGCACCATACCGTGCGCATCGTCATGCATAGCCTTCAGGGATTGCCTGTCCGGAGCTTCAACCAAACAAAAGGCTGTGCCCCGTTCTTCATCAAACCAATAAGTAAGTCCGCGGCAATTGTACAGGTGCTGAATTTCAAGGTCTTTCTGATGGACTTTTGCAACATCCTCTGCTGTAACTCCTTTAATATCATGGCGGTCCATAAAAATTGGCATAACTTCCTGGTTTTGTTTGCATGGGTACGATAAATTGCATCTTTTGCACTTTCGTATCCGGTTTATCAACAAAATTATACATTAATCAACAGGAATCGCATCCACCGGTTCTTCGAAGGCGATAAAGAGAATACACGATTCATCTGAAACACAAGATGCAGTGTGCGGCAGTTCGGCCGGACCGTATGCATACGTTCCTGCGGTCATTACAACAGGATCCTGACCTTCGTAGTCAACATGAAATTCCCCGGATATCAAAATCATGCGTTCTGCCGACGTATGAATGTGATTTGAGGCTTTTGTATTTCCCTGGAGTTTAAAAAGCACATCTGTGTTGCGCTCTTCAGGATTACCCTGTAGTACGGCAATCCGGCAGTCGTCCGGTAAAAATTCGGGGCAGGGTCCCCATTCAAGGTCTGGATCATCAACATTCCAGACAATTGCTTCAGTGGCTGCTTCCGTGCTTTGAGCACTAATTTCGGCAGGAAGAAATATGGCAAAAAATAAAAGTGATGTTAATGTAAGTTGAATGTGTTTCATAGAATTTTGATCGTTTTTTGATTTTAGTTTTTCAGGTTGGATTAATCGGTCAGACAATTTTTCAGATCCCGATGTAGAATCATTCTCCCGGCTGCGGAACTCTCAGCCCAAAACGCTCACAGAGCCCGGGAATACTCCCGAAGTCCATTTCCACGGAATATTTCCGATTGATCTCTTCGATTCGGCCGATATCACCCATTCCGGCCTCGGCGACCTCGCGGAAGTAGTTCTCGAAACCTGCAGGGGAGATAACCTCGATGATAAGGCAGGGAGTATCGCCGGCGTTCCAGAAGGTGTGCCACTGTTTGCGCGGCTTATAGACCCACGTGCCGGGTCCTGCCTCCACAACATCATCACCAAGCAGGGCACCCATCCGTCCTTCCAGAACATAGGAGTACTCATCTTCATTGTGGTGGTAGTGGAGCGGGGCCATCAGCACACGTGGCGGTATGGGATGGTGAACAACAGAGAACCGCTGGCCAGTATCGTTACCATCAATTTTCCAGTGCACTCCTCCCGTACCGCCAAAGTCGTAATAATCGCCTTCGTCAGGAAGTATTAAGGTTGGTTTGATGTCTGTGTCACCGCTTTTATCCATCGATTCGTGGTGTATTTTTTTGGCTTTATATGTTTTGTTTCAAAAGGCTTAATGAAAAAACAAACCTTCCTCTATTAATACTAAGCCGAAAAACAGCGGTAATGTTATCATTTGAGCCGGAAAGGCTGATTTTCAGACAGAGGTTAGCCAAATTTGAGTGATGTATGATTTGAAAGAAATATTCCGGCAGGTGAATAAAACAATCCTGCCGGGCAATATTTCATGACTGAAAAGATATACCGTCCATGCACCGAGATCTCTTTGGGCTGGTCACGGACAGGCTTTAGTCGATCGTCCGATTAGTCGGCGAAAACACACCGTCCGGATTACCGCGGTGCACCCAGACGTGGAGAGCCGTAAGCGGAGTACCTGGAATCTGCTCCCATCCGTCCTCTTCAGGAAATCTTACGTTCCGGGGTGCCTCCTCGTCCGAGAAGTAATTTGCAGCTGCTCCAACCTCGTCACCGCTATGCGCAAATTCTGCAGCACCAAGGCGAAGATCGTTAAGACGTTCTTCATCAAGTTCCTCGAACGGTTCAGGGCGATAATTCCCGGTTGTATAGTACACGAGGATGGCCGGCTTTGTCAGATCATGTTCCGCGTCTTCGTCTTCAGCAATCAGAGCAGGATTCGTGAAGTGAAAACCCATATTTGGGACGTACTCGGATATAATTACGTATCCATCGTCGAGGGCTTTCTGAGCATCCTTATACTTCTGCGTCGCCTTCCGCACCTCGTTCAGCTCATTGGCGAGTGCGGAACTGCCAACGTTGTTCTGTATCCACTCCGGTGTGATAGCCAACACATCCAGGTCTGAATCCTCTTCAGTTGCTGGATCCTGAATAGCGTCGGTGCATGCAATTACGATGATAGGTATTAACACCAAAGCCAATAACTGCAAAACTCGTCGACTTATGGTGTGGTGATTTCTGTTCTCGATCTGGTCGAAAGTTGAGTTATGTATATGCATAGCTTCTTGCTTGTTTTTGGTTGTTTTTAATAGGGTATTGTAAACCTACTTCTATTATTAGTAAGCCAAAAAACAGCAGTGAGGTTATCATTTTGATACTGAAATGCGTGATTTTTATACAGGATAAAGATTTAAAATCATCAATAGAATAATACCAAATAAACACCTACTGCAGAGCTATTACCTCCTCAATTGCATCAAGCGCATTTCGCCGGTTCGGAGTTCGCTCAAGGGATTTCTCATATGCTGCAATCGCATCATCAATCCGCCCTTCCTTGTAGAGCATTTCACCATAGAGTTCCCGAACGGGATATACTTCACCCGGGGTAATCGGATGCTTATCCATCGACTCTTCAAGATCGGCCGCATCGCTTAGCAGGGCCAGTGCCTCTTCCGTTTCACCGCTCTCATAAAGAATCCATCCTTCAACAGCTTTGGCGAGTGCTTCCGTCATATAAGCCCAGTACACATTACCATCATCACGCATGGTTGCAACAGCCTCTTCAATTCGCTGGTGCTCCTGTTCTGCCTGGTCAAGATCACCGGTTCGTGCAGCACCGATTCCCCGTGCATAATAAAACAGTGCGGTAGCACCGGGATAAAGATCCCAGTCAATGGCCTGTGGATAATTAGGTTCGAGCCCTGCAGCTTCGTCCCACAGCTGTTGCTCCATATAATAACGGGCTTGTGGTGCGGCAATACCATAAGCGGTGGCAAAGTGCGGCTGGGCATCGTCAATATCTCTGACACGCTGAAGTGTTTCATCGGCCTTTTCGTGCTCTTCGAGCTGCAAGTAGGCGTACATCATATAGTCGAGAGCATGCGGATAATGCATTGATATCATTCCGTTGTGAGGATTTTGCAGTGCCGCTTCGGCCGATCGCTCGTTCCAGTCGGCCGTATCTTCCCAAGAACCCAGCCTCACAAAGATATGGCTCGGCATATGAAGTGCGTGCGGAGTATCGGGGGCAAGCTGATCATATTCTCGTGCTACTTCCTCAGCCATATGGGCAAGTTCGGAACTGTCGTAGGCATGAATCAGATAATGAAAAAGCCCCGGATGTTCGGGATATTCTTCAAGGAACTCTTCCATCAGCGCACCTGCCCTTAGTTCCCGGTCAAATTCCCGCTCCTGGTGAGGAGAGAAATGTGTCATGGCATACGAAATCTCGGCCAGTGCATAAAATGCGGCAACCTCTACTTCACCGGGATAGGTCTCACGCAATTCGGTGAGTGAGTTCAGCCAGGAGTACAGCCTTGCCTGGTGGTCGGAAGGCCGGTCGGCTGCCGGGGGATCGGGATCGGTAAAGAATGCTTCAACTGTGGAGATCAAGTCTGATTCGAGCTGGTCATCCGTTCCGATTGCCCGTGCGGTCTCCAATGAGGCTTTGCCAAGCTCCATATCCGAATCGCTGGTGGGAGCCCAAAGCGGCTGAAAGCTGGTCATGGCAATTCCCCAGTGAGCCATCGCACAGTTGGCATCGGCTTCTGCTGCCGCTTCAAACCGGGGGCGGGCCTGATCGTACATCATGTGGTGCAGATGGCCAAGGCCGGTGGCAAATTCTGCCTGAGCTTCTTCGTTACAGGAAATCTGCAGCTCTACCACTCCATGCTCGTGATCGGACTGGTGGGAATTTTGATGGCTGTCACAATTATAAAATATCAATGCCAAAAAAAGCAAACACGGAAGTATATAAAATTTATGAAGTTCTGACTTAGGGTATATCATCGTAATTTATATTTAATGGTTGGGATTTGTACAGTTTTAAAATGGCAAACACTTTCATTTCATCTATTGAATGACAGCTTAGCAAAGACTTCCGAAGTCTTATGGTTTTTTTAAAAAAATTGAATCATTTTTCTGTCAATATTTTAATAGTATTGATGAAGACTTCGGAAGTTTATTTCGTTAGATAATTAACATTTGACAAAGCATTAGTTCACAACTGTTTTATTGGTAATCCATACATCCTGATTTAATACCGTTACCATTTTGACAGTATGGCTTTTGGATGTTATGTTGATATGTATTTTGCATATGGGCAATCAATAGTATTTTTGCCTTCACTATTAATAGCCGAAAAAAAGAAATCGCTCTATCATGATTTTTTTTAATTTTTGGCCAATGCTGTCATTGAAGGTTCTGAATGAACTGAAGGGAATATTAAAATTATGCATACGAATGAGATAACCACCCTTTTGAAGCAACATGCATCGGGCGATGAAGGTGCATTGGACAAACTTATGCCATTAGTATATGATGAAATGCAAAAAATGGCACGAATTCATCTCTTCAAAGAAAAGAAAGACCATACACTCAGTACCACCGCACTTGTTCACGAAGCATATCTGAAGCTGGTAGATTTTAACCGAATTGACTGGCAGAACAGAAATCATTTTTTTGCGATTGCATCCCAGGTTATGCGTAATATTTTGGTGGATCATGCAGTGAAACAAAAAGCCCAAAAACGGGGCGGCGACTGGCAAAAAGTTACACTTGGTGAAAAAAATGCTGCCCGGGAAGTAAAACTCCATGATATTTTATCGATCCATCAGGCTCTTGAACGCCTTGAAAAACTGGATGAACGGCAGGTTCGCGTAGTTGAATGCCGTTTTTTCGGTGGTTTAACGATTGAAGAAACATCTGAAGCACTGAATATTTCGACACCAACTGTAAGCCGCGATTGGAAAATGGCCCGTGCCTGGTTGAATAGAGAATTGAGTCCTGAGTCCTGAGTCGTGAGTCTTGAGTCTTGAGTCTTGAGATTAAAATTATAATTCCAGAATTGATTTTGACACAAAAGCTTGCATGTTAACTAATATGTCAATCATGTTTAGATACCTATACTCCAGACTCAAGACTCATGACTCATGACTAATAACCCCAACTGGAACCGGGCAAAACAAATCTTCTCCAAAGCTCTTGAGCTTGAGGGCGGGGAGCGTGAGGAGTTTGTACGGCAGAAGTGCAGCGGAAACCCTGGCCTTTTTGAAGAAATTATGTCGCTGCTAAAAGCCCATCAGACACAGGGGCCGCTCGACAAGCCTCTGAAGAACATCAAATCGGCGATTTCTTCCCCGCAGCCATCCGCACAACTTCAGGGTAAAAAAATCGGGCCATACCGGATTTTAAAACAGATTGCAAGCGGTGGCATGGGTTCTGTTTTTCTTGCCGAACGGGATGATGAACAATTCCGGCACCAGGTGGCTCTTAAATTGTTGCCGGGCGGATTTTCATCCGAAAATCAAACCCTTCGGTTTTTGTCTGAACGGCAAATCCTGGCCAGCCTCAACCACCGGAATATCGCAAAGCTGCTTGATGGCGGCATAACCGAGCTCGGCCAGCCCTGGTTTGCCATGGAATATATTGACGGTAAACCGATCGACAGCTATTGTGATGAGAATAAGCTCTCAGTTGCTGAGCGGCTTGAACTGTTTCAGGATGTTTGCGGAGCCGTGCAATACGCCCATCAGCAGCTTGTGGTGCACCGCGACCTGAAGCCCTCCAATATTTTGGTAACACAAAGTGGGGATGTAAAACTGCTCGACTTTGGCATTGCCAAAATTATGAATCCCGATGAACATCCTGCCGATCTGCCTCTCACCAAAACCGGGCTGCTTCCGCTTACTCCGGCCTACGCAAGTCCCGAGCAAGTGCGCGGCAAAACCATTACCACCGCTTCAGATATTTACCAGCTTGGAATCATACTCTATGAACTGCTGAGCGGCAGCCGTCCTTACGAGTTAACCGGTCAATCACCAAGTGAAATTGAACGCATTATTTGTGAAGAAAATCCAACCCGCCCCTCCACAGCCGTCATTAATAAATCTGACTTACGCAAACAAATTCAGGCCGAAGCACAAAAGCAAAGTGCAATACGGGATACAAAGCCCGATCAACTGAAAAAACTGTTGAAAGGTGATCTGGATACAATCATACTCAAAGCCATCCGTAAAGAACCTGAACGGCGTTATAAATCGGCCGAAAAGCTTGCTTCAGACATCAGCAACTATCTGTCGGGCAGGCCTGTATTGGCACATCCTGACTCGTACTTCTACCGTGGCCGAAAATTTCTGAGTCGCCATAAAGCCGGTGTTGCATCGGCGGCTGTAATTTTAATACTTCTGATCGGTTATGCCATTACTATCACCTGGCAATCGCAGCAAACACAGGCAGCATTGCTGCAGGTGCAGGAAGAAGCGGAAAAATCAGAACAGATCACCAATTTTCTGATGGGCATGTTCCAGGCAAGTAACCCGGCCGAAGCACTGGGTGATACGGTTACGGCACGTATTCTCCTGGAACGGGGTGTCCGGCAGGCGGAACAGCTTCAAGAACAACCCGCTGTACAGGCACAGATGTTTGATGTGGTAGGCAGGGTTTATCGCGAACTTGGAGAGTACGAGCAGGCTTACGAAATTCTTAGTCTGGCACTTCAAATACGGGAACAAATCAGTGATGAAAACAGCCCCTCTCTTGCCGACACCTACTACGCACTGGGAACCGTTCTTCACCATCGGGGTGATTACCGTGAATCACACGAGTTTTTTGAGCAGGCAATTGAAGTTTATCAGCAGCATTCTGATTATCAGTCGGAAGAATTTGCGGGTAGCCTTTTTACCATCGCAGAAATGAGAAATATCCGGCGGGAACATGATGAAGCCGAAAAAATGCACCAACAGGCTCTTGAAATGCGGCTGGACCTGCTCGATCCCGAACATCCGGATGTTGGCTACAGCTACCAGGCACTTGGGTACACCCTTCATTTGCAGGGAAAATCTGAAGAAGCGGAAGCCTATTTACAAATAGCACTGGGCATTTTTGAGGAGGCGTATCCGGACGTCCATCCCTCACTGGCCGAGTTAAAAACCAACCTTGCCCGGGTTCAGTTTGCAAAAGGCAATTCGGATCATGCCGAATCCAATTTCAGGCAGGCAATCTCAATAAATGAAAAGGTGTATGGCTCAGAACACACTCAAACCGGAATCAGCAAAAAAGCCCTGGCCGATTTTCACAGGGCCAAAGGTGATATTGATGCTGCCGAAAGAGGATACCTCGAACTGCTTGAAATCATGGCCCGCCAAAATGGCAATGCAAGTCCACTGCGCCGTCCGGTAAAACAGGCACTGGCAAGATTATATATGGAAAACGAAATGTATGAAGAAGCAGTGCCATGGCTCAGGGATACACTTCAAATGCTCACATCCGTACTTGTTGAGGATCATCCCAGGGTATTATCAGCTCGCCGGGATTTAGGTACGGCGCTGTTGTCTCTCCGGCAATTTGATGAAGCAGAAAAACTGCTAACTGAAAACCTGGCGATTGTGGAACACTCCGATGCCTCTCAACACATTCAGGAAAAAAAGGAAACTCTTCAGGCATTGATCACTCTCCATGAGCACCAGGGGCAGGATGAGCGAGTAGAAGAGTATGCTAACTTGTATGAAGAAATTTCATCAAACTGAAAGATGGAGGAATTTAACTCCCGAAATCCGGTAAAACTTACTTCCACCGGCTATTGAGCAGGTCAAATTTTCATAAGTTTCACAGATTCCGGAAGCCTCGCTTGATTAACCAAAGCTTATTATTCTAAGCTCTTATCTTTAAAAGCGAAAAAACCTGATGTTCATTATCATAATTGATTATTTAAATATTTAATAGTGGTTAATTTTTTCCTTTCAAGATTGCACACTCTAAAAATGAACTTAAACATTTGTTTTTGACCCGATGGTATTTTTTCTAAAAACCTGAGCTTTCTACTGTCTAATTAATCGCCGGCCAAAAAGAACTCTAAAGTCTGTTGCAGAAACTCAGTCCGGACGCCAGGCTCGAAAACGGGCAGATGGCTGCCATTTGGTACAACCCATAGAGCTGCATCCGGGATGCCCTTGTACATTTCAACCGGGATTTCCACCGGAAAATATATGTCGCGGTCTCCGTGCACAATCAACGTCCGTGCCTGAATATTTGCGAGGGAATCGGAGCTGAGATTCATGTCTTCTCCCATCACTTCACTAAATCCACACCATGCATTGAGCAATGCATGAATCTGGTTTTCTCCCTGAACGTGCC
>SLPZ01000009.1 GCA_007131725.1 Balneolaceae bacterium
GAATATATTATGGCCTCTGTTGCAACTTGATAAAAATCTGCTGAGACACCATACGCACCCATGCCAACGGCTTCAAGCTCATTACCTTGATCATCGAAAGCATCCATGTTGTAGTACAGTACCTGCGGTTTAAGATTCAAACTTCCAATGTTGAACTCCCCATGAATAGAACCTGCAAATCTACTATTGGATTCATCGGTTACCTCGTTGTAGAGCCGGCCTACTTCGAGGGAAGCGCCAATTTCGCTAGATGTTCCTACATTCAATGCTCCGCGAATATTGAATTGATTTCTCTCAACCAAACTGGCCTGAGTGCCTAATATGGTTTCACTGGGGTTCACGTTGTAAGAGTAAGTACCTTCATATCCGGGTGGGCCAAATGGTTCTTGCGAAAAGAAGTAGGCAAGATCAAGCTGATAGCTATCGGTAGTGTTGGTGAACTTTATCCCCATGTTATGATCATCTTCGAGACCCACATAATAAGGAAGCTGGAACCACCAGTTGTTGGAATTATATTGAATGTTTCCAAATGGCACTTGGGTTACACCCAGTTGCGTTTGCCATTCATCGGACAGATTGTACTCCAGCCATCCCTGCTTGATAAAATGAGTGTCAAAAGTTGGATAGAAACGATACTCAAAATTTAAGCCGATTCCGCCAGGATTATCATATACGGCGTTGATGCGCCAGGTGTCCCAGGTAAAATCTCCGCTATTCCCGTCTATGTCCGATTCATAGCTTTCCAGTATCAGATTATACCGGACAGCACCACCGACATGAAGTGAAGATTCTTCTTCATCAGCGGATTGTGCCAGCATATAAAATGGGAAGAGTGTAAAGAAAAAAAGTAGTAAAAAAGCTCCTGTTAGTTTTAAATAGTTAGTTGTAGTATACACAATGATTTAGGTTTTAATTTTTAAATTTTTTTCTAAAAAATGTAAAATAAATGGATAGTATTGGTGCTCTTTTTCTTATAGTAAAGTGAAAATTAGTTTAGATTTTTGTGAACTCAATTAGACAAGATCAATGTTTAAATGGGTAATTGCAAAAAATGAGACCCCAATACAAATAGTATAAGCTGATTACCTTATTTTGAAAGGATTAATTAAATAAAAATTAACCAATCCCTAAAAAATATATTAATTACATTAAAAAATGTTAAATAATTAATATTCAATTTCAGAAAAAAATCAATCTTTTTTAAGGAAAATGAATATTTTTTTGTAAATGAAAATTTTTAAATAACGTGGGTTCGTTATAAAAACGTTGAGATAAGCATCAGAAAGTTCCCCTCACGAAGGAGAAGAGACTATTTTTTTAAATTCATATGCCGAACTCACGTATTTAATTAATAGCTAAATGTCTATGTTTCTATTCATTTAAGTTAGCTCAATTAGAAAATCATAAATCAATCTGCTTTATTGTCAACTTTCATTAATCGGATAAAGACCTGACAGGTTTTACACGAAAAGCTTATTACGTTTGAAAATTTGAACATAACCTGTCAGGCCTTAACCAATATTATCTGAGGGAATGAATTTTCATAAATTCTGTTTTTGAAACAGAAAAAATGAAAAGTATCGTCTGGTTTCGCAACGACCTTCGTATTAAAGATCACCTGCCATTAAGCATGTCTTCCGAAAAGGGCGAAGTGTTGCCTGTGTATTGTTTTGATCCCCGTAATTTCGCTGATACATCATACGGTTTCCCTAAAACCGACAGTATCAGGGCGTTATTTTTGATTGAAAGTGTAACCGCGTTAAGAGAAAAGCTAAATGGTAAACTTGTAGTCAGGCTGGGCAAACCCGAAGTGCTGATTCCCCGGCTTGCTGATGAATTTCGTGCTGATGCAATCTATTACCACGAAGAAGTAACGGCGGAAGAGCGGGAGGTTGAGACGGCACTGGATGAGGCTTTGAACCTGCCCGTTTATAAGTATCACGGCCATTCTCTCTATCACCCGGATGATCTTCCGATTTCTATTGATGATCTGCCTGATGTTTTTACTCAATTCAGAAAACTTGTTGAAAAGAGATGCGATGTACGGCAGCCTTTTCTGAAGGCGGATATCAACAATGTAAAGCACGATATTGATCCGGGCCGAATCCCTGAATTAAAAGACCTTGGCCTTGAACCGGTAACACCGGATGAACGTTCTGTTTTAAATTTCAAAGGAGGAGAGGATGAGGCATGGAATCGTCTGCAACACTACTTTTTTGAAAGTAACAGCCTGAAGGTTTATAAATTTACACGAAACGGGCTGCTGGGCGCTGATTATTCCTCAAAGTTTTCCCCCTGGCTTGCACACGGCTGCATTTCTGCCCGCAGTATTTATAAAGAAGTGGAAAAGTATGAAAAGGAGGTTCTTAAGAATGTTTCCACCTATTGGATGAAGTTTGAATTGATCTGGCGTGATTATTTCCGTTTTTCTGCGATGAAGCACGGGAATAAAATCTTTCATGCGGGCGGCATACAGAATAAAGAGATGAAAAAAAGCAAGAATGAAAACACATTTTGGAAGTGGGCCAATGGGCAGACGGGGATTCCGTTCATTGATGCAAATATGCGGGAACTGAACAAAACCGGATTTATGAGCAATCGCGGCCGCCAAAATGTGGCAAGTTTCCTGGCACAAAACCTCAACTTCGACTGGCGCTGGGGTGCTGCGTATTTTGAATCGAAACTGGTTGATTATGATGTGTGCAGCAATTGGGGAAACTGGGCCTATAATGCCACTGTCGGACACGATCCAAGAAATCGATATTTTAACATTTTAAACCAGGCCGGGAAGTACGATAAAAAAGGGGAGTATGTAAGATACTGGCTCCCGGAATTAAAAAATGTACCCGCGGAGTTTATACATGAACCTCACCTAATGAGCTCCGATCAACAGAATCTCTTTGGCGATGCTATCAGCCATGACTATCCCGAACCGATGATTGATCTGGAAAAGAGTTACGAAGAGATTCGAAAGCGAGGTGATTAATATCCTGGTTGATTCTCTCCGTGTTTATTTCTAGGAGTGAATTGCGTGATCTTCCGGTCTTACCATTTGACTTTTTAAGCTTTGATGGAAAA
>SLPZ01000315.1 GCA_007131725.1 Balneolaceae bacterium
GTTATGCTGTTGGGACTGGCATACGCCTGTAATGTCGGGGGTATCGGTACATTGATCGGAACTCCGCCCAATGCATTGATGGCAGGCTACATGTACGAAACGTACAATGTGGATATCGGTTTCGGCCAATGGATGATGGCAGGCGTTCCCCTGGTGCTGATTGCACTTCCGCTTGTTTACATTATGCTGACCCGTCTTGTATTTCCGATTAAATTGAAAATAATTCCCGGTGGTCACGGGCTTATCAAAGAACAGCTCGAAAAATCGGGTAAGATGTCGAGGCCTGAAAAAATGGTAGCTGTTGTTTTTACAACCATTGCGTTAATGTGGATTTTCCGTCCGCTGCTGGAACCATACATTCCCAATATATCAGATACTGGGATTGCCATTTTTGGTGCGGTTTTGATGTTCCTTCTGCCGGTGAACTTCAAAAAAATGAAGTTTGTGCTCACCTGGGATGATGCCAAAAGACTCCCCTGGGAGGTGTTGATTCTATTCGGTGGAGGCCTCAGCCTTGCCGCGGCTATTACGGCTACCGGTCTTGCTGAGTGGATCGGCAACTCACTGGAGGTGCTCAACTTCCTGCCCATTTTACTGCTGATCATGCTTTCGCTGCTGGTCATCATTTTCCTTACGGAGGTAACCAGCAACACCGCTACTGCTGCTGCATTTTTGCCCATTCTGGCATCGGTATCCATTGCCATGGGTTACGATCCACTTCTGCTTGTGGTTCCTGCCGCAATCGGGGCAAGCTGTGCATTTATGCTTCCGGTGGCAACACCACCGAATGCCATTGTGTTCGGAAGCGGTCTTGTTAGCATCCCGCAAATGGCACGTGCCGGATTCATTTTCAACCTTGCGATGGTGGGTGTGGTAACGCTGATGATGTACCTGCTGGTAGGCTATGTATTCGGAGTGACTTTGTAAGGTTTTTTTGGACCCATCCCCCGGCCCCTTCCCTATCCCGACTACACTACAGTCGGGACAAGGAAGGGGTGACTTTTTGTGAAGGTTCGTCTGACGAATAAATCAAAGCACAAATTACCTTCCAACCAATTTATCCAATTAAAGGAAGCATCTTGGCAAAGCAAAGTTCGTCTGACGAATTATCTGAGAAGGCACGGGCCACAGGTGCAGCCAGGACACTTACGCCAGTTCAGGAAACACCTCTACCTGTGCTAAAGCCCGCCTGCCAAAGTCTTGTACGGCGGACAGGCTTCTGTAGACAGGCTCCGGCTACTCCCTATGGTGAACAGCACACCATAAGGAGGGAGTGACTTTTTGCGAAGGTTTTACTCAATAAAATAAAAGTCCCTTCTTGTTCCACTGGTGTTTTTCCAGTGAAATAGGAGCCTGACCGACTGCCGGCGGTAGGGATTTAGGGAGGGTCTGATTAGGTTTGAGCGGTAATAAAAAGCCCCTCCTTGTCCCGACACGCAGTTTGTGTCGAGATAGGGAGGGGTTGGGGTGGGTCAAAAAGAAATCTGCATAGGTTTCGTCTGACGAATAAATCAAAGCACAAATCAACTTCCAACCAATTTATCCAATTAAAGGAAGCACCCTGGCAAGCAAAGTTCGTCTGACGAATTTTGCCAAAATGAAAGAGTCAGTAAAAATCTTTGAAATGTTCATCATCTACATCACCTTCATTCCCCTGCCTCATAAAGCTTTTCAAGCTCTGCGCAGGTAAACCCAAGCTGTTTCATATCCCTGAAAAACTCCGGCAGTTTTTGTTTGATGAATTCCTCTCTTTTCAGTGTTTTTACTTTATCGTAGGCGCCTTGGGATACAAAATATCCCACGCCCCGCTGGTTGTAAAGCACACCTTCTTCCTGCAGGTAATGAAATGCCCGCATGGCGGTATTGGGGTTTACCTCCATTTTTACAGCCACTTCGCGCACGGACGGAATTCGGTCTTCGGCCTTCCATTTTTTGTTGAGAATCTGATCACAAAAATAATCAACAATTTGAACGTAGATCGGTTTGTTGTCGCTGAATTCCATCTATGCCACCTGTTTGTTTTTAACCTTCACATAGGTGATAAAGAGAAAAAGCAATGCAAAACCGGTTTTTAAAATTACGGTTATCACATTATAAAACATCATGTGCTGTTCGATGCTGCTGAACTGGAACGAAAATGAACCATCATAGAAGAATGCGACAAAAAAGCCGATGATGCTGAAGATGAAAAACATGGAAATGAAAAAGACGATAATAGTAAGTGCCGTTGCAATGAAATGGTTTTTTTTGAAATAGACGGCACCCAGAAAGAAGACGCAATGGTAGAAAAAATAGTTGAAATAGCGTTCGACATTATCACCTTCAAATGGATTGAAAAGTTGAAAATTTTCCCAGTAGCCGGTATAAAGCGCATGAGATACTTCAACAACAATGCTAAGTAAAAGTAATGCTGCAATCGCGATAACCGTGTAAGCCAGGTAGGTAATAAACCAGGCCGCAGTGAATTTTTCGAGACCGGATGCCGGCAGCGTTAAAAACTGAAACGCTTTTGAAGGCTCATGCATCTCTTTAAAAATAATACTTGTTATTATGAGGCCGCCCAGTGTATAGAGAAACATGGCTGTTGGCAGCAGTGAGGCAAATTGAGCCGGAGTTCTTCCCGGACTTCCCCAAACAGGAAGTAACCAGACGGCAAGCAGAAATCCCAATGCCCCAAGCAGGCCGATTGTCCAGTTTTTGCGGTTCATCACAAAAAAGCGAATCACCACAAGTTTACATCGCTCCAAAGAAAAAAACGGTTTTGCAGTATTTGTAGCACTCATATCATTCACCCTGGAATTGACGGTTAATCAGGTCCGGATTCTGGATGACTGCATTAAACAGAAGCTCAAGATCGACCTGGGTCTCTTTTGAATCCGGCTTTTTGGGAAGGATAGCATTTTTGCCTCCAAAAGTTTCCTCTGAATAGAGGTGGTACCGGTTGTCGTCCTCATCCATTTTTTCGAAATTGAGTTTATCCGAAATCGCGATGATATTCTGGTTGAAGATGATCTTGCCGTCATTCAGCACCGTTAAATGATCAATCATCGATTCGAGATCTCGTACCTGGTGGGTTGA
>SLPZ01000068.1 GCA_007131725.1 Balneolaceae bacterium
AAACCCATATACGTAGTACTGAGACCGGCCATTTTGACTTTCCTTCTGATGTGATTGAGGAAGAGTTTTAATTAATATAGTATAGCCGCAGGACTATATTTCAGCAAGGCTTTGAGGAATGATATATGGAAGTCAGGTGGGACATCGTTGTGGTGGGGGCCGGAAGCGCGGGAATCGCGGCGGTTGAAGGTGCGCATCAGCAGGAACCCGCAGCGCGTATCCTGCTGCTGAGCGAAGAGCCTCAAGCGCCGTACGACCGCACCTGTTTGTCAAAACATATCGCTTCCGGGTTCCAGCCCGACCGGTTCAAGCTGCGCGAAGACCAATGGTTTCAGCACAACAATGTAACGTTTCGCGGTGGTGAAGCGGTAGCGGCGCTCGATCCGCGCAAGCGCGGGCTTCGCCTGGCCGGCGGAGACACTGTGAAGTATCAGTCACTGGTACTGGCTACCGGCGCGGTGCCGGTGTACCCAAGAATAGTACGTCCGCACCAGGAGGGTTCGTTTTTTGTACTGCGTACCTTGAGTGATGCGCAGCGCCTGATTAAGGGACTGTCCTCGGCGCGAACCGTCCTGATTGACGGCATGGGAGTTCTGGCGCTTGAGATCGCCAATCAGCTGGTACAGATGAAGAAAAAGCCCACTCTGGTGGGAGCGACCGCACAGCTGATGCCGCGGCAGCTGAATACGCGGGCAGGCGAAATACTGGAGGAAGTTCTGGTACGCAACAAGGTCAAGCTGATGTTTCAGGATGAGATTCTCTCGTTTGAATCCAACCGCAAGGGTGGGCTCGACGTCGCGCTGCTCAGGAGCTCGGGTGTCTATGACGCGGTGGTAGTCTGTATCGGTGTCCAGCCTTGCACCGAACTGGCGGAAGCCGCCGGGCTGCACGTCGAGCGTGGTGTTGTCGTCGACGAGCACCTGCGCAGTTCGGATCCCTCGATCTATGCCGCCGGAGAGGTCGCGCAGCATCCGGACGGAAGTATAAGCCATGTGTGGCACGCGGCCGAGTACCAGGGACGGATCGCCGGCAGCAACGCCGCCGGCGCGCAGCAGGTGTATGATCGCCGTCCGTTCCGCCTTACGACGAACGTCTTCGACACGCACGTGCTCTCCATGAACCTGCCCCGTGATCCGCAGGGCTACCGTGTCGAAGAGGTGGAAGCAGATACGGTCTATCAGGGCTTCTATTTCGCCGAGGACCGGCTGCACGGGGTCGTAGTGCTCAACGACGAATCTCGCAGCACGCTCTACTCGGAAGCGGTCATCGATCAGTGGAGCATAGACCGGGTGGCCGAGCAACTCATGCTTTGAGCCCTTTTGGTTGATTTCTGCGGACAGGATTATTATCTTGCAGGTACTCAAGACGTTACAGGAGGAAGGAATGGCATTTGCAACACCTGATTTGCCCTACGCGTACAACGCATTGGAGCCCCATATTGACGAACAGACGATGCGGATACACCATGACAAGCACCACGTAGCCTACACAACCAAGCTCAACGACGCTGTGCAAGGTAGCGAGTACGAGTCGTGGGATGCCGAGAAACTGGTTGCCGAGCTCGCCAGTCTCCCGCAGAACATACAGCCGGCGGTGCGCAACAACGGCGGCGGACATGTGAATCACAACCTTTTCTGGCAACTCCTCAAGAAGAACGATGGCGGCAAGCCGGCCGGTGAGCTCGCTTCGGCTATTGACGGGGCGTTCGGGAGTTTTGACGAGTTCAAGAAGAAGTTCAGTGACGCCGCGGCTACTCGTTTCGGAAGCGGTTGGGCGTGGCTGGTAGTCAACTCAGCCGGCGACCTGGAGGTCACTTCAACTCCCAATCAGGACAACCCCTTGACCGACGGAAAGACCCCCATTCTGGGCCTGGATGTCTGGGAGCATGCCTATTACCTCAAGTATCAGAACCGGCGACCGGAATACATCGAGGCGTTCTTCAACGTGATCAACTGGGACGCGGTTGCCGAGCTCTACCGCAAGGCCAGGTAAGGCAGCGTCTTCTCGCAGTCGCTCGCGTATTCAGTTCTGCCGCCGCAGTTTGATTGATGCTGCGGCGGTTTTGGTATGCAGAGCCTGACGTCATCCACGAGCAGGAGCGTTGTTCAAGCGACGCATATCGGTGTACAGTGGGCGTGGGAGTAACGATGAGTACGACACACACTACCGTTGCGGCCGGCGCAGGCCGGTATTCTCTGGATGTGACTCGCATACGCGCAGACTTCCCGATCCTCAAGCGCACGATGAACGGCAAGCCGTTTGTCTATCTCGATAACGGTGCCACGTCGCTCAAGCCGCAGGTGGTAATCGATGCCGAAGCAGCCTATTACAGCGAGTTGGGAGCCAATATCCACCGTGGTGTCTACCAGTTCAGTGAAACCGCTTCGGCGCTCTATGACGGCACTCGGACCAAGGTTGCCGGCTTCATCGGCGCGCCGGACCCGCGACAGGTAATATTCACCAAGAGCGCCACCGAATCCGTCAACCTGATTGTCTATGGCTGGGCTCTCAAGAACATCGTCGAGGGCGACGAAATCTGCGTTACCGAGATCGAGCACCACGCCAATTTTGTTCCCTGGCAAGCGTTGGCCGAACGCACCGGCGCCACTCTGCGCTACATCCCTCTCAATGTGGCTGACGGGACGCTTGATTTGACCGATCTGGATGGTCTCATCAACGAGCGCACGCGTGTGGTCGCCATCACGGCCATGTCCAACGTAACCGGCTACATGCCGCCGGTTGTACCGGTTATCGCACGAGCCAGGGCGGTCGGAGCGTTGACGGTCGTAGACGGCGCGCAGTGGGTCTCGCACTCATCGGTCGACGTCCAGAAACTTGATGCTGACTTTCTGGTGTTCTCGGCTCACAAGATGTGCGGCCCGACCGGTGTAGGGGTTCTGTACGGCAGGGAACAACTGCTTGAAGAGATGGATCCTTTTCTCTACGGCGGTGACATGGTGCTGCGTGTACGGACAGACCGGACGGCGTTCAAGGAGATTCCGGACAAGTTTGAGGCCGGTACGCCCAATATCGCCGGTGTGATCGGGTTCGGGCGCGCGATT
>SLPZ01000301.1 GCA_007131725.1 Balneolaceae bacterium
AGAGCGAAAAACTGGCCGGTTCCTCGGTTTCCCAGAGGCCTTCCATGGCGGCCATTTTCATCGGCTGGCTTTGAACCGTATCCTGTGCCTGGCTGTGGCCGGTGGTTGCCGTCAGCAGTGAAGCTACCGCTGTAAATACCAGCGCAATGCGTGCTGACTTTTGGAAAATCTCTTTTTGATTTCCGCGCATCATCATCCAGGCGCTGATGCCGAGAACAAACAGTCCGCCTGTGACAAATCCTGCAATAATGGTATGCGGCATCTGAACCAGAAGGCGTTCATTCAGCAGAATGGCAACAAAATCGGTCAGCTCAGCCCGGCCGCCCACAATGTGATACCCCACCGGTACCTGCATCCACGAATTGGCCATCAAAATCCAGATGGCTGATAGATTAGAGGCGATGGCCACAAGCCAGATACAGAGCAGGTGCACTCCTTTTTTCAGCCGGTTCCAGCCAAAAATCCAGAGTCCCAGGAATGTTGATTCCAGGAAGAAGGCCATCAACGCTTCAATGGCAAGTGGAATCCCGAAAATATCACCAACAAAACGTGAGTATTCACTCCAGTTCATCCCGAACTGAAACTCCTGCACAATTCCGGTTACAACACCCAGAGTGAAAACGATGATAAAGAGCTTGCCAAAATACTTGGTCAGTTTTTTATAGGCGGTATCTCCCGTACGGTACCAGAATGTTTGCATGATAGCCACAAGAACCGAGAGGCCGAGTGTAAGAGGAACAAAAATAAAGTGATAGACAGTGGTAATGCCGAATTGCCAGCGGGCTAAATCTAATTCTTCCATGAGGTCAGTTAAAGTTCAATTTCGTTGACAAAAGAATCTTACTGAATGTTACAGCAGGTATGTGAACTTCTTGTTAACTCACGGAGATTATCCATCTTTTTAAATATGAAGAACTGGTTCTATTTAACGTTAGTTCGACATAAGAATTTGGAAAATGACTTTGAGGCTGCCCAAAAAGGACTTGAAGTAGCAAAATCATCATCAATTTCGTCATGCCGGACATCGATCCGGCATCTCCTGCCTTTATCAACGGCTGGAGATCCCGCATCAGGTGCGGGATGACGCCCTTTTTGAACTAAACACCTTTATATCACCAAATTCAACGATCTTATATCGAACTAACGTTATTTGATTTGTACTTGTGAAGGTATTGCACAACGGCAGTTCATTTTTCGAAATTAAAGTACTTTCAATTTTTCTTTAGTACATTTTAGGCAAAGAACAGCCATAATATTTGATAAGTGCTACTTGAATGACAATTTTTGATTTTGAACTCTGGGTTTTTCTGGCGGGACTGGGAATTTTTCTATTTGCGATGCATATGATGGAGGAATCCCTTCGGCTTTTGAGCGGCGGGGCTTTTAAATCGTTCATCAGAAAATATACGGGAACCAACCTTAAAGCCATTTTCAGCGGAATGTTCAGCACAGCGGTTTTGCAGAGCAGCTCGGCCGTATCGCTGATGGTGCTCGCGTTTGCCGGTGCGGGAATCATGAATCTGACACAAGCCATTGCAGTGATGATGGGCGCCAAGGTTGGTACAACAGCCACTGCCTGGATTGTGGCTGTATTCGGATTCAAATTTAACATCGACGCCTTTTCACTGCCTCTGATCGGAATTGGCGGGCTTGGCATCATTCTCCTGGCAAAATCTCCACGCTATGTTAACATCAGCAAATTTCTGGTGGCATTCGGGTTTCTATTTATGGGGCTGGACTATATGAAAAACAGCGTAGACCAGTTTTCTGAAGCCATCGATCCGGCGATGTTTGCAGATTATGGTGTGATCATTTTTGCACTTGTCGGACTGGTCATGACGGCCGTGATGCAGAGCAGTTCGGCCACCATTGCCATTGTGCTGACCATGCTGTTCAGCGGGGTGATTAATTTCCAAATGGGCGCTGCCATGGTGATTGGAGCCAATGTAGGCACTACGGTTACGGTGCTGCTTGGGGCAATCGGCGGCATGGTTTCAAAAAAACAGGCTGCACTCAGCCAACTCGTGTTTACGGTGAGTACGGCTATAATCACACTGCTTATTTTACCGCTTCTGACCTGGCTGGTACTCGATTTTCTTGGATTTGATGACAAACTGGTTCTTGGACTGGCATTGTTTCACTCCATTTTCAACATCATTGGGGTGATTGTTTTTTATCCATTTATCTCAAATCTTGCCGGTTTTGCGGAAAAAGCTATTCCCGAGCGTGTTATTAAGCTTAGTAAATTTATATACAAAACCGATCCATCTGTAGCTGATGCCGGCCTTGAAGCATTTCGAAAGGAAATCATTCAACAGCTTTACTACTCACTAAAATATATCCATCAACAGTTTGGCCGCACTAAGGCTGCCAATCCGGTAAATTACAGTGACCTTGAACGTTACCACGCAGAAATTTTTGAGTACTATACAAAACTGGTATCGTACGAAATGGATGAAATGCATACCGCGTATATCGACAAGCTGTTGCGGGCAAGCCGTAATATTATGAATGCGGCAAAAAATATATATGAACTAAGGGAAGAACTTGAGATTCTTAAAAGAGAGACAGCCCCGGAACTTCAGAAAGCGTATCAATCCATTAGCGGAAGGATGAAAAGTGCATACGAAACCGGCATGATGCTCGAACAGAAAGAACAGAAAACGGAATTAATGTCCGAAAAAGTAGAGGAGTTTCATAAGCTTGTAGAAAACGAGGATCGGGAGTTTATTAAAATGTGCAGTACCATCATTTCATCAAAAGATTTTAAAAAAGTGGAAGTTACCTTTTTGCTGATGATGAACCGCGTAATCACCCAGTCGAACCGGATGCTGGTGTTTGCCATGAAAAACCTTCTGGAAAAATTGTATGAAGAGGAAGCGGATTGATTATATGAAACTGTAAAGTCCTAAAAGGACGTCCAGTATCAGAAAAACCTGCTATTTTCATGCACGTATCTTTTGATTTTTGAGAGAGAATCAGCTAACTTTTGAAGCTATATTTAAAGAGGTTTTTTTACTTACAAAAAAAGAACAATTAACCTTTTCCCCGAGGAC
>SLPZ01000179.1 GCA_007131725.1 Balneolaceae bacterium
CATCCGAACTCTGCCAGGATCTCCGCTGCGCTTCGAACTCTGGCAGGTTCTCTGTTGTTCCATCCAACGTTTCAGACTCTGACAGGAGCTTCGCTTCGCTTCGCACTCTGTCAGGTCTTTCCGAGATATCTCCGGGCATGGCAGGTGGCGGCGGTGGCGGGGCGGGCTGATTGGTGGATTGGCTTTGTTCAAGAGTGATACGTGCAGGCAGCTCCAGATCCTTAACACGGCTGGTGCGGCCGTCGGGCCAGCGAAGCACCAGAGAATCGATTCGGGCGGTTTCGCCAAGTCCTATGTGCAGCCCAGGCTCCATGCTGCTCTGGAATCCGCGCTGCAGGTAATGCTCGCGGAACCAGTACTGCCCGCCGGACCAAACCTGAAGCTGGGCGCCAATACCCTGTGTGTTGGGAGCCTCACCCTTCAAATCCACCCGAAGCCACGTGCGGTCGGGATGCAGCTCTAAGGCGCGATTGCGGTAGATGCGAGCCATACCGTTGGTATTATTGACCACCAAATCCAGGGCGCCGTCACCGTTCAAATCCACCCAGGCAGCTCCGCTGGAAAAACCCGGTTCTCCCAAACCCCACTCTACTGTGCGGTCACTGAATTCCAAGGCTCCTTCGTTACTAAACATGTGATTGCGGATGGGAACAGAGCTCATTTGTTCCATCAAACCCATAATTACCTGGTCATCACCCAACTCAATCTGTTCTTGTATAGCCCTTGGATTGGCCACCACTTCAATATAATCCTGATCAAGCAGGTCTTTATAAATACCGTTTGTCACAAAAATGTCATTATATCCGTTCAGGTCGAAATCGGCCAATAAAGCCGCCCAGCTCCAGTCCGTGGCATAAACATCTGAGTACCGGCCTGTTTCAACCCAGTCTTGGCCGGTATTTATCTGCAGTACATTCCGGGTATACTTGTAGTGAAACCCCCGGTCAGCAAGGTCTATGTAATCCTCCCAGGAACTGATTGTCATTTTTGATTTAAGCCTCTCTTCCGTTTCAGGCAGCATATCCAGCACGTAAATATCAGGCCAGCCGTTATTATTTAAATCAGCGATATCTGAACCCATGGAACTGAAACTGATGCTCCGGATTTTGCTCTCTAAATCTTCTGTAAAGGTTCCGTCACAATTGTTAAAGTAAAGATAATCGCGCTCGAAAAAATCGTTGGCGATATAAAGGTCGGGACAACCGTTGCGGTTCAGGTCTGATACTGCTGCACTAAGCCCAAAACTGATCACACTTCGAATAATTCCAAGTTCATCGGAAACATCCGTAAACTTGTCGCCATCATTGCGATAAAGTTTGCTCGCTCCAAGAGGATCAGGAGTGTACCGGTCATCACCTCTTACATCCTGAAAATTTCCAACCTCGTGAAAAGAATTGCTGACTACATACAAATCAAGAAGACCATTGCCATTGTAATCAAAGAAAACACCGTGGGTTGAAAGGTTTTCATCAGCCACCCCCCACTCTTTTGCTTTTTCGGTAAAGGTGCCATCACCATTATTAAAGTAGAGCCGGTTATGGCGCTGGTCTCCTTCAGGCTTTCCGGAGAGTGTGACAAAAATATCCAGTAAGCCGTTGCCATTGACATCTGCAAAACTGGCACCGGTTGACCAATAACCCTCACTGTTTAAACCCGCCTGATCGGTAATATCCCGAAATTGAAAATCGCCGAGATTTTCGTATAACCGGTTTGAGGTCATATTCCCCGTAAAAAAAATGTCGGGGTAGCCATTGCCTGTTACGTCACCAACAGCTACGCCGCCCCCGTTATAGAAATTCCGGAAAATGTACATGTTGAATTCTTCGGTGGGAAACAGATTATTTTCGAAATCAACGTTGCTTTGGTCCGGGGATATGTGCTGGAACAAAGTATCGTCTGCTTGTTCGATTCTTGTGCATTGTACAAGAACAAGAATAAAAACAGCCAGAAATAAAAAAAGAGTTCTCAGCACAATGAATAATGAATGGCCGAAGATTAATTGAACCGGCCTTGCAGATATAAACATTACCGTGAACTCAATGTTGTTCTAATTATTATCTCGTATAAATAACAATCGCTCCGTGTGCGGCCTGCATTCCAAAAGTTGTCATGGCCTCCGAGCTTCTCATTACATTAATAGAATGAATATCCTTGACGTCAACTGCATTATCCACGGCATCATATGAATTGCCCACACGGCTTCCGTCAACTACAAACAATGGGGAAGTATCTCCCGAAATAGTGGATACACCCCGCAGCATAACACGAACTTCTCCGCCAGAATCCATTACATTCACCCCGGACAGCCTTCTGAGATAATCCTTGAGTTCAAGATCTGGATTTTCTATAAGCAACTCATCAATTCTATCCGCATCACTGGTGCCGGCTGTAGTTGCACAAGAGCTCAGAAATAGAAATGGAACAATTAATAGTATTAGAAAAAAAATGTTCGAAATTTTCATGACCATATAATCAGGTTTGGTTTTATAAAAATAACGAATAACAGTCATTTCTAATACTGAGTAACAGCAGGTTTATTGAAAATAAAAAAGGAATACCCCGCTTTGCAGGATATCCCTCTTATAATTAAGCAACACGTTAATAGGATTAATAACCCGGATTTTGATTCAGATTTGGGTTAGCATCAATCTGATCCTGTGGAATCGGGAACACATTTCTATGTGACGGAGATGTATCTTTCTCCCACCAGGGATCATTAAATCTTGTTTCGCCTCCCTCAACTCCATCAAAGCGAATAAGATCCTGGCGCCTCCACATTTCTATGTAAAGCTCACGGCCTCGTTCTGCTATCAGTTTTTCAGGCGTTAACTGTCCAAATTCTGCTACACCTGCTCTGTTCCGGATTTGATTTACCAGCATCAGTGCTTCAGCATCTCCGGGATTTTGCCTCCAGAGCGCTTCAGCTTTTGACAGTAAAACATCAGCATAGCGGAATACCGGGAAATCGTTATTCATGTCAGGACTTGCGCCAATTTCATATTCAAACTTGGCAAATCGCGCACCTTTTTCCCTTGAAGGCTGTGCCAGGTCACCAGTCATAATAAGCGATGGAATATCAACCTGAATATCAAGATGATGATCGGGTCCTATGTCGGTATCGATAAGCGGATTTCCGGCAAGATCGAACTGTGGGCCTACAAGTAACCCGCTTGTTTGTCCGTCTCCCCGTCTAACATCATCTTCTTCGAATGAACGATAAAATTCTGCGAGCGTTGCATAACCGTTCCAGGGCTGTTGTTCAAAATTCCAGGTATCCTGGTGGTTGTAGTGCAGTGTCATTTTAGCCAAATTAAATCCTGGAAGGAAAACTTCATCATACGGAATGGCAAAGATTGTCTCAGAAGCTCCTGAATTTTGAACTGCAAAATTTGCAAAATAATCCGCTTCCAGGTCGTAATTGCCGCTGTTGATGATTGCATCAAACTGAGTTACAGCATCGCTCCATCGTGGCGTACCTGTCCAAACTTCGGAATTCAGGTATAATTTACCAAGAAGGAACCGGGCCGCATCCTGGTGCATACGGCCATATGACCGCCGGGGGTCATCACTTAACCCGTCTATACTGGCAAGCACTTCAGATTCAATGAAATTGAACAGTTCCGTTCTGCCGGCCTGAAAATCCGGATTATTTGGCGGGTTGCCCTCTACAGCAGCAAAATCGTCGATAATAGGCACATTGCCAAATGTATCGAGCAGCCAGAAGTAGTAAAAACCTCGCAACACCCTCATTTCGCCGATAAAATCTTCAGCCATCTGCGGTTCGAGCTGTCCGGCTTCCACAAGAGTTTCGAACTGAAGAATAAGCCTGCTGGTTGCGTTCACACCCGAAAATAGAAAGTTCCATGTACCTGCAGTCGGGCCGTGGTCAACCGGGGTTGTATGTCTGTGTGTCTGAATCCAGACACCGCCGTCAAACCAGTCGGCCCCACGCTGCGGAACTACCATTTCGTCCGTTGATACTAACGTAAGCGGATACAATCCAACATTAGCACCCCAGGATCCACCAAGAATTGTGTAAGCTTCTCCAAGGGCTGCAATAAACTCCTCTTCGGTTTCAAGTGAAGTTTGAGCATCCGGGGTATCTTCTGTTAAATCTGTACAGGCAATGCCGTACATAAAAAAGAACAGAATACTAAGTGATAATAATTTATATGTTTTAAATCTCATATTAATCTTCCATTTAATGATTAAAATCCTAAATCAATACCAAATACAAAGGATGTTTGTGTAAACCACTGATCCCTTCTTTCAATTCCCGGTGCGAGTGGATTTCCACCATCAGAGAATCGTACTTCCGGGTCAACTCCTGTGTAATTTGTGATTGTCCACAAGTTGTTACCTGAAGCATACAGCCTGAAGTTTCTGATCGGTGCCGTTTCACTAAGGTCGAATGTATATCCGATCGTAAGGTTTTGAAGCCTGAGGAAAGATGCATCTTCCACAAAGAAACTTGACCACTGCGGATCTTCTCTGAGTTCGGGTATATCAAAGGTAGTTTTCGTTACATTCCACCCATCTGCCTGATTAGGATTCTGATAGAATATATTAAATGAATTGGCAAGATCGTGCCCTATGGCTCCTCTCCAGAACATATTCAGATCCCAATTTCTGTATCTGAATGTATTGTCTAAGCCTATCTGGAAGTCGGGCATGCCGTTTCCGATCACTTTATCATCGGCAGTGGTGGCATCTCCGGAACGGACAACTTCTCCATCTGCGTCAAAGAAGAGCCAGTCACCATCAGAGCTGATTCCGGCAAACTCTTTGCCCCAAAGTTCTCCGATTGGCCTGCCTTCCATTACACGAATCATTTGGGTTTCATTGAGTCCGGGAGAGCCAACGTTAGAAATCAACTGACGCTCACCAAACTGCAGATCTCCGCTTGAAAGTGATTCAAGAATGGTTTCCTGGGTAGAAAATGTGATTCCGGTTCTCCAGGAAAAATCGGGAGTTGAAATTGCCAGGTAATCAACTGCGGCTTCAAATCCCTGGTTGGAGAGTTCACCAATATTTACCCACTGCTGCGGAAAAAGATTTGGCGGAACAGGAACACCGAATTCGAGCAGGAGGTCATCGGTAACATTTCTGTAATAATCCAGTGAACCGGTAAGCCTGTCTTCAAACATTGCAAAGTTCACTCCGAAGTTCCATTCCCGCTTAATTTCCCATTTCAGGTCGGGATTCGGGTTGCTGACCGGGCCGAGAGAAGGCACCCAGTTGCCGTCTACCAGGAAGCTGGCTCCGGTACCGAAGCGCAATTGTGAAAGCCCGCTTGAAGGAGCATTCTGGCCAGTTTCACCATAACTTACACGTACCCGCATTTCATTTGTATAGGGTATGTCGATTAAGTTGGTAAGTTCAGCACCAACACTTGCAGCAAAGAAGTTCCCCCATTTGTTCCCTTCTCCAAAACGAGTAGAACCTTCACGCCTGAAAGTACCCGAAACGAAATAGGTATCGTCAATTACAAAGTTGGCTCTACCGAAAAAGGCGATCAGCTTGTTGGTATTTCTGTAACTCCAAACATCGGCACGGCCAGCACTAATATCAGCAGATTGTGAAAGGTTGTGATAGAGTAATTCATCGGTTGGAAAATCACCGGCAGTTGATCCCTGTCCCTGGAATTCAAATTCCTGGTAGGAATAACCGGCTACACTCTCAAGGCGGATATTTTCAAATCTCTGGCTGTAATTTACCGTTGTTTCAAACAACTGGTTCCTTTCTTCATGACTTTGCCTGAAAGCAAGCCCGTTGCGTCCGATACCTTCTCCCCAATCGAGACGCTTGGAGCGATACTCACCTTCGAAATTATCAGCAGATTCGCGAGAATAGAATACTGTAGCACCCATTCCCGGTATCACGTCTGAAAAGTCGTATTCACTTCTAAGACTCAGGTTCATGCGGTTTGCTTCCCTGTCAATGGTTTGAAGCTCATTAATTGCCACAGGATTGAACCTGTCGAAACCTGAAATTTCACGGTATTCTCCTGCATCATCAAAAATAGGAGCAGTTGGATTATGTGTCGTGGCGTACCTGAACACTGTTGGATTTCCAACATCAGCCTGGCGGTCGGTAAGTGACAAAATACCGGTCAGTGTAAGCCTGTCATCCAATGCGCGATGTCTCAGGTTCAGTCGGGTGTTCAGCCTTTGGGTTTTAGTTCCTTTCTGAATACCCTGTATATCTCTGTAGCTTCCCGAAAGTCGGTATGTTGTAGTTTCGTCGCCACCTGATATTGCCATACTGTGTGTGTGGGTATAGGCGTTTTGTGTAATTTCTTCCCACCAATTGGTTGCTCCGCCAAAATCACTGATGCTGGCGTGAGGAATTCTGTTAGGCAGATCCCTATACTCTTCTGCTGTAAGCATTTCCATTCGGTTGGCTACGATAGATGTAGAAAGTTGGCCGCTGTAGGTTACTGATATTCCACCTTCAGGAACAGCCTGTCCCGATTTGGTCGTAATCAGAATAACACCGCTTGCACCGCGAGTACCGTAAATAGCAGATGCTGAAGCATCTCTCAGCACTTCGATTGATTCGACGTCTCTTGGATCTACAGAGTCAAAATTTCCACCTATAACTCCATCAATTACCACCAGGGGCTCTATTTGAGCACCAATAGTTGAAAGGCCTCTCAGGCGTATATCAAAACCGGCTTCCGGATCGGCGCCTGCACGAGAGATTACGAGACCCGGAACTTTACCCTGTAATAATTCCTGAGCCTGGTTAATGTTTCCTGTCACAAAGCGGTCTTCTGATACACTTGCAACTGCGCTTGTGATTTCCCTTCGGTCCTGGGTTCCATAACCAACTACAACCACATCATCAAGCATTCGGATGTCGGGATCTAATTGGATATCTATCTGGGTTCTTCCGTCAATTTCAACTTGCTTTTGAATATAACCGACAAAAGTAACAACAAGTACATTCAATTCTTCAGGGACATTGAGTGTGAATTCACCGTCAATATTTGTTGTGGTACCAATTATGGATCCGGTTAATTCTTCAGATCCCTGAACTACAATACTGGCTCCGGGCAATGTTGAGCCGTCGGTTGCGTCGGTAACTGTTCCGGTTACCTCTATTCTGTCCTGGGCGTATGAGTCACTGAAACTAAACCCAAAAATCAATGCAAATATTACACAAGATTTAATAATAAACGAGGCAATATTAGCACACTGAAAATCGAGTTTAGATAGGCCTGGCATACGAAAGTTGGAAAAAAGATTTTTCCGTAGCTTTATACCATTCATAGTTATCATTTTTTATTTAAGATTTACAGCTTCTGTAAGCACTTACATTTTTGCTCTAAAATAAAAGTGGCTTGCAGTTCTCAGTATTATAAAAAAGCCCTTCCATAAAAAAAAGATTTTTTACAAAATATCTTTGAATGCAGAGAGTGAGGACTGAATTAGTAAACTTGTATAGATGTTTAGCTGACTGCATTTCAACAATGTAAATTTCGATGTGGTTTTTGCATAGGTTTTTTCAATTCTTTTAAATGTGATCTCAAAAAAAAAGGGCTCTGATATAAATAAACCCAATTATAAATATCAAAGACTATATTGGAAATTGGATATTAATAGTTTTAGATATTTTAGTCTATATTTTCCGGGAGTTGTAAAATGTAAATCTTTTCAAGCCGGTTTATTTTTACATACTGTTTGAAATGAAAAAAAAATTTTAATTCACCATCATTTTTGAGAGTGAGACTGCTAATTTCTATACGAATCATCAAAATTTGTAATAGGCCAGATAAGTTTCTCGGGGGCGCCTTGGTTATGGGCAATTGGTGATTAACCTTAGTTCGAGAATGGCATTTGGTGAATGACTTTGAGACTATTCAGAGAGGGCGTGAAGTTAAAAAAATCATTTTCTGTTTAGTGCATTACATGACACAAATTCGATAGATCTCTGATCCGGATAACAGCTATGTGGTTTCTGCATTCAGCAAACCATGCCCAATCCCTTCGATGCTGTTTGTTGCCTTCTCTTCATTCCATGCCTCGGGATTTTTTGGTTGCTTCACTAAGCCCCGGACTGCGCCCGGGATCTAACGCAATGGCGTTTTCAGCCCTCACTTGTCCGGGGTTGCCCCTCCTAGGGATGCCTTTGGCAAAGGTTCTTTTTGTGATTATTGATCTGACGGGGTTTGCTGATTTTCGCGATTGGAAATCCATTGGTATTGCCAGAATGTGTAGCCGCCATCCTGGTATTCGGCCAGCCAAACCGGACTTATGCTATTCCATGAATCATCCAGAATAATATCTCCGGTTATCCCGCTGAATTGTTTGACAGATGTAATTTCATCTCTGATTAACGCTCTGTTCAAACCCGCTTTTTCAATGGATTCGAGTAAAAATCTGGCGCCATCATAAGCGTGAACGGCAAACCAATTGGGATCTTCACCAAACCGTTCTCGATAATTCTCAACAAAGCGGTTATAATCCTCACCAAGCAGATCTGGATTGTACGGGAATGTGGCTATCACGCCTTCGGCATGTTCACCGGCAAGTTCCAGAAACAGATCCGATACCACCTTGTCTGAGGTAAAAACAGACTGCTCCATCCCCGATTCACGCATTTGTGTTACAATCCGTGCAATTTCATCCACTTCACCCCAGAGTACTACTGCTTCCACATCGGCCTGGCGGATGTTTTCCAGGTAAGCATCAAAATTGGTTTCGCCCAGATAATAAACCTGACGGATAGTAACAGGATTTCCCAATCTTCGCGCTCCATCTATAAACTCCCGTGTGCCGACACGGGCATATCGGCTGTTAGCACGCAGAAGCGCTACACGGGTGTATTCCCTTTTGTTATAAATTTCATTTAATATGGCGTAATTAAATTGACGATCGTCGGGATTGGTTCTTACGACCCAGGGGATTCTGGTATCGGTAAGTGTTGGATCGGTGCTTCCGGTATTCACCATTGGCAGCTCCAGCTTAAGTGCAACACGGATTGCAATATGCGAGTTGTTCCCGTCGATAGACCCTACAACGGCAAAAACGCCCATATCATCCAGTGCAACCATTTCATCTCCTGAAGCTCCCCACAAGCCGATATCATTCCTGGCAATCAATTCAAAGGGAATTCCATTATATCCACCTTTTTTATTAGCCTCTTCTATCGCAAGCTTGGTACCCTGAAGCATATGCTGTCCATTCATGGTGTAATATTCATGGGCGCCATCCAGCGGGCCGATAAAACCAAGTCTTACAGTTTCGAGTTCAGAGGCATCCGGATAGTTATACTCCCTGGCTGCTCCGTAATAGGGCCGGCGCTCTTCGAAATGCCTGAAGTGCGGAACCTGGAAATTGCTGAACGGATAAATTTCAGGCGGTGTGTTGGCATGGGGCTGGTCCTGCCCCATCAAGCCGGAATAAAAACCTGAAACCATGAATATTGCTAATATCAGTAGTACCGGAAAGAAACTCCTGCCTTTTTTCATCTTAATTTATACGTTTTTAGTTGGTTTTGCAGATGGCTATCGCCTCAATCTCAACAAGCAAAGTTTCCCAGCATAACCGGGCCTGAATTCCTGTACTGGCCGGAAGCGGATCGAGCGATAACCATTTATAAAACTGAGTTCTGATTTCGTTGAAATCTTTATAGTCGCGTTCAATATCCCTCAGGTAGCAGGATGTCCGTACCACATCATGCCAGGACATGTTTTCGGCTTCCAGAAGTTCGCTGATATTTCTAAATGTCCTCCAGCACTGCGCCCTGAAATCACCGATATGCTCGGCTTTTCCCTCCTCATTTACGCTGGCTGTACCGGAAATCAGCAGTACCGTGTAGCTGCCAAGATCAAGCCGAATGGCCCGCGAAAATGAGGATGGACGCTGATAGTTAAACGCCTCATTGATGACACCCGGCGCCTGAACCGCTTTTTTCTCAAGAGGCGGCCTTTCTTTGTGAATATCCGGCAGTTCGTATTGTTTAATCTCATCATTTTCTGAGAGGATTCCGAGTTTTATCATCTCCTCCCGTTCGCCGTTTGTCAGTTTTAATTCGTTTGTAAAAATTACATCATTCATATCTGATCTTTTTTTTTCTTTAATTTTTAATTTGTTTTATAAAATCATCTCATCAACATACCCTACAACCACTCCCCTGGTTAATCCATAGGAGGTAGCCACCCAGATTACATCATCTTTGATATCCATATTCCAGATAAACCGGTGAGAAATGGCAGAATCGGTTATTAATTTTTTTTCAGTATCTCCATTGGTGATGATGGTCTCACCCCTGACTGAGCCGTCGATGGTGTTGTAGGTAACCCATCTGGTTCCATCGAAGGTGTTGAGGCCGTAGTCGGTGGCTAAATAGGCAACTGAGTTTTTAGCATTTACCGCATTGATGAAAGTACTTGTCAGGCCTGTATCGTGGTCGAGATAACCCCACCAGCGCTGGCCGTCATATCTGCCTAAACCGAAATAAGTGGAAACCCATAATGTGCCGTTATCAAATGAAACATCTGTGGTGATATCATGAATCAGCCCGTCATCCGGAAAAAGCGTAAGGTTAAAATGGCCGTCGGGATCGCGGTACACCCTGAACCTGCCTGTATCATTATTATATTCTAATACTCCCCCGCCCCATGCAGCAATATAAGCCTTATTACCACCTGTGGCTATTCCATAGCACCACGGCTCATGCATCGGAGAGGTTTCTTCATTAAATATTATCCACTGGTCTGTATAAGTATCGAACCTGTTTGCACCCGCAGTCGTGGCAATCCAGGTGTAGCGTTGATCTGCTGCAACTCCATAAACTACATTATTGGCCAGCCCGCTGTTAAACTGATCGAAGCGTTCAAATACTCCCGCCGACCATCTGTTGAGGCCGTTCATGGTGCCGATCCAAACATCGCCTGAAGCTTCATCTACATCAATACTCAAAACATTACGATGCGCAAGGCCGTCTTCAGGTGTGTAAATTGTCCATTCATTATTTTCAAGAACGGCCAGCCCCTGGTCAGTTCCCACTAAAATCCGTTCCCCATCAATTTTCACGGTGTTTACTTTATTTGATGGAAGCCCATCCTGCATCGTAAATACCTCCCACTCACCATAAATCGGCATCCTGTGTGAGGCTGTTTCATCTGTTGCTTCAGAATCATCCTCTAAAACAGCATCATCGGTTATTTCTTCAGTAACCCGAGGTTCACTGATCGCATCAGGGCCGTCATCAAAAATATCAATCACATATGCACCGATCAGGAAAAACATGGCAACGAATGCCAATGATGGAATGAATATTTTAAGCAGTGGTTTTCTGATTTTATTTTTCATGGTCGTAACATTTTATTTGTAATATTCAGCGCTTCCTATCGACTTCAGATATTCAACAAGATCATTTAATTGATCCTTGGTCATATCGTTGGCTACTCCGTGGAGGTCGTCATCATTAAAGATGGTCCAGAGCTCTTCAAGCGTGTTTGCACGCCCGTCATGCAAATAGGGCGGTGATTCGTAAATGTTGTTCAGGTGCGGCGTCAAAAACTCTGAGTGATTGTCTCTGTCCGTTGCCGTTCCCACATCATGCTTCTGCCGGTCGGTGAAATGCGGCGGAGGATGGCAGGTAATGCACTGATCTCGTGCTTCAATTACTCTTCCATCATTGGTACGTGTCCGCTCAAAAAGTTCTTTCCCTCTTCGCTGCGCCTCGGTAAGCTCCTCGCCCGGGCCGCGATAGAGGTTTGGCGGATGCTGGATCTGGCTGGTGATATATCCCACCAGGGCATTCAATTCATCCGGTGTAAAAGCTTCGGTGCGGGTTACAAATGTGGAGA
>SLPZ01000011.1 GCA_007131725.1 Balneolaceae bacterium
ATTACCCGGGTTGAGAGATCGGGTGCGGGGAATACAAATCGTTCATCCACAAAAATATCCGATCCTTCGGGATGATCAACAGCAACCAGGCTGATGTAATCAAAGAAATGAGTTTCCCATAACTCGGCAGTAACCCTCACATCGTACAATCCGTCAATCGGATTTAATTTGTCGCCGGGAATTTTCACGCGGTCGAGGGTCTGAATCACACCGGCGGTTTCCTGTGCATTGATCCTGAGGCCAAGCGGTGAGCGCCAGATGATATCCGTGATAAAATGCATCTCTTCCCCGTCGTTGGTAAACAGCCAGGGGCAGGATCCTTTCAGTATCTGCTCATTAAAAATGGTGGCGCCCATTCCAAGCTCTGCAAATTCGGTTTGAACCGACCCGTTCGGCCAAATGATTCGCAGCATTTCCGCTTCTTCATGTTCTCCAAGCCCGAAATGTACAAGCGGTGAAGAGATGAGCTGTCTTTGATAGAGAAGCCCGGAACGAACTTCCATCTCGCCGCCAATACCGAAGGAATTTATTCTCTGATCGCCTTCAAGCCCCGATGCCCTTGCACGGATAAAACGGGCAAAGTAGTTTTTGGTGCCTTCATTCTTTAGCTGAAATGGCTCAAGCTCCTGAGAAATACCGAGCAGATCAAGCCGTTCGTTTCCGTCAACATCAAAAATATTTACGATGCCGCCGGGCAGTTCACTTTCATACTTAATAAGGCTCCTGTCTTCACCGCCCAGCCAAATGGTTGTTTCTTCGGGTGTGGATAAAATGAGATCGAGGGCGCCGTTGTTGTCCAGGTCTGCAATAAACAAATTGGTGTGTCCGGCTGTAAGATCAGCACCCCAGCCGTCTATAATCTGTTCAGTTTCCCAGTCAGCAGTTCTCTGAGAGATGCTGTGTTTATAAACAGCACCGTTTTCGGAAACCGTTATGATATTAAAGCGGCCATCGGCATCCAGATCAGCTACGGCAGCAGCCGCACTGTTTTCAGCAAGAATGTGGCCGTCATCAAACACTCCGCCTCTCAAATTCAAATGAGAAACAACGTTGCCGTCGAGTGTTAAAAATGTAGCTTCCGGCACACCATCTCCGGTTAAATCGGCCCACATGAATTGCCTGATTTCACTCAACCCTTCAAAAGGCTGTGTTTCCGTGAAGCTATGATCACCATTATTCCTGAGCACCAATGGCGATCCGCTGACCGGTGCCAGCATGATATCCAGATCACCGTCCATTTCCACATCAAAAGCCCACAGACCATAATATTCGCCGTTAATGGTTTCATTTGAAAGATCAAGATCAGCGGTTACATCCGTAAAGGATTGATCTTCATTCAGCCGGTATAAGCGGAAACCATCACTTCCGGCCGCGGCAAGGTCATTAATAAAATTGTAATTATAGTCGATCTCCGTAACAGCAGGCACCGGCAGAGGTTCATCTGTACTCCCCGGGAAATCTATTCTTGTCTGATCGTTAATCACAATTTCACCATCGGTTACGGAAATGGGAAATGGAGGAGCCTCATCAAACAGTGAAACTCCCTTTTGCCAGCTTGCTGAAGTTACTGCAAGATCTGCCATTGGAAGTCTTTCGAGCTGCATGCCGAAGTCAGGTTCGGCAACTTCAACCTGCGGTTGCGGCAGGTGCATAAATTCTGTAATTAAAAATCCGATTTCTGTTGGCGGCAGTTCAACCTGTAAGAGATCGTTTCTGAACACAGTATCGGTTTGAAGCATATTTTGCAGAAAAGAGAGTTCGAGCATCAACTCGGTTCTGTTTTGGTCTTCTGCCAGATCGGTAATCAGTTCGAGCTGTTCAAGGTTTTCGGGATCCCAGTCATCAGAGAATTCCTCCAGCCTGTTAATAAATTGCAGTGCTGAGTCAAAATCATCATTCTTTGCAAAGAAGCGGATTTTTTCAAACAATATTACCAGGTTTTCCGGTGCAAGATCATGCATTTGCTCGAGCAGGTTTTCGATTTCATCTGCATGAGCCTGGTCATCCTCCCTCTCAAGTTCCTGTACCAGAGCGTATAATATTTTTAGATTTGAAGGGTCGGCCTCAGTACCCCTGCGTAAAAATTCTATTGACTTCTGAGTATCACCCCTGATGCTCTCCATAATGCTGTTAAGAAAAAGCAGATCAGCGTTTTCAGGAAACAGCTCCAGGGCTGTACCCAGCCGGTCTTCCGCCAGGTCAAAATTTCCCTGCCTCATGGCAAGTACGCCAAGGTTTGCCCATGCCGCCGCTTCTTCAGGAAAAGCAAGGGCTACATCGTTCATCTTGTTGAAAGCAAACCTCTCTTCATCGGTTTGGCTGGCACTTAAACCCATGTAGAAGTCGGCAACGGCTGTTTCGTATTTAGCTGCTTCATCAGGTTCGGTATCCTCCGGCCTGCTGCATGATATTAAGAGTGAAACAATGAGTAGTAAAAGTGTAATTTGAAAAAATGACTGGTGAATTTTCATAAAACCAAACTTGGCGGTTTAATTTTTTATTAGATTGAAAAGATATAAACTTTAATATATAGAAGAGATGAAGATTCTTTCAAAAAATCTCATCAAACAATATCTGACCTTCAAAATTTTTTCAGCATTCCTCCGCAACCACTATGGTTTAAAAAAGCTGATGGGAATAATTTCAGGTTAAACCTTAACCGGTGTAGCTAATTCATCTTTTGCTGCAATTTTCTCTTTTCTTTCCTGCCATAAAATATCGATGATTAGAGCAATAGGGCCGACAATAAACAGCGCATAAAACGGAGCATATACAGCTTCGCCCAGACGGAAGAACATCTCAACCAGGGCAATCATAAAGGCAACAATCATCCGGCCATTTTTTGTAGAAACGGTGGTTTTGGGATCGGTGATCATAAACAACACAAACAACTGGTACATCGGGCCGGTCAGCGGCGCAATTTCGGCAAGAAAAAGGCTGTCAGTAAAGAAGGTACGCACCCAGGCAAACGCCAGAAACGAGAGCACGTAAACAGCACAGATATGGAACAGTTTCACTTTTGATATAACCAGAA
>SLPZ01000261.1 GCA_007131725.1 Balneolaceae bacterium
CCAGACCGGCGAGGATGTGGCATTCGGGTTTAACCGTGAAATTTTGACGGATCTGCTCAGAGATGAGCTGCAGTTTGATGGAATTGTCTGCACCGACTGGAACATCATCACGCCGCTAAAATTGTTCGGGTTTGAAATCATGCAGCCCAGGGCCTACGGTGTTGAAGATTTAAATCCGCTCGAACGAACCCTGAAAGCTCTCACCGCCGGGGTGGATCAATTCGGGGGTGAAGCTACGCCTGAACTGGTGGTTGAGCTGGTCAACAATAATATGATGCCGGAATCAAGGCTGGATGAATCGGTAAAGCGGCTGCTGACTCAGAAGTTCAAACTCGGCCTGTTTGATAATCCTTATGTTGACCTGGATGAGGTTGATGAAAAACTGGCTACGGAAGAAGCCGTCCGCCTGGGATATGAATCTCAGCTTCGTTCTCAGGTTTTGTTAACCAACAAAACCATAGATGGCCAAAAACTGCTGCCGCTCGAAAGAAACAGCACCCGGATTTTTGTCGATGGGTTAAACGCAGAAGTGGCAGCGGACTATGCCCATGTGGTGGATAATCCCGACCTGGCTGATGTAATTATTCTGAATCTGGATCCGCCGTACGATCCGGATTATGGACGTATGATGAGAATGCGGCTATTCAGTGAAGGCCGGCTCTATTACACATCTGATGAATTAAGCCGCTTTTTGATGATGGCACAGACAAAACCCACCATTGTAACCACTTACCTTGAACGGCCTGCAATTCTGACAGAAATTGTTGAAGACGCAGGTGCGGTTTTGGTTAATTTCGGAGCAACCGATCAAGCCATTTTTGATGTGATCTTTGGCGAGTTTAACCCCGAAGGCAAACTCCCTTTCGACATGCCATCAAACTGGGAATCGGTTCTGAACCAGCGTGAAGACGTTCCGTTTGATTTGGCTGATCCGCTTTTCCGGTTTGGGCACGGGTTGAGTTATGATGAATGATTGATTTGTGGTGGTAATTATTTCAAAGGTTTATTAAATGTAAATTAACTGAGTTTCGGATAAGGAAATTGGCCCAAATGGAATCCGTCATTCCGGCCTCTGAGCCGGAATCTCCAACCTTTGATTAAGGCAGGAATTTTCTCGGAGAATTCAATAAATGAGCGGCTCAAGACCGATTCTAAGAACCCTGACAGCAGCACAGAGAAAAACTATATCCATAAATTTGAAGCTATTTCTTTTATCTGAAACTCATAAAAAAATAATATCACACCATAACACCGAACTCTGCGAGGACCTTACGGATCCTCGCAGGTCCTGAAATTTGCATTTAGTTTATTGTAAAATTCTGTTGCCCGCTTTCCAGTTCAACTTCCCAGCCCTTCCAAGAAAAACGGCCGCTGAGCCCTTCCGGAAGATTTACAGACACTTCAATCTGATCGCCATTCATTTGATACTCCACTTCAATATTTCCTTTTGGATGTGGCATCAGGGCTTCAATGTGTTCCAAATGTCCGGGTTTGGGTTCAATCAGAACGGTATCGAAACCGGGTGAATCGGGGCGGATTCCGGCCACCGATGCCAGAAAATCGTAGTTGGGGCTGGAACTCCAGGCGTGTGCATCGGAACGGCTCGGCTCCGGGTGCTCGGGGAAAGTCGTCATTCCAAGAGCCAGTGCATCGTACCACGGACCAAGCTGATTGAGATACTCATTACCAAGCCCGGCTTCGCGAAGAGCTCTGAACAGGTAAAACCGAAAATAGTAGGTGGCCTGTACCAGGCTTTCATCTTCCATAATTCTCAGCATCAGATCTTCCTGCTCATCATCGGGAATTAACCCGGTTAAAATGGCAAGGATATTGGCGTGCTGGCTGAACCGGTCGTGATCAGGCGTGTCTGCCATCATCATTCGTTCGCTGCTCCATCCGTGTTCGGGTGTGGATTCGCGCAATAAATCAATTAACTCCTGATACCGTGTAACATCCGCATACTGGCCGAATACTTCTGCAAGTTCGACGGCATATTCAAGCACATAGAGCATTTGGAGTGAAATGACAATGGAGTTTCCGTGATCTGATCCCGGTGGCGTGCCGCGATCAAACCCGCTGGCGGCATCCACATAATTCCACCACGGCATGGGGCCGAGAATGCCAAGCTCATCATCCAGATAATCTTCGTACCAGTCAATTACCGTGCGGATTCCGGGTAAAAACTGCCGCACAAATTCATCATCCTTTCGGTGCATCCAGTAGTCGTGGACCATGGTAATCCAGAGCAGTGAATAGGGCGGGATGTACTGCGGATGGCGGGAAGGATAGCGGCTCATGGTGATGCCGTCGGGCATGCGCGAGTCATCAAAATGGAGAATGGAGTTTCTCATTAAACGGTCATCTCCCGAAACGTAGAGTGAAATAAGTGCCTGAATGCGGGTGTCGCCCACGTACTGGAGCTGCTCGTAATAGGCACAATCCCAGTACGACTCGAAGGCATTCAGCCTGGCCGTGCGCCATCCCACTTCCCAGATTTCAGATAGGCTCTCATCACTGCTTACAAAACGGGCGTTTTCCTCGAACGGGTAGCCGGTGAAAATTCCGTGCATGTCGTGGATTGTGAGCGGATCATCAGCAGTTTCAATCTCAAGCTGAATGTAGCGATACGATCTCAGCCACAGCGTCTGAAGCGTTCGGTTTTCGCCGCCATCCGCCACAAAAATGTCATGAAAGCCAAGGATCTCTTTTCCTTCAATTTCATCCCGGTGGCCTTTGGTGTTGTCTTCCTCGCGGAGGGCCTCGGCATAAATCAGTTTAATTTCTGCATCCCGTCCGCCCGATATTTCCAGCACCGGGTAGGCATTGATGATGTATGTTTGATCAAGCAGCAACACGGCACGGCTGTTTGCCGGAATTTCGAGCGGTTCAGCTCCGTTCAGAAACCCGCTGTCTGGCTCAATCCCTTCGGTTCGGCGCAATTCGGGAATTCGCTCTTTTCGCTCCTCCATCATTGGGATATTTCGGGGAACCAGCGCCCATCCGTAGAGATTGCCAAACGGGTTGGTGCCCCTCGGTGTTCCGGGCTGATAGGATCTCACATTCTGCCATTCCGAATCATCAAAATCAGTTTCTTTCCAGCCCCGGGGGTATGCCTCCACCCTGAAATGTTCGCCGTGAGGTGCGGCGTAATATCCGTCAACGGTTTGGTAAGAAACGGGAATCGGGCTGTATCCATCGTTTTTCATCACCTTCCAGCCGTCTCCGGTATTCAGGACAGCTTCTTTTTCAGAATTTCCTTTCAACAAAAATGCCGTGCGATAGGTGTGATGCTGAAGTGCATTATATTCGTCAAAATTCCAGACCGTTGCCGCGGCCACATTTTCTCCTTCAGCCAGATATTTGGCAATATCCACGGTTTCGAAACGCCAGTTATGCTGATCCCCCACGGCAGGCCCCTTCACGACAGATTCTCCATTAATAAAAAGCCGGTAACGTGTATCTCCGGAAACATGGATCACAAAAGAATCGGGGATTGAATCAAGCTGAAACGAACGGCGAAAATGAAAGACCCCATATTCCGTAGATGATGCTGTGGGGTGCATTACCCAGTTTGCATCCCAGGGAGATTCAAGTAGCTCTGGGTTGATCTTTTCATGATGCTGGGAAACAGCCGTATTGGTAAGCAGTGACAAAAGTAAAAAACTGAAAATGGAAATGAGAAAACGGTTTGTGGTATTGAGCATGCCTTTTACATTTTTGTTGATCTTATTTTCCAATGATATAATGTCGCGGAAATCCGCAATTGACACGACATTACATCAAGTTAGTTAATTTGAAATAATTCCGGGATGTAATAGGTGTAATAGAAAATACATTTTTACCTTAAGTCAGGAGATCGATCGACTCAGGTCCCGACAGCGTCAAAGACATCGCCAGGGTGAAAAGTACTTTCGCAGCCTACGCTCAGGACAATCGCGCATTTATTTAATTGGCTGGTTTTCAATGGATGTAACCCTGTTTGAATAAAAATTTTTTTAATTGATGGATTGCTTCATTTAAAATAAACCCATATATATATAAAAATTAAGAAGATAAAAAATATTATACCATAAATTTACCCCGAAAGTCGTAAAATTGCCTTTCGATTTTCGGGGTTAATTATTATTTTTACCCTGAAAATCGTAAATTGTATTTTCATATTTCAGGGTCATGATAGATCGTTTTATACAAAAAGAGCTTATTTCAGACCTGCAGCAGTTTCCCGCAGTTGCTATTACCGGCGCGCGGCAAACCGGCAAAACAACACTTGCCCGGAATCTTGGGAAAAGTATCAACTCGCCTTCCAATTATCTCGATCTTGAACTGCCTGCAGATGTGGCAAAACTTCAGAATCCGGAATTGTTTCTCAGAGAGTATAAAGATTATTGTGTAATCCTGGATGAAATACATCACATGCCCGAACTCTTCCCGGTACTGCGGGCATTAATTGATGAAGACAGAAAGCCGGGCCGGTTTTTGATTTTGGGTTCAGCGTCACCGGCGCTTTTAAGAGACAGTTCCGAATCTCTTGCAGGCCGCATTTCATACAACACCCTCTATCCGTTCAACTTGATTGAAACAGGAAGCCAGGCAGATTTAAAAACCCTATTTTTGCGCGGTGGATTTCCCGATTCACTGTTGGCACCATCCGATAAAAAAAGCAACCGCTGGCGCATCAATTTTATACAAACATATCTTGAAAGGGAACTCCCGGCCCTGGGACTGAGCAGTGATATTCGAATTCTCAGAAAACTGCTTACCATGCTTTGCCATGTTCAATCAAGCACTTTAAATGTTCAAAACCTGTCTAATGCACTTGGTGTTACCCGGCCAACCGTTGCCCGCTACATAGATTTCCTGGAAAAATCCTACCTGCTCATACGGGTTGAACCCTGGTTTACCAACATCAAAAAACGCCTGGTTAAAAGCCCAAAAATTTACCTGTCAGATTCCGGCCTTTTTCATTCACTTTTGGGAATCTCCGATTATTTAGGACTTATTGAGCACCCGGCCGTTGGCGCATCCTGGGAAGGATTTGTCATTCAGCAAACCCGCTCGCTTTTACCTTCGGAAATGGAACTTTGGTTTTTTCGAACACATGAAGGTGCTGAAGCCGACATTGTTTTATCAAAAAATGATTCTCCCATAGCCACAGCAGAAATTAAATTTACTGATGCACCCAGGGTATCAAAAGGATTCAGAAATGTGACAGAATATTTAAAAACCGAAAACAATTTCGTGATTACTCCCGGGGCAGACACTTACCCGGTTGACGAAAATATTTCCGTTACATCCATTAAAAACTGGCTGGAAAAAGTGATTCAATTCACAAATGAATGACAAAAACCAAACCGAAGTAGAATTTCTGCAATGGGCCCTGCCTAAACTTGGATATCGCTGGAAAGGATTCCGTAAACCACGCGGCCAGGTTTTACAGCGCATCCGGGATAGAATCGCCGAACTGAGGCTTTCCGGGTATGCCGGTTACAAATCCTACCTCAAAACAACTCCTGAAGAATGGGAACTTCTTGACGGGCTGCTTTTCGTTACCATAAGCCGGTTTTTCCGGGACCGAAAATTGTGGGATGCACTCTCAGAAACCATCATTCCGGAATTGGCGGAGAAACGCCATCCTGAAAAAGTCAGAATCTGGTCGGCAGGCTGCTGTAATGGAGAAGAGCCATATTCCATCGCCATTGCTGCTGATCTTTGTGGGCATCTCAAGAACGTTGATATCCTGGCCACCGACCGAAATAATGAAGTATTGAAACGTGCAAAGAAAGGCCTTTACACCGAAAGTTCACTAAAAGAATTAAAACCGGCTGAAAGAAAGATCTACTTTGAGCGAAATGACGAAACCGGAGAATTTATACTTAAAAAGCACATAAACAGCGGCGTAAATTTAGAAATGCACGATATTTTGAAATCGTGGCCAGTGGGAAAGTTTGATATGATTTTCTGCCGCTACCTGGCCTTTACTTATTTTGATGAAACCCGGCAGCAAGAATATCTAAATAAAATTAGAAACAGCCTTTATCCGCACGGATTTTTAGTTATCGGCAACAATGAAAAACTTCCTGAAGCATCAGAACTTGTGCAGATATTCCCGCCCCTGCCTGTTTATGGTGAAAAAATTATCCACACAGATGTTGATAATTCTTAAAAAATGCCGTAACATTTGAGACTCTGCATTTATCGAAAACTTATTGTAATTGAACCTGTGTAATGTTTGAAGATTTGTCTTCCAAAATAGAATCAGCTGTTCAGTCCCTGAAAGGGCAGTCCAGAATTACTGATGTCAACATCGCTGAAACCGTCAGGGAAATCCGCCGAGCCCTTCTCGATGCAGATGTAAACCTTGAAGTAGCCCGCCAGTTTACCAACGATATTAAAGAAAATGTAATGGGCTCCGATGTGCTGACCAGCGTAAATCCCGGCCAGCAGTTTACCAAGATCGTTTACGATGAAATGGTAAAAATTCTGGGAGAAGAGCGGACGGATCTTGCCGTTGCACACACACCGCCAACCGTTATTTTAATTGCCGGTTTACAGGGTTCTGGTAAAACCACCTTTGCTGCCAAACTTGCCCGGTACCTGAAAAAAGAGAATAACCGGAATCCCATTCTTGCCGCAGCCGATGTTTACCGGCCGGCCGCTATAGAGCAGCTCAAAACACTCGCAGGTGATATTGATGTGCCGGTTTACTCCATCGAGCAGAAAGATCCCGTACGGGTAGCAAGAGAGGCTGTTGCCATGGCAAAAAGCCTGGCTCTCGATACTGTGGTGATTGATACTGCCGGCCGCCTGCATGTGGATGAAAAAATGATGGACGAGGTTGCAGAGATTAAAAAGGCGGTCAACCCGCACGAAATTCTATTTGTGGTTGATGCCATGACCGGCCAGGATGCCGTGAATACTGCAAAAGCGTTTAATGAAACCATCAACTTTGATGGCGTAGTGCTGACCAAAATGGACGGAGACACCCGCGGCGGTGCAGCCCTTTCGATCCGCTCGGTGGTTGAAAAGCCGATTAAATTTATGAGCACGGGCGAAAAACTGGACGCCCTTTCGCCGTTTTATCCCGACCGGCTTGCACAGCGGATTCTGGGTATGGGTGATGTGGTTTCGCTTGTGGAAAAAGCCCAGAAAGAGTTTGATGAAAAACAGGCGCAAGACCTTCAGAAAAAAATCCGTTCTGATAAATTTGATCTCGAGGATTTTTACGAGCAGATCCAGAAAATCAAAAAAATGGGAGATATCACCGATCTTGTCGGCATGATTCCGGGAGCCGACAAAGCTGTGAAAGATGCCGACCTCGGCGAAGATACCTTCACTCCCATTGAAGCCATCATTAATTCCATGACACCGGAAGAGCGGCAAAACCCCGACATTTTAAATGGCAGCCGCCGCCGCAGAATTGCAAAAGGTTCGGGAACTACCGTCCGTGAAATCAACGAGCTGATTAAGCAGTTCACACAGATGAAAAAGATGATGAAAACCATGAGCAAAATGGGCAAGATGGGGCGTGCCATGGAAGGATTAAAAAATCTGCCCTTCGGGCGTTAATACTCAAAAACCTGATTCCGGATACACCTGGAATGACAACTAACAATTTTATACAAACCTAAACCGACAGGAACAAACCATTGATTAAATTACGATTACAAAGAAGAGGAAGAAAAAAGAGGCCTTTTTACCATATCGTAGTGGCAGACAGCCGCTCTCCGCGAGACGGCCGCATTATTGAAAGACTTGGCCGTTACGATAACGTAAGCGAAAACAAAGAACTCACTTACGATGAAGAGCGAATCATTCACTGGCTGAAAATCGGTGCACGGCCAAGCGATACCGTTCGGAATATTCTGAAAAAAGAAGGCATTCTCTATAAAATGCACCTGATGCGCTGGGGTAAATCTGATGAAGAAATTGAAGCTGCACTCAATGAGTGGAAAGAAGCCCGTGAAGCCAAAGACAAGGACAAAGATGCCAGCAGAAAAGCCAAGCAAAAAGAAGTACTGAAAGCTGAAGAACGGGCATATAAGAAAGAACTTGAAGAAAAAGCTGCCGCAGCTGCAAAAAAACTCGAAAAAGAGAAAAAAGCTGCTGAGGAAGCCAAAGCCGCAGAAGAAACTGCTGAGGCCGAAGCTGCTGAAGAACCTAAAGCCGAAGAAAGTGAAGAAGTGAAGGCTGAGGTAAAAGAGGAAGTTGCCGAAAAAGCGGCTGAAGAAACGGCAGACGAAAAAGAACCGGCTGCCGAGGCAGAAGCTGCTGAACCGGAAACAGAAGAACCAGTAGCTGAGGAAGAAGAACCTGAAAAACCCGAAGAAAAAGCTGAAGCCACAGAAGAGCCTGCCCCTGAAGCTGAAGAAGAGGTAAAAGAGGAAAAGGCAGAAGCTGAAGAAACTGCTGAGCCTGAAGCCGCTGAAGAACCAAAAGCCGAAGAAAGTGAAGAAGTAAAGGCTGAGGAAACAGAAGAAGCCAAAGAAGAGAAAAAAGAAGAAAAATCTGAACCTTCTGCGGTTTCTACCGATATGAATGCCTCCGAGGCGATCGACCACATCAAAAACACACCTCTTGAAGAACTGGAAGGCTTTGTGCCTGACGATGAGGAGCGTGTTACCGTGCAGCGAGCCTGGGAAAGCAAGAAAGCCGAGTAATCTTATCCCGTCCGGTTATGGCACATTCCGCTGAAGACCGGTTTCTGGAGATAGGACGAATCGGAAAACCGCGTGGTCTCGAAGGAGTTGTACGCTTTTTTCCGAACAAACGTTTTAAGGAGAGTTTATTTGACCGGCATAAACTTTTCCATATTAAAAACCGCCGGTCTGATTTGATCCCTGTGCGGCTTGAAAGTGTGCACATCGAATCAAAAAAACACAAACAGTCGTTCTTTGTAAAATTTGATATGATCGCCGACAGAAGCGATGCCGAAGATGCCATGAACCGTGCTCTTTTTATTGAAAGGGAGCATATTGATGAATTTTCCGAAACCGAAGAAGACACACCTCTCATCGGTTACGAAATTCAATACAAAGGTAAACCTTTCGGGGAAGTACTGGATATCATGGAAAGTCCGGCGCATCCCATACTGGAAGTGAAACACGGCACAGGCTCGCTTTTAATTCCCCTGGTTGATGAGTATGTAAAAGAAACCGACCATCAAAACCAGGTAATTATTTGTATAAATCTCGATCAGTTAACCGATTTGTAATATGCTGAGAATTGATATCATATCGGGTGTGCCCGGCTTGCTGCAAAGCCCGCTCGAGCACAGTATTGTTTCCAGGGCGCGGGAAAAAAGAGCCGTGGAGATTAACGTTCATGATCTCAGAGATTATACCACTGATAAGCACCGGAAAATTGATGATTATCCCTACGGAGGAGGCGCCGGTATGGTACTCTCACCGCAGCCGGTTTTTGACTGCATTGAAAAATTAACCGGCGAACGAAAATATGATGAAATCATTTTCACGGCACCCGATGGCGAACTTTTTGAGCAGAAACATGCCAATGAGTTATCCATCAAAAAAAACCTTATTTTTTTGTGCGGCCATTACAAAGGGGTTGACCAGAGAATTCGTGATGAATTGATTACCAGGGAATTTTCTATAGGTGATTATGTACTTTCCGGCGGAGAACTTCCCGCATTGGTGATGACAGATGCCATTGTGAGGCTGCTTCCCGGTGTGCTTGGTGATGCAGAAAGTGCTCTCACCGATTCGTTTCAGGACGGGCTTCTGGAACCGCCTGTGTATACACGGCCTGCTGAATTCCGCGGTTTGAAAGTACCGGAAATTCTGCTATCCGGCGATCATAATAAAGTTGATGAATGGCGATCCGGCCAGGCGCTGGAACGCACCAAAAAAAGACGACCCGATTTATATAAACATTTTAAAAAGAAAACTTAAAAGCCCAGTAACGAGGACAATATCATGGATAAAATGAAATTAGTTGAACAGACCGTTGTACGAGACGATCTGCCCGAATTTAAAGCGGGTGATACCGTAAATGTGCACTATCGTGTTCGTGAAGGGGAAAAAGAGCGAATTCAGCAGTACCAGGGTGTGGTAATTAATGAGCGCGGAAGCGGCGCAAACAAAACCTTTATCGTTCGAAAGATGTCCGGCAGTGTGGGCGTTGAAAGAATTTTCCCGCTATATTCTCCTTTCATTGCGAAAATTGAAGTGAAAAAACGCGGAAAAGTAAGGCGTTCTAAACTCTTTTATCTCAGAGAAAGGCGTGGAAAATCGGCCCGTATCCGGGAAAGAGATACTGCTAATACAAAAAAGAATAATAATAAGGAGTAACTTTCCTTCTCAGGCGATGCCATGCTGCATCGCCTTTTTTATGAAGGAATTTATCGGATTTTACTAACTGTTTCTGTCGGTAAATCACTTAAATTAATCCTGCTTTATTAACTTCATAATCTCATCAATTCGCCTGACTATATTGATAGTGAATTTACTTTTATACATTCAGGGATTGGACAAAAAAATGATCATGGGAAATCAGCAAACTTGCTCAGATCTTTCAATCCCGCGGTTAAATATGAACTAAACAAAGTCCGGGTTGGTATACCACCACCAAAACCATCATCAGGTTAAATTAATCAAATAAGAAAGATCAAAAATCAGATGAACATAATTATATTTGGACCGCCGGGAGCCGGAAAAGGAACACAGGCGAAAAAAATAATCAACCATTTTCAGGTTCCTCACCTTTCAACCGGAAGTATTTTCAGAGAGAACATTAAAAATGAAACTCCACTTGGTAAAAAAGTAAAAGCTTTTATGGACGAGGGCAGACTGGTTCCCGATGATACCGTTGTGGATCTGGTTACTGATGAGTTGAACAAAGAAAAGTACAATAACGGCGTAGTTCTTGATGGTTTTCCACGAACCGTAGCACAGGCCGAAGCACTTGATTCCTATTTTGATAAAAAAGGATCACAGGTAGATGCATTCGTAACTTTGTCTGTTCCCGAAGAAGAACTGGTAAACAGAATTCTGAGCCGGGGTGAAGGCCGTTCAGACGATACACCCGAAAAAATCAAAACTCGCCTGAAAGTATATCACGACGAAACTGCTCCCGTTCACAGCTATTATGAAAAAAAAGGAGTGATAAAAGTAATTGACGGTCTTGGCAGTATTGAAGAAATTTTTGAGAGAATTCTGAAAGCTCTTTCGTAGCTTTATCTCCAGCCTCAAATAAAAAACAGATTTCTCTTTGGTTATTGTCACAAAATAAACACACGGTGGTTTCTGTACTTTATTACGTGCATTTACGGTGCCGTTTTAATCCGCTTTTCTCACCAAGAAATTTGGTCACATGCAAGGCGTCACGAAAATGGTGGCGGAAGCGTCCCCTGTTTTGTGCATTGCATGACCCAAATTCGATAGTTCTATGATCCGGATAACAGCTTTGAGTTTTCCTGCATTCAGCAAACCATCCCCAATCCCTTCGATGCTGTTTGTTGCTTTTTCTTCATTGCTTGCCTCGGGACTTTTTGGTTGCTTCATTAATCCCCGGACTGCGCTCGGGTTCAAACGCAGTGGCGTTTTTACACCTCACTTGTCCGGGGTTATAATATCGGCCGCTCCTATCGGAGCTTGATGTTACCCTCATCGGTGACTTACACAGTGAATTTGAGGATTTTGGTTTGGCTTATGCCGGGATGAGAAGAAACATCAATTATTAGGACGGTTTATCAAATTGAAGGGCAATTTGTTTTGATTCAAGACCC
>SLPZ01000014.1 GCA_007131725.1 Balneolaceae bacterium
GTGAAAAAGGTTATTTTCGAACACTAACCGGCCTTGAATTGGTTGACGGGAACAGGGTATTTTCAGCAACGCTTTGGCAGCATTTGTTACCGGCCACAAGTGTTGATTATCGTCTGTGAGCGTTATGGACCATTCAAATGGTGCCGCGTTGATGAAAAGCCCGCCGTCAAGCAATTCACAGCCTTGATTTTTTGATACTTTTGTATCAAGACAAAAGTATGAAGGTAATTGTGATGGGAATGATTTAAAAAATGGGGTAAATCCTTAGAAGCTGTTAAACTTGTAGAATAACTGAGTTTTCATCACTTTTCCAGCTGGAAATGACAAAACCGCTTAAATTCAGCACCGTTATCCGGCTGTATATTCATTAATCAGGCTATTCCTTAAACAGGGAAGGATTTTTTTTGATGAATTTCTGAATCATGGTTTTTATAAAAAACCCTTTACCTTTTTTCAGATAAAAATATCCGGATAAGCTCACAATAAACGCCCCTATTGCATTCACAATCATATCCCACATGGTATCAGTCAGCCCGGATGGATCTCCCCACATCGGTTTTTGCATATTTAATCCAAACAACTGATCCATACTGTACTCAAATATTTCCCAAAAAGTGCCAATGGTTACCGCAAACGTAAAAGCAAAAAAAGCGATAAAACCGGGTTTCATTTTTACGTCAACCCTCGTGGTTTCGTTTAATATATAAACAAGCAAAAAGCCGACGATTCCCATCATAAGTCCTGCCGTAGTATGCAGTGCAATATCCCACCACCAGATGCGATCGTAAAATCGCAGAATTTCTCCAAGGTAGAGGGCAGCAAAAGCAAATATCACTCCAATTAAATGGAGTTCGGCCGGCAGTTCAACATCGATATTTTTTTTAAATATTACCGGGGCAAATAATGCGGCAATAATCAGCGTGACCAAAAATAGCGACAGCCACTCACCATAAAACAGGAAAAAAATCCATTCAATCATCATAACTACAAGAAGAATCCAAACGATAATTTTATGTGCCCTGTTTTCATCTTTGAAAAGAATTCGCAAATAGGATTTAAAAAATTTCATCTTGATATTAATAGATTTTCAAGGTGGTTTCTAACTCAAATTAACCAATACACGATACATTCTCAGTTAAACACGGCTTATTCTTTTGGTAAGATGCTAAATTTTCGATTCTCAGTCTCCTAACTGCTTCATGTTTGATGCGGGTTTGCTTACCTTTATTCTTTCTAAATAAAAATAACAGCCCTTGGCAATTACAGACCATTCCCCTGATTATGATGCTATTATCGTTGGTTCCGGCCCCAACGGGCTTGCCGCCGGTATCCGCCTTGTTCTTGAAGGGCTGAATGTGAAAATTTTTGAAGCGGCAGATACAATCGGCGGCGGAATGCGGACAAAGGAACTAATGAGGCCTGGATACCGTCACGATGTCTGCTCGGCTATCCACCCTATGGCAGCTTCATCTCCTTTTTTGAAGCAGCTTCCTCTTGAAAAGCACGGCCTTCAATGGATCCACCCCATTCATCCGGCAGCCCATCCGCTGGATAACGAGCCCGCTGTTATTTTGTACAGAGACCTGGAAGAGATGATTTTCCACCTGAAAGATGACGGAGCCAATTACAAAGATATCATCAAGCCTCTTACAAGCCACTGGGAAGATCTTACACGCGATTTTTTAGGCCCGTTGAAGTTCCCGGCTAATCCGGTACAAATGGCTTCTTTTGGACTGAAGGCGCTGCAGCCGGCGTCACTGTTTCAAACCAGGTTTGATATGGATCGCACAAAAGCACTTTTTGCAGGAATGGTGGCACACAGCATGCTGCCGCTCGATTATTGGTCTACAACGGCAATTGGCCTTGTATTTTTTGGAACAGCACATACCGGGGGATGGCCGCTGCCAAAAGGCGGTTCTCAGTCACTGGCAGATGCTATGGCTCGTTACTTCAAATCGCTGGGCGGTAAAATTGAAACCGGGTGTGAAATAAAAAACATGAGTCAGATCCCAAAAACCAAAGCAATTCTGTTTGATCTGACCCCGCTCCAGGTTCTGCGCATCGTAGCAGGAGAATTTCCGCTTCAATATCGTCGTAAGCTAAACAAATTCCGATATGGACCGGGTGCGTTCAAATTAGATTATATTCTGAAAGAGCCTGTCCCCTGGCGGGATCATGAATGCAGACGGGCGGGAACGGTTCATCTTGGCGGCACATTTGATGAGATTGCCGAAGCTGAGAGCAAAACCAACCAGGGCAATCATCCCCACAATCCGTTTGTGCTGGTTGCCCAGCAAAGTCTTTTCGATTCAACAAGAACACCGGATGAGAAGCATACATTGTGGGCTTATTGCCACGTTCCAAACGGTTCCGTCAGGGATATGACTGATGCCATCGAAAGCCAGATTGAACGTTTTGCGCCCGGTTTCAAAGATGTCATTGAAGAGAAAGCGGCCATGAACACCGCTGATTTTCAAGAGTACAATGCGAACTATTATGGCGGTGATATAAACGGCGGCAGGCAGAATTTGGACCAGCTATTTTCAAGGCCGGTCAGTATGATAAATCCGTATGGAACTCCCGCAAAAGGTATTTATTTTTGTTCGTCTTCTACCCCGCCGGGCGGAGGTGTTCATGGCATGTGTGGTTTTCATGCCGCCAATACGGTGTTGAATAAAGAGTTTGGAATCAAAAAAAATGACTGGAAATTCGAATTTTGAAAATGCAACTGATACACGCTATAAAACTTCGTATGCCAGTTTTTAGAAGACATTTCATTCTCACGAAATTTTCTATAGAAGTCCTGTAATCTCATGATTCGCAATCTGTTTGAAAAAACAACTGGCAGTTTATTTTCAGGCTCATCAAAAAAGGGAAAAGCAGGGTCAGGCTTCTGGAATGTACTGACACTGACGATCGCATTGCTGGTCAGCATTCCGATTTTAACCGTAGTTGCCAACATTTTTATGCCCAGTGGCGATGTATGGCAGCACCTGGCATCAACTGTTCTTCCCGA
>SLPZ01000308.1 GCA_007131725.1 Balneolaceae bacterium
ATGATGGGCTCTATTTTTTCAACGGGCAGGCCGAATAGCCATTTAGCTTCGATAATTTCGAGGCCTTTGTTCATCATTGTGGATGAATCTATCGTGATTTTTGCCCCCATATCCCAGTTGGGATGCTGCAGGGCATCTTCAACACTGATTTGCTGCATCTGCTCTCTGGTATAGTCTCTGAATGGACCGCCGCTGGCTGTAATGATGATTTTTTTGATGTTTTCTTTTTCCTCACCGACCAGGCACTGGAGCATGGCAGAATGTTCAGAGTCGACCGGGATTAATTTATTTTCGTGGAATGCGGGAAGTTCTGTCAGGATTTCACCTCCAACTACAAGTGATTCTTTATTTGCCAGTGCCACTCTTTTTCCTCTTTTCAAAGCCAGGTAGGTCGACATAAATCCTGCAAAGCCCACAAGTGAGTTCAAAAGCAAATCAAATTCTTCTTCTGAAGCTACATCTTCAAGAATGTCAGATCCATAAAAAACCGACTTTGGTTTGTAAGAAAGCAGCTTCTCAAAATCTCTTTGATGCGTTTTATTTGCAAGTACAATCACATTAGGTTTGAACCGGTTAGCCTGGGCTGCAAGCTTTTCAAAATTATTATTTGCCGACAGCACCTCAACATCGAATAATTCCGGCTTTTTAATCAGAATTTCCAAAGCCTGTGTACCGATGGATCCCGTAGAACCGAATATGGCAATTTTCTTTTTATTCAAATTATTTAAATTTCATTCAAGCCATTCAAAAATAGAAAAAGTTCACTGAAAGTACGGTAACGAAATTTCCTTTGCCGCTTTATACATAATAGCATGTGCTTCAACGGTTTCTCTTATAGAGGGAGCATATCCGCCGGATAGCAGAAGCACCAGCGGTATCTCTTTTTGGGTAACACGTTCAATAACCATTCTTTCTCTTTCCTCGAGCCCCATTTTGGATAATGATAAACGCCCAAAATGATCGGTTTTCAGCGGATCAATTCCGGCAAGGTAGAATACGAGGTCAGGAGTGAAACTGCTGAAAATTTTATCCAGGGCATCATCGAGGATTTTTAAATAGTCACCGTCTCCCGTGCCGTCGGGCAGGCCAATATCCAAAGTTGATGGAGGCTTAACAAACGGATAATTTTTTTCTCCGTGAATTGAAAAAGTAAAAACATCTGCATCATCTTCAAAAATTTTGGCAGTGCCATTTCCCTGGTGTACATCGCAATCGATCACCAATACTTTTTTCACCCATTTGGCATGTTTTAATACTTTAATGGCTACTGCGACATCGTTGTACACGCAAAATCCCTCACCATAATCCGGCATTGCGTGATGAGTGCCACCTGCAATATTTCCGGAAATTCCATCCTGCAGAGCCATAATACCCGCGTTAATTGTGCCCTGAACAGCAAGCCTCGATCGAATTGCAAGGCCCTTTGACCAGGGCAATCCCATTCGCCTGATCTCTTTTTTTGACAAATCACCGTTCCAGACTCCCTCGCTGTAACGTTTGGTGTGAACTGAACAGAGATTTGAGAAATCTGCCATGGATGGCTCAATGATCTGATTTGCGTTAAAAATCTGCCGGTTGAGCAGATAGTCGTGTAAACCAGAGAATTTTTTCATGGGAAATATGTGTCCTTCCGGCAAAGGGGCAACATAGCCTGGGGAGTAACTTACTCTCAAAACTTGTGTTATGAATTAATTTTTATCAGTCCTAACATTCTGCCTGCTGCTGAGCGTTCTCTTCTGAAAGAAAAAAATCGGTTGTCGCTTACCGTACATTCACCTGAAACGTCTATGTTGTTCTCGGTTAAACCGCAGTTTAGCAGTTGCCTGCGCAGGATTTGTTTCAAGTCAACATGAGGTTTTCTAAAATTCACACGGTCTGTAAACTCATCCGGGAAAAGAGCGGCAACCTCCTCTCCCACTTCAAATTTTTCGAGAGAAATACAGGGGCTGATGTATGCAAAAGAGTACTTTGGGTCGGCATTTAACCGGATCATGGAATCAATACCATTTTCCACGATGTTGGATTCAGCACCTCGCCATCCGGCATGAAACGCACCAATTATTTTGTTTTTTGTATCTGCAACCAGCACGGCCGCACAATCGGCCACCTGAATTCCGAGGGGCAGATCGGGCCTTGTGGTTACCAGCCCGTCACAATTCTCATAAATTCCAGGTTGTTCTACACCGGCAATTCGGTTTCCGTGCACCTGTCTTGCCAGGGCAATTTTTTGCTGTTTCCAGCCCAAATGATCAAAAAGGTGATTATAATTTTCTGAAACAACCTGATCTTCCTCTTCCGTATTGATTCCGAAATTTAAACCATCGAGCCCTTCTTTTTGATCTCTGGAATTTCTGTTGGCTGTAGTAAACAGGCATTCAACAGTGCTTTTGTCCCTGAATATTTCCGGATAGATCAGATCCATTAGTTTGATTTAAAATAATCTTCCAGTTTTTCTATGATGATTTTCACCGGAAATGATTTCCCTGTCCAAAGTTCAAACGATTTACTACCCTGATAAATCAGCATATGAAGGCCGTTAATGGTGATTGCCCCATTCGCTTTAGCTGTTTTTAAAAAACGGGTTTCAGATGGATTGTAAACCAGATCGTAGCAAATTTTATCTCTTAACAGAGTTGCTTCATTTTCGTGAATTGGCATATCATTAACCCTGGGATGCATACCCAGTGGCGTTGTATTTACAATTAATGAGGCTTCTTCGGCATAAGACGGCCACTGTTCATAGTTCACAATTCTGAATTCAGGCAAACCTTGCTCAGTTTGTTTATTTGATGCGCGCCTTGAGACAAAAACCAGCTCTTCAAATCCTGTTTCAAGCAAAGCTGTCTTCACTGCCCGGCTTGAGCCTCCTGTACCGAAAATAATGGCGCGTGTCAGGTCTAATTCGTCTGACCAGGGTTCAAGCCCCATCAAAAAGCCAAAAGCGTCTGTGTTGTATCCCAGGAGCTGGTTGCCGGATTTTACGATGGTATTAATCACCCCGATCA
>SLPZ01000159.1 GCA_007131725.1 Balneolaceae bacterium
AACCGGGAATGATGACGCTTATTTCACTTGCGATTACCGTTGCCTACATCTACAGTGTAGCCGTCACACTCGGCCTGTCCGGAATGGAGCTCTACTGGGAATTGTCCACATTGATTGTCATCATGCTGCTGGGCCACTGGATTGAGATGGCATCGGTGGAGGGCGCGAGCAAGGCGCTGGAACACCTGGCCGAGCTTGTACCGAATGATGCTCGGCGGCTGCTCGATGACGGGAACACCGAAACCGTTCCGGTACATGAGCTCCGTGAGGGTGATCGCATCCTGATCCGTCCCGGCGACCAGATTCCGGCCGACGGTGTGGTAGTGGATGGCTCCTCAAGTGTTGATGAAGCCTTTCTGACCGGTGAATCAAAACCCGTTCCAAAGAAAGAAGAGGATGAAGTTGTGGCCGGTGGCGTAAACGGTGAAGGAGCGCTGACCGTAAAGATCACTCGAACGGGTGACGAAACCACGTTGAGTCAGGTGCAGCGGCTGGTTAAAGAGGCTCAGCAAACGCGAAGTAAATTCCAGAATCTCGCCGATCGCGCGGCTTTCTGGCTTACCATGATTGCCATCGGGGCCGGATCAGTCACACTCGTTACCTGGCTGCTCATCGGATTTGAGTTCAACTTTGCACTCGTCCGTACTGTAACGGTACTGGTGATGGCGTGTCCTCACGCACTTGGATTGGCAATTCCGCTGGTAGTTGTTAATGGAACTTCTATGTCGGCACAAAACGGCATCCTGGTACGTAACCGTGAGGCCTTCGAGCGTGCACGCGATATCGGGGTGGTCTGCTTCGATAAAACAGGCACACTCACGAAAGGAGAACATGTTGTACAATCCATACACACGAACGGCCTTGAGGAAAACGAAGCGTTAAGTTTGGCAGCAGCGCTCGAAAACCGCTCCGAGCATCACCTGGCCGCTGCTATTGTAAAGGCTGCCCGGAATCGTGACTTGGAACCACCATCCGTAAAAGATTTTGAAGTATCAGCAGGCAAAGGTGTGAGTGGTAAGCTTGATGGAAAAACGTACCGGATCGGCCGGCTGGAGTGGCGGGAGGAGTTTGATATCGGTTTCCCCGATGAGCTCCAGGAACCGTTTGATGACGTAAACGAACGCGGCGAAAGCGTGATCGCGCTGATGGATGAGAACGAAGTGATTGCCCTCATCGCGCTGGCCGATCAGGTACGCCCAAGCGCAAAGGCGGCCGTGAAGGCGCTCAAAGAGATGGGCGTTGAGTCGGTGATGATTACCGGTGATGCGGAGGCTGTGGCGAAAACCGTGGCAGGAGAACTCGGCATCGAACGATACTACGCCCGTGTGCTGCCCGGTGAAAAGGCCGAGATTGTATCCCGCTTGCAGGATGAGGGAAAACAGATCTCGTTTGTAGGCGACGGTATTAACGACGCCCCCGCCCTCGCACAGTCGAACCTCGGCATCGCGATCGGCGCGGGTACGAACGTTGCCATCGAATCTGCCGACCTGGTACTGGTGGAGGATGATCCGGAAGATGTGACACGCGCACTGCAGCTTTCCAGCATTACGTATCGCAAGATGATTCAGAACCTGTTCTGGGCAACCGGTTACAACGTCGTAGCCATTCCGCTAGCCGCCGGTGTTGCCTACACGGCAGGCATTTTGCTGACCCCGGCCGTGGGAGCCGTCTTTATGAGTGCCTCTACAGTGATTGTAGCCATCAACGCCATGTTGATGCAAAGGGCCAAACTGTCTTAGATGCAGAATTTAAAAAGTCAAGACCTCCAGGGTTTTCCCTCCTACGCTATCTACTTCGCTAAAGCTTCATGGATCAAAAAAGCTTCGGAGAGCAGGAGAAAATTTGAAGGTCTTTAAATCTACATTAAACTAAATATAAAACCATGATCCCCGACTGGATACCCAACATACACCCGTTTATCGTTCACTTTCCGGTAGCACTGATTTTGATGGCCGTTGCCGCAGATATTGTCAGAGTATTTGTTCAAAAAATCGACTGGCTCAATAAAACTACGCTTTTTCTTTATATCACCGGAACTCTTGGATTGATTGCAGCGTATTTCAGCGGTCAACAGGCAGTAGACTCGGTTCAAATTGCCGGTAATGCCATTCCTGTTGTCACAAATCATGAGGACTGGGCTCTTTATACAACCATCTTTTTCATCATTTATACCATTGTGAGAACGGTTACCTATATGCAAAACCGCGAGCAAAAGATGGGCTTCAGGGCTTTTATGGCATTATTTGCAATTATAGGCGGCGGAATGTTATGGTATACCGGTGAACAAGGCGCCAAACTGGTGTACAAACACGGTGTGGCCGTAGGTGAAATTGACCGGATGGGACAGCAGATCGAAGAGCTGGAGCAGCGACTTGCAGAGTTCAGGGATGAGGCCGGGCCGGAAATCCGCGATGACGGTTCATGGATTTGGCGAATCGGCGCCGGAGCCGGAGAAGCTCTTTCCGAATACTTCACCATTGATGGGGATAGCGGCATTGAAAAAGGCAGCGGCCGCGAGGATGGCCGTGCACACCTCGAATTAACGGCTCCTTCTGAGATGACCTTCATCCATACCGGCGGTGACCTGCAAACCATTGACGGGCGGATTGAAGTAAACCTCTCAGAGTTTGAAGGTGAGTTCAAGCTGATTCATCACTTCATCGACAGTGAGAACTATCAGTACATCCGCATGAGCGATGGAGAGATGTCGCAGGGGCAGATCATCAACGGATCCGATAATGTTCTCGGCTCAGGAAGCATTTATACTGACGGTTGGCACACGTTCAGAGTCACCGCATCCGGCCGTCACTTTTACGGTTACCAAAACGGCAACACCATTGTTCACACCCATGCCGATGAGATGGAGCCGGGTACTACAGGGTTTGCTATCAGCGGTGAAGGGACGGTGAAAGTGCTGTTGGTGGAGTTTGGATCGGTGGAATAAAGAAAATACCGGGCGCGTTCTACTTCTACGAAAAGACAAAGAAGACGCTCTTCAATATTAT
>SLPZ01000055.1 GCA_007131725.1 Balneolaceae bacterium
ACTTCAAGCGGTATGACGAATTGCAGGAAATACATTTATATGCTCCCACAACTCAGACGAGCTCCTCAAAGAGTCATTACTGTAAATGTGATGTATAATGATAAGCAACACTCTCCCCTCATTACTTCTCAAATCTATAACAGTTTGATCAAGAAAGGATGGAGTTCAGAACATTCAGCCTTGCTGAAAATGGTTGTTTAACTTTTGGTAGACGGGATAGATACTTTAAACGTGATTCCATCAACACTGCCGGGGCTTTCTACCGATATGGATGCTCCGTGAAGGGTAAAGATTTTTTTCGCGATGGACAGGCCGAGTCCCGCACCGGAGCCATTCGAGCGGCTTTTGTCTACCTGGTAAAACCTGTCGAAAACAAAAGGTATATCTTCAGCCGAAATACCCTTGCCCGTATCGCTGACCTTGAGTACCACATCTTCGCCGTTTCTTGTGGAGATGATAGACACTTTTCCGCCCTCGGGGGTATGTTTGATAGCATTGTCTATCAGGTTGGTTATGGCCCGGTTCAGCAAACTCATATCGGCTGTAATAAGAGAGTTCGGATTTTCAGGGAAAACGGCATCCAGATTAACGCCTTTCTTATCAGCTATCGGTTTTAACTGGAGAACCAGGTCCTGCACAAGTTCGGCAACTGATACTTTTTCTAAATTGGGCTGAACATTGCCTGCATCGAGCTTTGAGAGTTCAAAAAGATCATCAATCATTTTATTGAGCTTCCGGGTATTTCCCAAAACTGTGTCGATATACTTTTTGAATTCGGTTTTTGAAATTTTATCCCCTCTTAACTGAATGGTTTCCAGGTAGCCCTGGATCGATGCCAGCGGGCTGCGCAGGTCGTGCGATACATTGGCAATCAGTTCTCTTCGGAGTTTATCGGTTTTTTTGATCTCCTCCATGTTTTCTACCAGGGTATCCGCCATCCGGTTAAAACAAACAGACAGATCAGAAAGCTCGTCATTGCCCTGTACTTCGATCCGATCGTTAAGCTTTCCCCGTTCAAAACCGGTGACTGTTTTTTTGATTTTCTTTAGCCGCTTGCTAAGGTTTGAGAAAATAAAAAGGCCGGTCATCAGGCTAATGAGCAGCACCACTCCCAACATCATCAGAGTGCCACGTACTATATAGCTGTCTGTTACCATAGCCGATGCCTCGGAAAACTGGTCTCCCTCAAGTACCACGTAAATGTAGCATCCCTCGCTATCCATCACCTGAACATTTGCTGCACTGAAGGGTTTTTTTCGATCAGGATTGATTGGATCTCTTGCAAGGATGGGTAGAGATTCACCATTGATAAATCTGTCGAGCGGCTCGGTATCAATTACAACATTATCCAATGCTACACGCTCTTGACCGACAGGAACAAGACTCTTCACGTACCCACTGCTGCTTAACAGATAAAAATCGAATTGTGGGTTTTGCCCGCTCAGTTTCGTCAGCTTTTCTTCAATAGCTTCCTGGTCAAATGTTTCATAAAGAAGGGGCTGGAACTCCCTGGCAAGGACGGATGCAATATCCTTGTTGGTATACTGGATTGCTTCCTGGGCAATTTCGGATGAGGCTTTCATTGTAATAAATCCAACCAACAGGCCAAAAAGCACAAGGATGGCAGAAAAGATAACTGCAATTTTCAGATAGAAACTACGCATTGGCCCGCTCTTCTTCTTTTTCGGCAAACCGGTATCCCACACCCCAAACGGTTTTTACATATTCGGGTTCAGACGGATCGTTCTCAATTTTGCTTCTCAGCCTGTTGATGTGTGAGTTTACAGTATGGCTGTATCCGTCGTAGGTATATCCCCAAACTTCATTCAGCAACTCTTCACGGCTGTACGCTTTTCCGGGATTTGAAAAAAAGAGCATCAGCAGATCGTACTCTTTACTGGTTAGCTCCAGTGTTTCACCATTTAAAACTACTTTTCGTAAATTCGGATAGAGTTCAAGGTCTTTGTGCCTTAGCACCTCCGGAAGATCTTCATTGGCCGTTTGATTTGCCTCCATCCGCCTGAACATCGCTTTTACACGGGCAAGCAGCTCCCTGATGCTGAACGGTTTTGTCATATAATCATCGGCACCCAATTCAAGACCAAGCACTTTGTCCACCTCTTCGGCCTTAGCCGTTAACATCAGGATGGGAACCAGCCGGTCTTCTTTTCTGATTTGTTTGCAAACCTCAAGACCGTCCACTTTCGGCAGCATAATATCCAGAATGACCAGAGAAGGCGATTCAGCTCTATAGAGATCAAGTGCAGTTTGACCATCGGTTGCGGTGTGCATCTGATAGCCCTGGTCTGCAAGATTAATATTCACAAGATTCAGTAAATCCTGATTGTCTTCAACAAGTAAGATGGAGTTGTTTGCTTGGGTCATGATTCGGAATCAAATTTTTGATTTAAAATCTGTATGAAATCATTGCCATTCATCACATAAGAGTAACAAAAGGGCAGTTTTACCAGGAAGCAGGTTCGAAACTGCAAAACCCGGATCTGCCTGAAATGGTTAAATTTAACATTGCTCTAACAATCATAACATTTCTCTAACGGCCATATCAGCTTAATAAACTATTTCGTTCCTTCCAAAAAACAGAAGCCAGTTTCACAAATTAATTAAGCCGATTTATGAAGTATATTTTCTTCTTACCATTTTTTTTGATTCTCTTCATCTACATTCCGGCAGCCTTGCAGGCTCAAACATGTAGTTGTGCCGGGGCTCCGCTCCTGGGCACTCAAAGCACCGGAGCAAGTGGTGAGGGAAATCTGTTGATTGGGTTGACCTATGAATTTAACCAGATCACAAATCTGTTCACAGGCAGCACAAAACTTTCTAATAACACTGTTGAGCGAAACACCCAGTCTGCACTGATCGAAATCAATTATGGTATTACTGATCGTTTCTCTTTGTCGGGAACGTTCTCTTATGTTCAAAAATACAGGGAAAGTGGTTTAGGAAACCCGGCCGGCACACGAACCTCCTCTACCAATGG
>SLPZ01000331.1 GCA_007131725.1 Balneolaceae bacterium
AGGAAGTAATGGTGTTGCCGTATGGTATGGCATCCCTGCCGACAAAACCGGGCACTCCTCCTGTCGCCCCGTAATCTTTCAGGGCATGACGCGCCCGGCGGTTAAACTCCGGCAGCCAGGCAGCTTCGTCAAGCAGATCGGGTTTGCCGCTCCGGCCTTCATCGATCCATTCATCGCCCTCTTCGAGCTTGTAGCGATTACCAACATCTCCTTCGTGAAAACCCTCCGGGGCCAGATCATATAAAAGCAGCAAGTGTGCCGGCACCCTGTTGTGATGCGTATACCCGTCCCAATCGCCTGCATCATAGTAGTGCCCCCAAATTTCGCGAATCTGTGGTGCATTTCGGCCGAATCCGGAATCATCGTAACCGGAATCGACCACCCAGTTTTCATCAAACCTCCACACAATGTCATCCGGGTGGTGGCCCCTCGGCCTGATGGAATCGGGTCCAACTTCAACCGCTATACCCTGCCGCTGCCAGAACAGGCCTTTCATGGCATAATAGTACGCTTCGCGAGTAATGTCGTTGCCGATCTCAAAAGGAAAAGAATGGCCGATTCCATCCACAGCCACCACATATTCACCGGGAGTGGTGTACGCGCTGAAATCACATTCCCAGACATCGGCGTTGGTATAGTTGCCTGAGGGGAAGTCATCACTGGCCGTCTCCCTCTCATTTTTGCCCATTCGTTTGGTGATGGTGGTTGTATAAACAGCTTCGCGACTCTTAAAATCGAGAACCCGGCATTCGGCTCCTGCTTTATCATCCAGGTTCAGTCCGCCATTGCTGTGGGTGGATGTATGAAAATCACCCATCCAGTGTGAGAGGTAGGCCACTTTGGGGCCCTCTTCCGGAAACCCCACCATGTTGACACGCACGGTTTCCGAACGGAGCCGGTCCACATCAAATGTAAAGCTGACCGAGTCTTTGTTTCCGGTGATTTCATCCAGTTCAAGTGTGTAGCTTTTTCCCTGTTCCAGGGCATCCGGCAATTCCAGATAGATCCAGTGCTGCATGATGAATGGCGGGTCCTGGTGTTCGCTCTGATATTCCCACCCTTTCGATTTGCGTCCGGTATGAACCGGATGGCGGCCGGCGGCATAGTTTGGATCATCCTCACTGACAAGTGTGTAAAGGTTTGACTGCAGAGCCCGGTCCATATCAGTCGGGGCATGATAGGTGATATTGTCCTCCGGCCTTTCGTGCAGGCCATAAGTGATAATATGCCCGTCGCGAATGTGGAGCATCAGTATTTGATCGGTAACCGGAGAAACACTCATCAGATCTCCTCCGCCGGGGATAGCATTTTGACCATGTAGCAGCGGAGCTGCTGTTAGTGAAAGGATTACTGTGATAAAAAAAACTTGTTTACTTAATCTCATAATGCTTTTTAATAAAGTGGTGAATATTCCCCTCTCGAGAGGGGACAGATCAAAGAGCGATTGGCGATTTGATCAGGGGTGTGTTCCTTGACCAGGTTTCAAGCCTTTGCAAGGAACACACCCCGGATAGCTTCTCTGGACGGTCAGCTATCGTCCCCTCTCAAGAGGGGATTTTGTTTTCCCTCACAAATTTAAATTTATCATTAACTTAATATTCGCTTTTCATTTCACAGACTACTCCGGTCCCACACAATTCTCCCCGGCATTGGGGATGGAACATGGCCGCCGTGATGTATTTTGAATACTTGCCGGATGATCCACCGCAGTCAATCTTCCGAATTCGGTTTTCCACTCGCCGAATATGCCGCCATCGGTCATGTCGAAGCGCACGGGATCGTTGCAGTCGCCGTTTCTGACCAGCCCCCACGACCAGACCAGCCAGCCGATTTCGGCTTCCTGCAGTTTGTCCATCGCCCATTCGTAGGGCGAAGGTGTACAGTCCCAACCCGAGGGTGTTGGGCCTTCACCGATGATGAATGGAATCTCATCTTCCAGCACTTTATCGATGATATACCTGTAATCATTTTTGCGATCTTCTTCGCTGCCCACCCAGTAGGTGTGTGCCGATACAATAATGGCGTTTTCAGGATCGTGGCTGTTCAGCGTTTCCCAGCTATCGAGCAGCATCACGTATTCTTTGCCCCAGTCCACACCGTCAATCACCAGCGGTACCCGGATTCCGGCATCACGAATTTGATCTATTGCTGATTTGTATCCATCCAGAAACTGCTCTTGCGTTACATTGGCATCCCCTGCTTCGTTTGCAATATTCAGCAGCACCCATTTTTCATGGCTGTTTATAACCTCGACAATATCGGGCCTGAGCCAGTAATCCACACAATTTTGCAGGTCATCCCATCGGCCGGTAGCGCTGTGGCATTCCGGCATCGGTATCATTCCGTTTTGGATGGAGTTAACAATGACTTCATCCAGGTCGAATGCTTCATAACTCGTGGTTGTAACAATTCGAATGCTGTTCGCTCCGGTTTTGGCGATCTCTTCCATCACCCATGAGCCGGTGGGATCGTCCGACCAGACAAACATTTCGTTCACCCCTCTGAGCACCACACGTTCACCTGCTGCAGTGTAGATATGGCGGCCCTCCACGTACATGGTTTCTCTTTCTATTGAATCGGAAACATCCATTGCTGAGGTATCCCGGTCACAGCCGGTAAAAATCAAAACAGCAATAAAGAGTAAAGACAGGTGTTGATAATTTTTAAAGAATTTCATGAATTTATTGTTGGTTGTGTTTTATTTAAAATCCCCTCTCGAGAGGGGACGATAGCTGAGCGTACAGCGAAGCTATCAGGGGTGTGTTCTTTGCAAAAACTTCAACCCTGATTAAGAAACACACCCCTCGTTCAGCAAATCAGGCTGCGCCTTTTTGCTTTCACTTTTCCCCTCTCAAGAGGGGATGTTTCAACTTCGTATGCATTCATGGTCCTCATTTCACAAATACCATTTTTCTTGTTTGGGTATAGTCCCCTGCCGTTAAGCGGTACATGTAAATTCCGGTTGATAGTCCGGTTGCATCGAATTTG
>SLPZ01000323.1 GCA_007131725.1 Balneolaceae bacterium
AAAATCCGTCATTCCTGACTTGATCAGGAATCTCCAAACGTTGTTCCAGAGCTACTCTTTGCAAAGGATGGAGATCCCGCATCAGGTGCGGGATGACGCCCTTTTTGAACTACAATACCTTGAGATCTCAAAATTCAACGATCTTATAGCAAGCTCACATTAATTACAATCAAAACCAATACTTATTTATGAAATCGATCAAAAATCCATCAAAAACAATCATTAAAAAGGTTTCAGCAATTGCAGCCTCTCTGGCAGTTGCAGTACTCTTTCTTTTCAGCCAAAACAGTGTTATGGCACAATCTTTCAACACGGCATCTTACAACATTTTTTACTACACACCCCCCGAGCACGACAATAGCTGGGAAATGAGAAAAGATCATGTGGCAAGTGTAATCCGCTTTCACGACATCTCTCTTTGGGGATCGCAGGAAGGTGAGCACAACCAATTGCAGGATTTGCGGGAAATGCTTGGCCAGGAGTATGTTGGCGTAGCCCGTGATGACGGCGATACCGAAGGCGAGCACAGTGCCATTTTTTACGATCCTGATATGTTCCGTGCCCTCGATGATGATACATTCTGGCTGTCGAAAACACCCGACCGCCCTTCAATGGACTGGGGCGTGAATTTTCACCGAATCTGCACCTGGGGAAAGTTTGAGCATATAGAAACCGGAACGCGCTTTTATGTTTACAACGTACATTTCGACCACGAAAGCCAGGAAGCCCGCGAAAACAGCAGCCGCATGGTGCTGGAGCACATTGATGAACATGTTGAGCCCGGCACACCGGTCATGTTTATGGGTGATCTGAATGCCGTTCCAGGCAACCTGGCATACGAAAAAGTAATCGACCACGGCCTTTTCCATGATGCTTATGACATCACAGAAACAATGCCGCACGGCCCTACCGGTACGTTCAACGGCTTTGATTTTACCCGCGTACCCGACCGCAGAATAGACTATGTGTTTCTGACTGACCATTTCAGTGTAAAACGCTACGGAGTATTGACCGACAGCTACGATGGGCTGAAATATCCGTCTGACCATTTTCCTGTGCTCGTTGAAATTGAGATGAATTAAGTAAAAACATCCTAAAATCAAACCATGAGACATTTCATATATCTGATTATTATTTCAATATTTCTTGTAATAGCCGGATGTGAACAAGAACAAAATCACTATCAAACCGGCTATACCGGCCCGGATGATCCTTTCCTGGATGAACTGCAATCCCGCACCTTTCAATGGTTTTGGGACTGGAGTAATCCCGTAAACGGCCTGGTTCCCGTTCGTGTGCCTTCCGTTCCCGCTGCTCATCTTGCCGGTGCAGGGTTTGGGCTCACATCCTATGCCGTGGGTGTGGAGCGGGGTTATATCACACGCGAAATGGCCCGCGAGCGCACCGTAAGAACACTCCGAACATTCTGGGAAGCACCTCAGGGTGAAGAGCCACTCGGAAATTCCGGATACCGGGGTTTCTTCTACCGCTTTTTACATCCTGAAACCGGTGTCCGCCACGGAGCTCACGGACTCGAAAATCCTTCCGAGCTCTCCACTATGGACACATCACTCTTTATGGCTGGGGTTTTGTTTGCGCAATCGTACTACGACCAGGATCATCCGCAAGAAGAAGAGATTCGTGCGCTGGCCGATTCTCTCTATCAACGGGTGGAGTGGACCTGGTTTCATGAGCGCCATCCATTGATCTCCATGTCGTGGCGCCCCGAGCCTGAGCATCCTGCAACCGATCCGGAAACCAGGAAAAGCAGGCACGATTACACCGGGTACAATGAAGCGATGATTCTGTATATTCTCGCGCTCGGCTCTCCCACCCATCCCATTGATGAAGAAGCTTGGGAAGCTTACACCTCAACTTACCTGTGGGAAGATTTTTACGGCTACGAGCATGTAAATTTCAGTCCGCTGTTCGGCCACCAGTTTTCACATGTTTGGGTCGATTTTCGCGGCATACAGGATGAATACATGAGGGAAAAAGGAATCGATTACTTTGAAAACAGCCGCAGAGCCACACTTGCACAGCGGGAATACGGAATCGATAACCCGAACAATTTCAGAGATTACTCCGGTGAGATCTGGGGATGGACGGCCTGCGACGGGCCGGGCTACCACCAGATAGACATGAACGGTGATACTCTCACCACGCGCGGTTACTGGGCACGGGGCGTGAGTGCGCGATACATCAACGACGACGGCACTATCACGCCAACAGCATCAGCAGGATCCATGCCGTTCACACCCGAAGAATCCATAACCGCCCTGAAAGCGATGATTAACCGATACGGAGATCTGCTCTACCACGATTACGGTTTTTGGGACAGTTTCAATCCCACATTTACATTTACCGACCTTGAAGTTCAGCGGGGCGTGGTAGACCCGGAGATGGGATGGTTCAACGGAGACAAACTGGTGATTGATCAGGGCCCGATTTTACTGATGACTGAAAACTACCGGAGCGAACTGATCTGGGATGTGATGCGAACCAATCCCCACATAATCCGGGGACTGTGCAGGGCCGGATTCAGTGGCGGATGGCTGGAAGGTAAATGCAGTTAGTGTCATGTCAAATGTAAAAGTACGGATGCGGTAATAGAGTCGTCGGACGAGTTTTTTAAAAAAATTGAGTAATATACGATATTAGTGCTAATCTCAGATTTACTCGTCCGACGACTTCCATGCCATTTTACAGTTGACAAGACAGTAGTTTTAATTCAATTAAACCTGAAAATCTTAAATTACATGAGTTTAATAAATGAACGAAGAATTTAATAATCCCCCTTCATAAGGGTCTCGACAGCTGTTGGAATCAAGAAATTCTTATTTCAAACTCACGTTCAAAAAATTATAAATCAGCTTCATAAAACATCTAATCTTGATAAAAAATCATGAACTCCAAATATAATAATTTCAAATTTTTAACCTTCATCATAATTCTTGCTTC
>SLPZ01000161.1 GCA_007131725.1 Balneolaceae bacterium
GCAATAATCACACCTGCTGCGTGAATTCCGGTATTGCGAACAGAGCCTTCGAGCGTTTCGGCCATCTGCAGGGTTCGTCCTTCCAGCGAGTCGGACTCTTTGATCTCCTGCAGCTCTCTTACTTCTTCGAAAGCCTGTTCAAGAGAAATTCCGATGGTTTCAGGCACCAGTTTGGCTATACGGTCGGCATCAGGCAGCGGCAGATTGAGCACACGGGCAACATCCCTCACCGATGAACGGGCTGCCATTGTGCCAAACGTGATAATGTGTGCCACCTGGTCTTTGCCGTATTTATCCACCACATATTCAATCACCCGCTGGCGTCCGTCATCATCAAAATCGATATCGATATCAGGCATGGATACACGTTCGGGATTCAGGAACCGCTCAAAAAGCAGGTCGTATTTAAGCGGGTCAATGTTGGTAATTCCGGTGCAATAGGCCACCACCGATCCCGCAGCCGATCCCCGGCCCGGCCCGACATACACACCCATCTCTTTGGCGGCATCAATAAAATCCTGAACAATCAAAAAATAACCGGCAAAACCCATTTTTTTGATGATACCCAGCTCATGGTTAATTCGCTCCGTCACCTCATCATCCACCGTTTTATATCGTTCCTTCGCTCCTTCGAAGGTCACATGGCGCAGATAATCATCCTCAGTCTCAAACCCTTCCGGAAGCGAGAAGTGAGGCAGAATCACATCCTTGGTCAGGTCAATCGGCTCAATTTTATCAGCCAGTTTTTTTGTATTGGTGATGGCTTCGGGGATATCAGCAAAGAGGGCTTTCATCTCCTCCTGCGTTTTGAAATAAAATTCATCATTCGGGAATCCAAAACGCCGGTCGCGCCCCTTGCCCACCGGTGTGGAAATCAGCTCGTTGTTGTCTATGCAGAGAAGTGCATCGTGCGCTTTGGCATCTTCTTTCTCCATGTAAAACGTATTGTTGCTGGCTATCACGCTGATGCCGTACTTTTCCGCAAATTTCAGCAGAACACTGTTTACACGCTCCTCTTCTTCCAGGCCGTGCCGCATCAGTTCGATGTATAGATCCTCCTCAAAAAGTTCGTACCACCATTTCAGGGCATCCTCTGCGGCGCTCTCTCCCCGGTTCAGTATTAGGTCTGGAACTTCTCCCAAAATTCCGCCCGTGGTGGCAATTAATCCCTCACGGTATTTTTCAACAAGTTCGCGGTCAATTCTTGGAAATTTATAGTAATAGCCTTCAACAAAACCGAGCGAGCACATTTCTGCAAGGTTTTGATACCCCTTCATATTTTTGGCCAAAAATACCTGCTGATACCGCTTGTCTTTATGATCGCGTGTGAACCGTTTTTGATGGCGGTCTTCCACAAAATAGGCTTCCAATCCGATGATAGGTTTGATGCCCGCCTTATTAGCCGCCTTCACAAAATGGAAGGTCCCGAACATGTTGCCCATGTCTGTTAAAGCCACTGCCGGCATTCCGTCTTCTTTGGCTTTTTCAACAAGATCGCTGGTTCCCGAAGCCGCCTGCAGCACCGAAAACTTGGAGTGGTTGTGCAGGTGCACGAAAGGAGAATCAACTTTTTCCCCTTTGCTCTCTTTGGGCAAATCGATTGTTGCCGCATCTTGATCTTCATCGCCGGTTACACCCCGTTTTCGCAGTTCTTCCACTTTCGGCATGTAATGGCCGGGATCAATCAATCCGGCTGCTTTCCTGGCCATCTCTCCCGGTTTGGCGGGAAGCTGCGGATTGATAACTCCAATGCGAACCAGTTCGAAAAATGCCCGCGCTGTCGCATCCACATCAGCGGCGGCATTGTGGGCTTCTTCAAACCCAACCTGAAACAGTTTGTCGTGAAGCTCGGCAAGAGTCGGCCATTTGTAGCGGCCCCGTCCACCCGGAATGGCACAAAACTCTGTGGACTCGTCTTTCGTGTCGATTTGAATTTTTTCCGACAGCGGGTTGATCCGCCCCATTCTCAGGTATTCGGCACCCATGATGTTGAGGTCGAACTCCAGGTTGTGGCCAATCACAAACGTGCATTGCTCCAGGTCTTTGCTGAAGGCATCCATCACTTCCTCAAGTGGAATTCCCTCCCGGTTAGCTCTTTCAGTAGAAATACCGTGAACTTTCTCGGAGTTGAACGGGATGGTGAACCCGTCCGGTTTCACGATATGATCGCCTCTTGAAATTAGTTTCCCGGTCTCATCATGCAACTGCCAGGCAAGCTGAACACAACGCGGCCAGTTGTCGAAATCGGTCAGCGGTGCTGAATAATTCTGTGGCAGGCCGGTGGTTTCCGTGTCGAAAATCAGGTACATGAGGCGGATCTTGATTTAGTGAAAATAGATGGTTCGAATTGAGTGAAATATACTAAGCTGATAAAGAAAAGAAGAATTAGAATTTGGCTAATTCTTGTCAGCAACCGGTACACTTGAAGTACCAAATGCAAAAATATAAATGAGATGGCACAAACGAGACGTTTGCGCCATTTCGGGGACAGGTGGGACGCTTGCGCCATTTCGAATCCACACTATTGCTCCTCTCACTCCCTCTGCGCCGTTGCACCTCCGCGTGCACCCTCACTCCGCGCCTCCGCACCTCCGCGTGCCTCCTCCAAATACCAGCGCCAGTTCTCCTCAATAATATCAGTGGAAGCAAAAAAATTATCATTATGCCCGCCCCTTAATTCCACAAATCGCTTAGGCTCATCCAACAAACCATATAAATACTCTCCATGATGGAAACCTACAATTTCATCCTGCGGACTGTGCATCACCATCACCGGCAAACCTTCAAGCTTTTGCAGATATTTGTCAGTCGGGAAATCGTATTTCGCCAGCCATGCCGGTACAAACGGGTACACATCGCGCACCATTGCTTTCAGGTTTTTAAAGGCAGAATCGAGCACCAGTCCGCCCAAATCAAACCTTGTTGTGGCATAGGCAGCCACTGCCCCGCCAAGCGATCGCCCGTACATAATAATCTGTTGCTCGGAATATTCAAGATCGTTTTTAAGAGTGTGAACAACTGCTTCAATATCTCTGTAAAGCCCTTTTTCAGAAGGTCGTCCCTCGCTCTGGCCATAACCCCGGTAATCGTACATCAGAACGGATACACCGCAATTTAACAGTGTTTCTGCAATGGGAATCCTGCCGCTAATATTACCGGCATTTCCGTGAGATAAAACTACAACAAGATCAGATTCCTCATTCGGAAAATACCAGCTATGAAGCCGGACGTTATCCTCTGTTTCAATCCAGACATCCTGCGCAGTTAGGCCTGCACTTTCAGGAGTCTGCATCATTCCGGACGAAGGCATAAACAGCAGTTGGTTCTGAAAAAGATACATCAGCCCAAGAAGGATGAGATAAACGCCAGCCAGTGTCAACAAAATTGTGCCCATGGATTTTATTGTTTTCATCAGTTCAGAAATTTTTCAACTGTCCCCATTTGAATAAAACTTTTGCAAGACAGAATGTACGCTTCCCGCCGGTTTCAAAATACTCTTTTTCAGAGAGAAATAGCGGATACCGGTTTGAATGGCCGGAAATTCCATTTTCAAAAGTCGATCAATCTGCCGGTCACTTCCAACTCCGGATTTGCGCCTGGCAACTGTAATATGCGGAATAAATTTCTTCCAGACGGGCTTCTTGCTGAATCGGTCCAACTTTTTTAAAATGCTTTTTTGCAGAGATAGTAACTCTTCGTTTTGGCGGACGCTATTCCACAAAATTTTCGGGTTTTTGAGGCCTGGAAAAACACCAAGCCCCTCTATTTCCATTTCAAACGGACTAAAGGAAACCTGATCAAGTTCAGCGATTATTTCGTCCTTCTCTTCATTTGAACATTCACCGATGAAAAACAGGGTGAGGTGAATCTGTTCAACCCTGGCTTTCTTCCAGCCCGGCAATTCCGGCAAGCGGTTATTCAGTTCACTGCAAATCTCTGGCGGCAAATCAATCGAAACAAACAATCTCATCGCTTTACCCGGAAATATTGATAATCGCCTTCAGGTTCCGTTTCCATTTTTAACTGTTCAATATTTTTAACCTGAGCAGAGTACGGTCCCTTCCAAAGCCGTTCAATCATCTCTTCAACATCATCACTCCGGCCGCTGAGTACCGTTTCCACTGAACCGTCGGGCATATTTTTTACCCATCCCTTGAGGTTTAAATCTTCGGCGTTTTGCCGGGTAAAATATCGATAACCCACACCCTGTACTCTGCCGGTTATTTTCAGGTGTTTCCGTATATTGTCATTATGCATAGAAATTTGCTGTTTTATTCATAAACATTGAGACACTGCGCAGCATTTCAACGTGAACCGTTTTCCATGAATCCGGATTTTTAATAGATTGCACAGATAAAACGTACTAACCTTATGACTCTCACACAACTTTCATATATCATCGCGGTTGACAAATACCGGCATTTTGCAACGGCTGCCGAAAAAAGTTTTGTTACCCAGCCAACCCTGAGTATGCAAATTCACAAACTGGAAGATGAACTGGGGGTAAAAATTTTCGACCGGTCAAAATCGCCGGTCATACCAACCGAAGTTGGAGAGAAAATTATTGAACAGGCCAGGATTATCCTGAAAGAGTCGAAACAGCTTTCTGATATTGCCAATTTCAAAGAAACTGAACTTCGTGGGACATTTAAAGTGGGTGTTATTCCCACGATTGCTCCCTATTTGATGCCCATGTTTTTGCAGAGCTTTATGAAGGAACATCCACTTGTTGAGCCTGTTTTTGAAGAACTACTAACTAAAGAAATTTTAGAAAGACTCGCCAGTGATCAGCTTGATGCTGCCATTATCGCCACACCTACAAACCAAAGTTATGTCTACACTGAAGATTTGTATGTTGAGCCGTTTGTAGCCTATTTATCATCAAACCACCCGTTAATCGAGAAAGAAAAACTTTCTGTGGATGATCTCGACAGAACCAATATCTGGCTGCTGAACGAAGGGCACTGTTTCCGCGACCAGGCTGTGAAGCTGTGCAAAGAAAATGAGAAGAAAAACCGGGCTGCGATAGAGTTTAAAAGTGGCAACCTCGAAACACTGAAAAAACTGGTGGAACAAAATTTTGGTATGACCCTGCTGCCCCGTACTGCCGTTCAGGAATTTGACAACAAATGCGCCAATGCCGTTATCAAAACGTTTGAACATCCTGAACCATCGCGCAAAGTTCGGCTGGTTTACGGCAGAAAGCACCTGAAGCAAACCATCATCAAAAAATTTAAAGAGTCGATCTGCAATGCCATCCCCGAAGATCTGAAATCAGAAAAGGAAAAAGTTTTGATTGAGTGATGTTTTGCGCAATTCGGCTGCCGATTTTGAATCTGTTCAATGTAACAATCTTCGAACCTGGATTGAACCTTTTCACTCTACTTTCGAACTTCTTTTCAGAATTATACAAAATCCCGGTACTTACCGGATGAACAATACCAGCTTATTTCATGGAAAATTTCTCTGCACAATGGTTTACAGCCTACTACATCTCGCTGGGTGCGTTGCTGCTAAGCTACGGTGGTTACCTGCTGCTAAAAACCGATGCCATTAAGGATTATCTGCTCAATGTTTCCGAAAACAACTCTCCGCCTCCTGTCTGGAGAAAAGTTTTGAAATATCTGCTGCTGTTTACCATTCCGGGATTTATACTCTCCTTTTTTCCCTTTTCCTGGATTGAACTGCTTTTTATGATCTGGAGCTTTTTCATCATTTTTATGGCAGGCCAGCTTTTGGTGATGTGGCCTCAAACCTCAAAAGCAATTGTTGAATCAGCCAACGAACTCAGCAAAAAAATCCGGTATGTTGCGGCCAACATGATCACCATCGGGCTGATTCTCTTCATGCTCTGCTATCTGCTGATTGAACGCAACCAGCCTGCCTGATCGCTGGCAGGCTCTCAATCGTACAACGGGCAGTATATGCTACGAAGTTTTACACGTAGTAGTGCCTGCCCGTTACTCAGAAACCCAAATTCAACCACAATTCTTCCCATCGAACATTCATATCGGATTCCCCAGTCCGTAACCAATTCCCAAATTATTCAAAATCTTTCCCAGCCGGAGAAGCTCTCCGGCGTACAATAGCCTGGCCTTCTTGTTACTCAGAAATTCAAATTTAACCATATTTCTTACCATCTGAAATTCAAGCCGGCCTGGATATATTTCTGGTGCTTTCATACCCAGTTAAGGTATATAATAGGTAGAGAAAAATTTAATTATAGAAACAAATTGGAATTCTATTGAAAGTAAATTCTAATTCTCTAAGAAGATACATTGTGCATTAAAATCACTTGTCAACATTATTGCAGAGTATAGGCACCCTGTCGCCAGCACCATCATATTTGAGCGGCTGAAAATTGCCACCCACATAGTCTTCCTGGAATGTAACAAGAGGGTAGTAATAACAATTACCATCGTTATCTTTAACGGCAATTGAAGCCCGGATATATCTGTGTAGAATGTTGCCAGTGATTGCATGATGGCGTGTATACCATTGTGGGTCGACGATGACCAAGCGAAGTGCCTCTGCGGCTCTAATCCTGCCGGTGCGCCAATCGTTGCTGTTTGTGAATGCTTCCATCATTGCCAACTCGGTAGATGAATCACTCATTCCGGCTTGTGGCATGCGTGCTGCAGCCATAGCCTGTTCATCTGCACCTTCAATGATGCCATGCATAATATCGTTATAAACAGAGAAGTCAGTACCTTCTATGATTAGTTCCCCTTCGGCCATGTCTTGGTAATTCAGGTTGAACACGAATTTGATGTTGTGCTGACCGGCTTCAAGTCTTTGAAAGTCGTTGGCAATGCGTATGGGGCCATCGCAGGCAGCGGGATTTGGGTATTTGTTGTATTTAAAAAAGTCGCTGGAATAGGAGGTAGCAAGAATGGGATCGGGTATGACTTCAAAAACGATGTAGTCATTTTCCAGCTTATCCCCTTCTAAGCTTCCACTGGTAGTGCGGAGGTAATCGATCTCATACCGGATCATAAATTCTGCCAAACGCAGATTAGCATCGTTATATATTTCCTTTAAGCTTTTTTCAAACCAAACAATGCCATAGATATAGTCACCTGCCTCGAAATGATTTGTAAGGTTTTGAGGATTTAGCGGGTCAATCGGATACTTTGAGAACAGGATTAAACCTGGTGTTCCCGGCTCGGTTGCTTTAGCGGCAGGCAATCCAGATTTCATCTGGGTATCTGAAGATTCCAAGAGAGTACTACGCGTAGCTGATTTACTTAGTTCATCATGATAACTACTATAAACTAACCTATCAATTTCAATAGAACTCATATTCTCATTAATAGTAATTTCTGACACTTGCGGCAGCATCTGTTGAAATTGCGCTATTACAGTACCAGTTATAAAAAATATTGCTAACAGAGCGGTTAATAAACTTTTAATTGGTTTCATGTGTTTGGGATTATATTAGTTATTTGGGATAGTAATCAGTTATATATACATATATAAGAGTATTTATTCCGATACTTATTGTTATATTAAACACTATTACCTATAAATAATTTATATCTTTTACAATAAAATTACCATTAAATGTATTTGATAATCACAAATGAATGCTTCCTTGCATAGGTGTAAATTTTTTTTATAATCACTAAGATATTTATATGAAATAGCCAAAAAATTATGCCCTGAAATAGACTTAAATTGACATTAAATTATAATTACTATCACATTTTAAATTGAAATTAAACAACTTAACCTTATACCATTAAATATACTACAGGTACTTGTTTTTCTATTGACAACAACATGAAAATTGTGCCTTTTTAATTTATCGGATTACTTTACTTTTTTAGTCGAGTATTCAAGGGAATTTCACTCCCAAGGCTCTAAGTGAACCGTACGTGAAAGTCTCCCATCATACGAGTCTTGTAGTTGAATCACTGATGCAATTTTGCCTAATTTTTACCACATGCTGATAAGAAATTTAAAAACAATTGCATAGCCCGATGCTTGGCTCATTTGAACATTATGAAGAATTGAAAGAGCACGTTGCACCACTTCATGCTTAATTTCTATTCATTCATCCATTTCGATAAGGAAATGAATATAAAGCAAGGATTTTTGCAATGAAGAGTGGATTCGAGCGGTTCAATTTCGAAAATATTTCCAAGCCGGACAAGCTGTCCGGCGTACTTGACATCCACTCAAAAGCAATAAACATTTAAGTTGACCAGCAACCCAAAACTTCGTACCTAATCAACTAATTTCCGTAATCAAAAACTTTCCAGGCGGAACAAGCTGCCCGGCACACTTTATGAATATCCAAAAAGCCGGTTATCATGGCCTCTACTTTCCGGAATTGAAGATTGCCCTGGATGGATATCATCCGGATGCAGATTTTGTATTTATCAGCCACGCCCATGCCGACCACATGCCGCGTAACCGCTCAGCCAGTGTTCATGCCACTCCTGCCACACTCGGCCTGATGGAACTCCGCGGTTTTCGAGGTCGGTCAAATCCAATTAATTTTCATGAAACACTGGATACCGGCCGGTGCACCGTTTGCTTTTTCCCAGCAGGCCATATCCTCGGTTCAGCCATGATTCACATCGAATCCGATTCCGGAACCCTGCTTTACACCGGTGATTACCGAACACCTCCGTCTCCTGCCTCCGAAGGTTTCGCTGCTCCGGAAAGTGTTGATTATCTGATCACAGAAGCCACCTTCAGCCTGCCAATTTATAAATGGAAATCTCACGAAGAGCTGGCTGAAGAGATCCGGAATTTCGCAAAAGATTCTCTGGAAGATGAACACACACCCGTTTTTCTGGCTTATAACCTTGGCAAAGCCCAGGAAATCATGCATATGCTGGCATCTCTCGGCTATCCAATGATGATACATGGCGCCGGGTACAAGCTATGCTCCGTTTATGAAAAGTTTGGTTATGATTTGGGCAACTATTCAGCTTACGACCGCGCCACCTGCGAAGGAAATATTCTGATCACCCCAGCATCGGCACTCTCAAACGGCTTTGCATCCAATGTCTCAAAAAAGCGAATTGCCTATTGCTCCGGTTGGGCCGCGCTTGAATCGCGTCAAACCCAACTTACCGTGGACAAGCTCATCCCGCTCTCAGACCATCTCGATTTTTTCGAACTGATCGGTTTTTGTCAGCGTTTATCTCCAAAAAAAGTTTTCATCACGCACACACCCAACCCTGACGTGGTTCAGCACTACTTACAAAAATCGGGCATTGATGCTTCCTTTTTACAACTCGAAGCTCCATCAGAAGAATAGCTGACATGCCAATCTCCTTCCGTACATTTTGTGAAACCATTCAGGTGATTCGGGGAACCAGGAGCACCAATACAAAAATTGGTCTCTTTGCTCAATTATTGCAGCAAATTGATGAACCCTGGGAACTCAAACTTGCTGCCCAATTTGCAGGGGAAGGTGCATTTGATGAGATTTCCGGCAAACGAGCATCCGTTGGCAGTCGTACAAGCGGCCTGGCTGCTGCAAATTTCTGTGAGATTGACTACGACTATGTTTTTAAACCCTGCCGCACTGCCACAGGAAGCAGCTCAGAAGCCATTGAAAAACTGATGGAAAATATTTCCGCTGCCATTAAAAAACGATCTCCGAAGGAACTGAGTCTCACTGATATTCAGCAAATATTTGAAGATCTCAGAGCCGCCCGAAACCGATCAGATAAAGAGATAATTTTGCAGGAAGCCTGGAAAAAGATGACACCGGTCGAGATCAAATATTTCATCCGCATACTCGGGCAGGGATCGCTTCGAATCGGTTTTGAAACCCGGAGTGTTGTTGCTTCGATTGCTAAGGCTTTCAGTAAAAATTTTGAAGATGTTCGATATGCCCACATGATTACAGGAAGCATCGGCAAAACCGCACTGCTTGCCAGTCAGAACCGGCTGAATGATGCTGAGTTCAGGCTGTTCCATCCGCTGTCGTTCATGCTGGCATCACCCATTGAAAGCCGTATGATAGAACACCCGGAATATTACCTCGCCGAAGAAAAATTTGACGGAATGCGTGCACAGGTTCATGTAAGTGGTAATTCTGTTCAGATTTTTTCAAGGGATCTGAATGATATTACCCGATCATTTCCTGAAATCATCGATTTTTTCCGGCAAAGAGATATGCCGCCAACGGTTTTAGATGGGGAGATTTGTGTGTACAAAAACGACACGATCCTCCCGTTTCAGCTTCTTCAAAAACGGATGGGTTTGAAGAAACCCGGAAAGAAAATCTTGCAGGAGTACCCGGTTTTATACATTGCATATGACCTTCTCTATTCCGGAAATGAACCTGTGTTTGACCTTACATTGATAAAACGCAGTGAGCTGCTCAAAAAGATAGCTGCAAAATATAATCTTGCTGTGGCCAGTCAATACGAAATTTCCGGTGAGGAAGACATCAATTACCTGTTTGAGCAGGCTTTGAAGCATGGCAACGAAGGCCTGATGCTGAAGCGAAAAAACAGCAAATACGAATACGGACAGCGTCGGAAGTCCTGGCTCAAAGTTAAAAAACCGGGAGGTTCATTTGATGCGGTGATCATGTATGCCCATGCCGGCAGCGGAAAGCGTGGCGGGACCTATTCCGATTTTACCCTCGGTATTTCCGTAAAAAACGACGAACGTTACGAAGAAGAATTCATCCCGATCGGGAAGGCGTACTGCGGGTACACGGATGATGAACTAAAAAAACTGAATGATCGAATCAGTGAACTCGCAGTAGAACGTTACGGCCCAACCCTCGGCCTGCTGCCCAAGCTTGTGGTAGAAATCGAGTTCGATGATGTACAGGTTAACAAACGCACAAAAGCAGGATATACTTTACGGCTGCCCCGTTTCAAGGCCATTCGATGGGATTTAGGCCCGAATGATATAAATACGCTCAAAGACGTAGAAAAATACTATCAAAACAAGCTGCAGCAGGAACGATTGCCGCAGGATCAAAACCCTTCTTTTTCTTTTCATTGAATAATTTAAAAGGCATAAATGCTTTAATGAAATAGCGCAAACGTCTCGTTTGTGCTTCTTCCTATTTCACGTGTTTTAGCGCAAACATCCCTCTTTTGCCTTAATAACATCAAAGTAGGACAAATATCTCATCTGGATTATTTTAATAACCCTTTTCCAGATTAAAACTCTAAGGGATTTAAATTTTTCGGTTCATACAAACATAACCCTGATAATAATTTGAGTATGAGCGAAAAGTTTAAAATAGCTGAATCAGGTTGTCCGCATTTTGTAACATTCACTGTTGTTCACTGGATTGACCTGTTCACAAGAAATGAATATAGAAATGTCATTATTGAGAGTTTAAAGTTTTGCCAACAGAAAAAAAGGTTAGAAATATTTGCCTGGTGCCTTATGACAAATCATCTGCATATGATTATAGGATCAAATAGTGGATCTAATTTACAGAACATCATCAGGGATTTTCGA
>SLPZ01000143.1 GCA_007131725.1 Balneolaceae bacterium
CGGAGCCTGGATCGTTCACGACCGGATTGAACCGGAAAATGTGCCTGCAGATACCACAGAATTCAAAATCCGGGACATTCGAAACATTGGCCTTCCTGATGAATTTCTCGAAGATTAGCGGTAAGGTTTGATACTATCGCAAGCGCCTGTACTGAGCCTGACTGTGTCCGCTTGTGCCTTTGGCGCCTGTTCCTGATGAAACAATATCTTTGTAGAACTTGCATACCAATATCTGCTAAACCGTGCCGTCAGGTACGGTATCATGTGGGCAATCTACGCAGCAAAAAAAACCAAATCACATTCACAATTCGGCAATATCGAGCTCAAAAAGCATCAGCTTTTCGATTTTTCGGGCGAGAACGTCCGGCTCAACAAGCAGGCGCATGTATGATTGATTGGTCACTTCACCATCAATCCAGCGGTTGTCCCCGTTTTCGTCGATTTCATTATAGCCGCCCTCAACTTTTTTCCAGTAATCGGGATCTTCTCCCCGAACTGCATAAAGAACAGCGGTTTGATCGTAGGTGGCGTTGTTTAAAATTCTGCCGTTAAACCTCTCTTTCATCCAGGGGGCATATTTGCTGAAGTGATAAAAACCCAGGTAGAGCGGATGATCCTCAGGCAGTTTGTTGAAAATTTCTCCGGTTTGTATGCGTATGCCGATTTCGTACCCAAGAAATACCACGGGCACCTCAACATGATCAAACACGTACTGTGTGACGCCTTCCATCCCGCCCCAAAAATTCCACTCTTGTTGGCCTTCGGGATATTCGCCGCCCATCACCACCATCTTCTCTACTTTTTGATGAAACAGCTCTTTGCCGGTCAGATCCGAATGGTGATCTGGCCCGGATTGCAGCAGGTTTTGGATGTTGGCCAGCGGCCCAACCGTAACGATTATTACACTGTTGTCTTCGTGAGAAGATAGAATTTCCCGATACAGGTCAATCGCTCCTGGCACATCCTGGTTTGTACGTTCATACGTCAATTCTTGTGCAATAGCCCGCGAAAAATTCCAATCGAGTGAATGCGGCTCCCCTTCCCTCACAGCAATGGGGATATCCGGGTGGCCGTAGAATCTGTTGGTGGCATCCACACCGGCAACGGAATACTCTTCACGGTTCCAGATCATCACAGCCAGAAGTTCGGCCTCTCCGCTCTGGTGAAACCCGTGCAGCATGGAAAGTGCTCCCAGGTCATCGGCATCCCCGCCGAAATCGGTGTCGAAGATAATTTTGGGTTGGGCATTCAGGTTTGAAACAAAAAATGCAATAAACAGAATCAGAAGAAAGAAATTACGGATCATTTTAAAAGTCAGATTTAGTTTGTTTGTTATAATGTGAATTCGGTATAAGATTGTTGAATTTGGTGATATAAAGATGGTGTAGTTCAAAAAAGGCGTCATCCCGTGCCCCAACACGCTCATTTTTTGAACCTGCCTTGTCAGCAGACAGGCACGCAGCGATAGCGGAGTGAAATCTCCACCCTATGTATAAAGGTGCCCTGGAACAAAGTCTGGAGATTCCTGATCAAGTCAGGAAAAACGGATTTTGGCAGGGGATGCCAGACTGTCCCTTCGCGAGATCGAAGCCCGGCATGACGGAATTGACTTTGATTTTAACCGGAATATTCAAAATTTCATCACCTTTTCAGGTCAATCTCAATCACACCGTTTGCTCCTCTAACACCGTAAGCACCAGCTTCGCTATCTGTAAGTACACGAATACTGCTCACTTCACTCATATTCAGAAAGCGGTTTACCTCTGTATAGCTATGTCCCATAGCTCTGCCATCAACCACATAGAGCGGCCGGGTTTCCGAACCGAAAGAAGATGTGCCTCTGATTTGAATGTTTACATTTTCGCCTGCACCACGAACATGAACTCCGGGTATTCTTCTCAAAACTTCGGCAAGATCTCTGTATTGTGAAAAATCTACATCAGAGTCATCAACAACCTTCTCTTCCCTGGGTGCACGTTCTGTGGTAGAACATTGGGTGATAAAGATTGGAAGGCAAAAAAGCAGTAAAACGAATAAGTACTTCATGGTCTTTAGAGTTTTAAAGTTTGTGGAATAAAGATGCTATTGTCTGGGTTTTGTTTTAAGAAATCATTTGTTTAGCGACTTAACATTTCATTCGATCGCATGAACTGGTTTTAGAGTTCGAATCAGTTAAATAATTTAGGTATATATTATCCCCTCTTGAGAGGGGACATGTGCAGATGAAAGCGCAAAGCGCGATTCATCAAACGAGGGGTGTGTTCTTTTTGATATATATAAAATATTAAATATTAGCTATTTATCCCTATTTAACACACCCCTGACAACTACGCTGAACGCTTCGTTGCCTGTCCCCTCTCAAGAGGGGATTTTATATTTCAAATCATCAGATTTTCAATATGACCTAAATATTTTAGGTGATTTAATTTGAAAAAACCTTTTTTGGACATCCTCGCTATTGAATTAAAAAAGGTCAATATTAATTGAAATTTCTTATTTATAATACCTGAAAATGTATGGCAACCCCTACATCAGAAGGGGCGAAAGTGGATTTAATTCAGCCTAATTAATCAATATCATTTTTTTGCTTCTGTTAAAATTCTCCGTCCGCATGTTATAGATATAAAGGCCTGAAGCAAGGCCGGATGCATCAAAGGTGATGGTGTGCTGGCCGGCTGTTCTTGGCTCATCGATCAATGTGGCGTGTTTTTGTCCCAATAAATCGTATACATTGATGGTAACAGGAGAATAGTAGGGCAGATCAAAACGGATGAACGTTCTCAACTGGAAAGGGTTCGGATAGTTCTGATAGAGCTTGTGCCGGACCTCACCGGTTGAATCATCATCATCCAGAGCATGGCATACAGAATCTGCCGGGATAAAAATTCGCGATTCCCCTGCAGTTGATGGCAGCGA
>SLPZ01000031.1 GCA_007131725.1 Balneolaceae bacterium
CTTGAAATCACCGAAACGCTGATCCGCTCCGGAGCCCTCGATGTAATTGTGGTAGACTCCGTGGCCGCACTTGTACCCCGAGCAGAACTGGAAGGCGAAATGGGGGACTCCCACATGGGTTTGCAGGCACGGCTGATGTCTCAGGCACTGCGAAAAATTACCGGGGTGGTGAGCAAAACCCGAACAGCCTGTGTGTTTATCAACCAGGTGCGTGAGAAAATCGGGGTGATGTTTGGCAATCCCGAAACCACTACTGGCGGCCGTGCATTAAAGTTTTATTCTTCTGTGCGAATTGATATTCGCAGAATCGGCTCCATTAAAAAAGGAGATGAAGTGCTTGGCAACCGTACTAAAGTTAAAATTGCCAAAAACAAAGTGGCGCCTCCATTCAAAGTGGTCGAATTCAACATTTTGTATGGAAAAGGAATCTCCAGGATTTCCGAAATTCTTGACCTGGCCGTAGATCATGATATCATCGAAAAACGGGGAAGCTGGTACCGCTATGATGGAGATCCTATTGGCCAGGGAACCGATGCAGCCATGCAGTTTCTTGAAGAAGACCAGGAATTATGCAAAAAAATTGAAACCATGGTTCGAGAAAAACTGATGCCTGCTGCCGAAGAGAACGATTCTAAAGCGAAGGAGGATAAAAAGAAAGAACCCGCCAAAGCTGATGGATAAAATCTCATACAGCGGCCGAACCCCGGACGATCTTCAGGATGACCTGCCGCTGGCCATAACGGATATTTCCGTTCAGAAAAAAAACAAAGAGCGCTTCTCACTTTATCACAACAACCGTTTTTTGATTGGGGTAAGCAGCCAGACTCTGATGGAATATTCACTGCAAAAAGGCGTCGTATTGACGCCTTCTTTGTATCAAAAACTTAAACAGGCAGAAGAGTTAAGTGCCATTAAAGAAAGCTGTTTTCGATACCTCAGCAGAAGAGATCACGCCTCATTTGAGCTAAAGAATAAACTGATTAAAAAGGGATACTGTGAACAAGGCATCTCCGGGGTTTTGAATGAACTTGTTGAAAAAGGCTATCTCGATGATGAACAATTCGCAATAAAATTTGCAAGAGAAAAAGCAGAATTGAACCGCTGGGGCCCCAGGAAGATTAAATCGGCACTTTTTAAAAAAGGTCTGTCGAAAAATATCGTTGAAAAGGCAACAAAAACCATTGCAGAAGATTTACAGCAAGACCAGATTTGCGTAGATTTGGTTTTAAAAAGAAAACGCCACTTTTTGCGTGAGGAAGATCCTTATAAACGAAAACAGAAAATTTATATATATCTGGCCGGCCGCGGATTTTCTGGGTCTGTCATCAAACAAAGCATGCCACTTATTGAAGAGCAATTAAATGTTTAAGAATTTAACATTAGAGAAAATTGTAAAGTCTGCCCTGTTCATAGCCGGTCTACTGGTTGTTGGCATAATTATTTACAACTACAGTAATCTTGCTGTTTATGCTTTTATTGCCCTAATCTTTAGCTATCTGCTCGACCCGTTTGTGAACCGCATGCAGGCGGCAGGAATTGACCGCACTCTTGCCATTACCATTATTCTTGCAACCGTTTTGCTGGTTATCATCTGGATCTCTACAAGCATCATCCCCATTGTTGCTAACCGGATGGCCATACTGACCCGGCAATTGCACACCGACAACCTGATTATGATTGCCAATCAGATCGAAATACACCTCCGTGCCAATTTTGATTTTATACCGCAGGGTTATCTACGAGACAATGTAGCTGTTTTTGTTGAAGATATATTTAATTTTGGCAGGTTGTCTGATGTTGTCGGCGATCTGATCGGAATCTTCACCAATCTTTTCGCGGCTTTCCTGGTAATTCCCTTTGCCACTTTTTTCTTTTTGAAAGACGGTCACAAAATCAGGAGAGATCTTCTACAGCTCGTCCCCAACAAATATTTTGAAACCATCCTCAGCCTCGTTCACAAAGTAGAAACCCGCCTTGGCTACTACTTTCGGAGTGTTTTGATTCAGTGTACTTTAGTTGGAATTGTTTCCTGGCTCACCCTTTCCATTGCCGGGCTCAACAATTCGGCATCTGTGGGAATTGCTATTGGTGTGGCGAACTCCATTCCATACTTCGGCCCTATTATCGGTTATCTGCTCTCTATTGTGGTTTCTATCATTGAAACCGGAGATTTTTCGCTGGTAATTCCCTGTATTTTAGCGGTTATGACAGCTCAAATTTTGGATAATGTAGTTCTTCAGCCGCTCATTTTTTCTAAGTCAGCGGATATACATCCCGTCGCCATCTTATTTATCATCATGATTGGTGCACAAACAGCGGGATTACTTGGAATGCTGGTTGCCATTCCAATTGCTACTGTCATCAAAATTACGGTGAATCAGATAGCCTGGAGCTTTAATAATTACCATGTTTTCAGAGCCGGTCAGATACCCGCAGATAACCCGCCGCCTTAATAGAATTAAGCACTATCTTCAGTACAATTCTTTAAAATAATTAGCTCAGCTTTTCATTATCTTAACCACGAATTATACAGAGCAATCTAATAATCGTGTGAAAAAACTGGTAATATTTGCTTCCGGCTCGGGCAGCAACTTTCAGGCCATTATCAACTCAATAGAAAACAATGACATTCCTGCTGAGATAGCCGGGCTGATAGTTAACAAAAGAAACATACAGGCGGTTAATCGAGCTGAAAAACATGGGATTCCCGTTGCGGTGCTTTCAACAGATGATGAGCCAATGTTTGAAGAGCAATTGTTACGGCAACTCGATGAGTGGGAACCCGATTTGATTGTACTGACAGGATTTCTGAAAAAAATCCCTGAACGGATCGTCAGAAAATACCCGAACAAAATCATCAATATCCATCCGGCACTGTTGCCTAAATTTGGCGGAAAAGGATTTTATGGCCTGCGAGTTCACAGAGCTGTACTTGAAGCCGGAGAAAAAGAATCGGGATGTACCGTGCACTATGTAAACGAGGAGTACGACAAAGGCGATATTATCGCTCAGGAAAAAGTACCGGTTTATCCCGCCGACACCCCCGAACAACTTGCAAAACGAATTTTAAAAAAGGAACATAAACTGCTTCCATCAGTCATTAAAAAGATCATCAAACAAAACAACTGAAATACGTGTCTTTAAAACCTTTGTCCTCGCTGCCTGAAACTTCCCTATCCATCAATCGAGCACTCATTTCCGTTTCAGATAAAACCGGAATTGTTTCTCTCGCAACATCACTTCATGAGCATGAAGTTGAAATCCTCAGTACAGGCGGCACAGCAAAAATAATTCGCGATGCTGGTATTCCTGTTAAGGATGTCAGCGATATCACAAAATTTCCCGAATGTTTGGATGGGCGTGTTAAAACCCTGCATCCGAATATCCATGCCGGAATCCTGGCACGCACCAGTCATCAGCCCGACCGGGATGAACTCAAAACACTGGATGTTGAACCGATTCAACTGGTTGTAGTGAATCTTTATCCATTTAAAGAAACCATTGCTTTGCCGGATGTCATCCCCGCAATAGCCTCAGAAAATATCGACATCGGCGGGCCGACCATGATACGGGCAGCAGCGAAAAATTTTGCTCATGTTGCCGTTCTTACCCATCCGGATCAATATGCTTCGTTTTTAGAAGAGTTTCAGCAGTCAAAAAGTATTTCATTCAAAACAAGAAGAACTTTAGCCCGGAAAGCGTTTGAGCACACTGCTGATTATGATGTGGCAATCAGCAATTACTTCAACAAAATTGATGAAAATGAGTTACCGGAGCAGCTTTCAGTATCTTTTCCAAAATCGGCCGATTTGAGATATGGTGAAAATCCTCATCAAAAAGCCAGTGTTTATGGCAGGCAAGCAGATTATATCAACTGCTTCCATGGCAAGGAGCTCAGTTTCAACAACTACCTGGATATTGACAGCGCACTGAACCTGATGGCAGACTTTGGAAACGACGCCCCCACGGCTGCCATTTTTAAACACACGGTTCCCTGTGGAATTGCAACTGCCGATACGCTAAACAACGCATACAAACGGGCTTTTGCAACTGACACTGTATCCCCTTTTGGCGGGATCGTGATTGTAAACCGGCCTCTCGATCTCGAAACGGCAAAATCGATCGATTCAATTTTTACTGAAATTATATTGGCACCGGAATTTGAGGAGGGTGTCACGGAGTTTTTATCTCAAAAAAAGAACAGGCGCCTTGTTAAAGTACTGAGTTACCCGGGCGATAAAGATTCCAGCCAGATGCGATCAATTTTCGGCGGTGCTCTCTGTCAGCAGGCCGACCGGGCCGCAGTTACCGCATCCGACCTGAAAATCGTAACCAAACGCAGCCCATCCAATGAAGAACTTCAAGATTTATTGTTTGGATGGCGGGTGGTTAAACACGTTAAATCAAATGGAATCGTTTATGCAAAAGGCAGAGCAACCTGCGGAATTGGAACCGGTCAAACAAGCCGTGTGGAAAGTTCCGTGATAGCTGTTCGAAAAGCCATGAACGAAAATCTTTCTCTGAAAGGAAGCATTATCGCATCTGATGCGTTTTTCCCCTTTGCCGATGGTGTTATAGCTGCTGCACAATCAGGTGCAACTGCAATCATCCAGCCCGGCGGCAGTATTCGCGATGAGGAAGTCATCAATGCTGCCAATGAGCATAATATGGCTATGGTATTAACAGGAATACGCCATTTTAAGCATTAAATAACTACAAACATATAAAACAAATTGTTCGCAAATAGGCAGTATAAAATGTATTTTTTAAAGTCTGTCTGAATGTCTAATCAGTTAAAGCAAATCACTCAATGTCGGATACTTACACGAAATCAAAAAAGAAATTAAAAAACGGCCAGAAAAAAAACGGGCTATTCGATTTTCTCTACACAGATATAGCTATAGACCTTGGAACAGCTAATACACTGGTATATGCCCGGGGGCAGGGAATTGTCTTGAATGAACCCTCAATTGTTGCCTTAAATAACCGTAACGAACCCGTTGCTGCCGGCCATGAGGCCCGCCTGATGCACGAAAAAACACATGGAAATATCAGAACTGTGCGCCCATTGAGGGATGGCGTCATCGCAGATTTTGAAGTTGCTGAGCTTATGATCCGCGATATGATCAAAAAAGTAAAAATGAAGTGGTATAACACTACGCGGCAAATGGTGGTTTGTGTGCCCAGTGGCATTACCGAGGTAGAGCGCCGTGCCGTACGGGACAGTGCCGAACATGCAGGAGCGAAAGAAGTGTACTTGGTAGATGAACCGATGGCAGCCGCTATCGGAATCGGGCTGGATGTACACGAGCCAGTGGGTAACATGATAGTTGATGTTGGCGGCGGCACAACCGAGATTGCCGTCATAGCCCTGTCCGGAATTGTGCATGCACAGTCGGTGCGTCTTGGCGGTGATGAGCTGAATGAAGATATTGTAAACTATTTTCGAAGAAACCACAATCTATTGATTGGTGAGCGTACATCAGAAAAAATTAAATGTGAAATCGGTTCAGCCGCCCCGCTTGATGAAGAACTTGAAATGATAACCAAGGGAAGAGACCTGGTGAATGGAGTGCCCAGGACAAGGCAGGTAACTTCGAAAGATGTAAGAGAAGCCATTTCTGAATCTGTGAATACCATTGTTGAAGCGATCACTAAATCACTTGAACAGACCCCCCCCGAGCTCTCCGCCGATATTCTTGACCGCGGGATCATGTTAACAGGCGGTGGAGCGTTGCTTAAAAACCTGGACAAGCTGATTATGGAAACCACAGATCTTCCCGTGCACATCGCAGAAGACCCGTTAACTGCCGTAGTGCGGGGCACCGGAAAAATTCTCGAAGATCTTGAATATTACAAAACGGTAATCTCATAAAATGCTGCTGCACTGTGAATGCGACGATTAGCGGATGTTAAAGATTATATCATAACGGCAATTATTCTGCTGCTGGCCATTGCCCTGATGATTAACCGGCATGAAGGTGGCCTTCAAAATATGCGAAAGGCCTCCATCACTGTTTTAAGTTATCTTGAACAACCCCTATCCAATATTCGTACCTACCGGCAGGCTATTTCAACTAACACTTATCTTCACCGGCAAAATATTCTACTGCAAGACGAGCTGAGCCGGCTCCGGTCTGTAGAGCAGCAAAATCGAGTGCTGCGAAGTTTGCTGAATTTGAGGGAAGAAAGCGCACATCATTTAGTCCCGGTAAAGATAGTTGCCAAAGATCTGACGAGTGTTAACAGTTTTCTGACTGCAAGCGCCGGTTCGGCTGATGGTGTTGAGCCCGGCATGCCCATGATTAATTCTGACGGACTAATCGGACAGGTTATCCTGGTTTCAAACAGCTATTCGCAAATATTGCCATATAATAATTCCATGTTCAGAGTCAGTGCAAAGGTTGAGGACAGCCGGGCTTATGGAATTGTGACCCGAAGCGGCAGGGCCGGGCGTGAACTTGTATTACAGTATGTTCCTGAAACTATACCGGTTGAACCCGGCCAGGTTGTGCAGACATCCGGTTTTGGCAATCAATATCCACCGGGAATTCCAATTGGTGTTGTAACCCATACTGAACCTGGGCGGGGCGTGGAAACTCAGACCATTTATCTGGAGGCATTTACCGATCTTAATACTCTGGCCGAAGCTTTTATTATGGAGTTCAAACCAGACACCACCATCAACAATCTTATAAATGAACAAACCGAACTCTTTTGATCCGGTCTGAAAACATACGATTATTTTTTATTGGCTTAGGGATTGTTGCTATACAAATAGTACTGCTCAGGCATTTGGAGATCATGGGAGCAGAATCGGATCTTGTATTAATTTTTATATTATGGCTGGCAACAAAAAAAAATCGAACTGAAGTTCTTTTATACGCCGCTTTTCTGGGTTTTTTACAGGACGCACTGACCGATTTATGGGGATTGAATATGTTTTCAAAAACAGTGCTTGTTTTTATACTTTATGGGTATCTGAACCGTATTTCTCAGAACAAGCTACTTTTCAGGCAAGTTTTTTTAATTGTTTTGGTGGCTGCATTAATCCATAATGTTATATTTTACGGTGTTAGCCTTTTTACCGAACTATATTCTCCCGGTTTTTTTATCTGGAGCCTATTAATAGTTAGCTCACTGTTCACCGCAATTGTAGGCAGCTTTTTATATCTGGTCAGAGAAGACAATTAACAATACTATGGCAGGCAGAAGAAATAAAGACAAAGTTCAGGTATCTTTCAGGGTACTGCAGGGAATTATTCTTGTGGGCTTTTTTATCATGTTTGCCAGAATTTTTCATCTTCAGATTCTGGATTACGAAACCTATTCTCCCCTCAGTATGCAGAATTCTCTCCGGATGGAAGTGGTAAATCCTGCACGTGGTTTAATCCTCGACAGACATGGTACCATAATCGCAGAAAACCAGCCCATTTATTCCATCACCATTACACCTGCAAAGTTCAGAATGGAAAATCTATCCAAACTGGCAACTTTTCTGCAGATGGATGAACAAATAGTACTCAATCGAATACAGCTGGCCCAAAATTACTCTTGGCATCGAACATCAAGGCTTTTTACCGAGGTTCCGTTTGAAGTATTCTCAGACATTCAGGAAAACCTCTGGCAGCTTCCCGGTATTGGACATCAGATTGAAAGTAAACGACACTATCCAGCCGGTGTCAATGCCTCACATGTTCTGGGTTATCTGCGAGAAGCCTCAAGGGAAGATCTGCTGCGGTTTGATCATCTGCGGATGGGTGACAGACTTGGCAAGAGCGGCCTTGAAAGCGTTTATGATGACTATCTGCGAGGCGAAAGTGGCACCCAATACGTTCGTGTAAACGCATTTGGACAGGCACTGGATAGCTACGGAACAGGCGACTTGAATATTGAACCGACAAAAGGAGCCGACCTGATAACCACTCTTGATGCCGACTTACAGGCTTTGGCTGAAACACTAATGGAAAATAAGCGAGGAGGCCTTGTTGCAATCGACCCGCAGACCGGCGGGATATTGAGTATGGTTAGTGCACCGCAATACGACCTCAGCAAACTTGCAGGGCGCATGGATCTTGATTACTGGCGAAGTCTGAACTCTGATCCTAACACTCCGCTGTATAACCGGGCTATCTCATCCAGGCAGCCGCCCGGTTCCACATTCAAGCCATTTATGGGCCTTGTAGGATTACACATCGGACTGATCACACCTGAACTTCAAATCTATAATCCGGGAGCATATTACCGGGGAAGGGCTTATCGAGACCTGGCTGATCCCGGTAATTATGATCTTGAAAGGGCAATTGCCAAATCAAGCAACACCTATTTTTTCTGGATGATGGACCGTATTGCCAGCCGGGGAAACCTGAATACTTGGGCATCTCTGATTAGTGATTTTGGAATGGGGCCGTTAAATAATATAGATCTCCCATTTGAAAGAACCGGCATTATCCCCGACAGTACGTACATGAACCGCACATTCGGCGAACGCCGCTGGAGCATCGGCGACTTGATGAGCCTGGGGGTTGGCCAGGGAATGGTTTCTGTTTCACCGCTACAAATGGCCGTGGCAGTTTCCGTGCTGGCCAATGGCGGATACAGAGTTCAGCCCCACCTGGTTAGCGCAGTAAAAGAACCCAACGGTGACATTAAATATGTGAGCCCCGTTCTCCACAAAATAGACTGGCTAAAGCCTGAATACATGGAAACGGTAAATTCCGGAATGAAACAGGCACTACTTGAGGGTGGCTCCAGGTATTTTGGATATATACCCGGAATTGAAATTGCCGGTAAAACCGGAACCGCTCAGAATCCACACGGCGAAAACCACGGCTGGTTTATAGCATTTGCTCCCGCTGATGATCCGCAGATTGCTGTAGCTGTTTTGGCAGAAAACTCCGGATTTGGATCGGTTTCTGCCACACCGATTGCATCACTGCTCATCGAACAATACCTGACAGGAGAAACCACAAGGCCGCATATTTATGATCATGTGATCAACTTCCAACCCAGAATCCGAACCGTTGTCCAAACAGAGGAAGAAGATTGATGCATGATAAACGGGAATTTAGCTGGTATGTGATTTTTCTCTGGATCGGGCTTTTTAGTGTTGGCCTGGTTGCTATTTACAGTGCCACACAGGGTCCTGTTTCACAGTTTTTACCGGCCCATATCCAGGGCAATTTTACCCGCCAGGTTATCTGGATTGCCATTTCCATTGTGGTTTTAATCTCCTTCCAGTTTGTATCTCCAAGGGCATTTCAAGGCCTCTCTTATCTCTTTTATGCAGTCTGCCTCATTCTGGCAGTTGTCACTGTTTTTGTAGGTATTGAAGTTGGCGGCGGAAGAAGGTGGCTGAATATTTTTGGTTTTCGCTTGCAGATCAGTGAATTTTTGAAGCTTGCAACAGTGCTTGCTGTGGCAAATTATTTAACTCACAGAAGAAATCTTTCTGCCAATAACCTTAAAACGGCGCTCGTAACGGTACTCATAATTCTTGTACCAGCAGTTGTTATCATCATGCAAAACGACACAGGCACGGCATTGGTTTTGCTGGTTTTAATCCCTGTAGTTCTTTTTTGGTCGGGCCTGCCATATGATTTATCGCTGTTCATTGTATCGCCGGCAATTATTGGCTATTTCTCCATTATTGATATTAAACTTGGACTTATCGCTGCATTATTTATTGCTGTAGCAATTTTTCTGCTTCAAAAACAGGTTTGGCTTACCACAACTTCTATAGTAGTTGGTTTGGTTGTAGTATTAGGGTTTGAAGTTGGGCTTCAGCATATATTACAGCCTCACCAGCGTGCCCGTATCGAGGCCTTCGTTAATCCATCCCTCGATCCACAGGGAGCAGGCTGGAATGTACTTCAGGCCAAAACCGCCATTGGCTCAGGTGGATTGCAAGGAAAAGGATTTATGGAAGGAACCCAAACACAATTGCGTTTTCTGCCTGAGCAATGGACCGACTTTATCTTTTGTGTGATTGGTGAAGAGTTTGGATTTATCGGCTCATCCATAGTTTTACTGCTTTTTGCCCTGTTGCTCTTGCGGCTACTGAAAATGGCCGCCCATCATAAACATCCCTTTGCCCAATTAGTATTTATTGGGGTTATTTTTATATACTTTGCCCATTTTGTGGTAAATGTTGGCAGTGCTACTGCTTTGCTGCCAATTATGGGTGTGCCGCTGCCGTTTGTAAGCTATGGCGGATCAGCCTTTCTTGCCAATACCATGATGCTCGCAATTTGCCTGAACCTTTATTATAACAAGCGATCATTCAGTATATACAGGTAACCAACCGGTTAGTGAGTTTTCGGACAATATGGAGTTTACTAAGTTGGTTTGAACCCAAAAAAGTCGTTAGACCTTTTTTGCCCTGAGGGCCGACATTGAAACACAAAGGTTTATGAGTATTTATTAAAGAATGAACCCTTACTGGTTTCAATGTCGGGGTTAACCCCGACAAAACATTGGTTCACAAAGATTTGTCGGCCCTTCGGGCAAAATTGTCATTGTTCCAATGACAATTTTGGGTTGAATTCTTTATCCGTTCGCAATGCAAAGCTTCTTCTGTGGTATTTTGTAATTCCATACTTCATCAATCCATCAAAATGCGCTTTGGTTGGATATCCAACATTTTTATCCCATCCAAAAAAAGGGTATTCCTCATGTAGTTTTCTCATTATGTTATCCCTGTAAACTTTGGCAACAATAGATGCTGCGGCAATGGAAACTGATTTATCATCCCCTTTTACAATGCAACTGTGGGGGATTATAGTTGGCGCAAACCGGTTTCCATCCACAAGCAGATAATCCGGATTTGCATCTTTCGAATCCACGCATTTTAACATGGCCCTGATAGAAGCTTTTAATATGTTGATTTCATCAATTTCTTTCGGTCCGCATTCGTGTATGGCCACGAATAAAGCCTTTGCAATAATCTCTTCCGATAATTCTGCACGTGATTTTTTATCCAGAGATTTACTATCGGCAACGGTTTCATTTATCCTGGAACCTGGTTTTAATATAACTCCAGCCGCAACTACCGGCCCGCATAAACAACCACGGCCCACTTCATCCAGTCCCATTACCCTCTTGTAACCTTGCTGCCAGAGCTCTTTTTCAAATTTATAGCGGTCTGTTTGAGCATTGATTTTTTTTGTTCTTTTTTTCACTTACAGAAATTTATTTGCAATGATTTTAAGCCGTCTGAAGTTATAGGATAAATAAAATACAACCTAAATATCCCAAGTAAGATAAAAATGGGTTGTTTGACAACTTTAGAATCGTTGAATTGTAGAATTATCCGTCATCAGACCATTTTTGTGTTTGATTTTTGTCAAGAGCAGCCGTTTTCGTTCCATTTTCGTTACGATTACCCTCCTGATA
>SLPZ01000203.1 GCA_007131725.1 Balneolaceae bacterium
CGTCAACAATGCTGGTAAACCGGTTTTCCACTTTGATAGAATCAGTCAGGTTGAACTCACCCAGCGATGCCCTTCTGAAAAGTTCTACCATCACCGGGGTTTTCATGGTGCTGGCGGCATGGAAAAGTATGTTTTCGTTGATAGCGATGTGAAGATCCGGCTCATCCAGGTGCTGAAACCAGACGGCGTAAGTTCCCTCGCGTTCAGATAGATAACTTTCCAGGTTTATTTTCAATTCTTCAATTCCGGACTGAGCCGAGGCCTGAGTAGTGATCAGGAAGGGTAATAAAATACAGAGAAAAATTGCTGATGTGTTCTTCATTCACTCAGTTTAGGAGAGTGAAACCAAAAAGGCAAGATTCTGATCCATCAATGAATTTCGGCTGACGAGTGCAGTTTTCGTCTGCAGAATTTAAGGGGATTTTGTTCCTTGATCAGGTAATTCGTCAGACGACTTGATAGATCTGTGCCCTCAAGAAAGGAATAGGCTTCAGTCGTCAGACGAATGGGAAGGCCTCAGCCGTCAGACGAAGAGTTTATTTAACTGATCTTTCAGTTCTGAAATCCCGGGGTTTCCGGGGCTGCCGAGTTGGGTGAATTCTTTCATCAGGTCTTCGCGGTTTATTTCCGAAACAAGGGCGGGATTTTCTTTCAAATTCATATACGCCTCCCTGAAGGAGATTCCTTTATTTTTTACCAGTTGGTAGGCTGCTTCGGCGGCAAAAAGCTCAGAAGTGCAGGCATCTTCAAGTTGTTTTTGATTGGGTTGCATATTTTCAATCAGTAGCTGTGCTGCTTCAAGCATCTCAAATGTGTTTTCGAACGACTTGATAACCGGCTCTTTAGTTAGCTGCAAATCCCGGTGATATCCGCTGGTCAGATTGGCAATTGCCATTTGCAGAGTTCCGGCATAACCCGCCACCAGCGAATGCCGGGCACGGAGCAATTCAGCGAGGTCGGGATTCTTTTTTTGAGGCATGATGGATGATCCCGTGCAGATGGCCGGATCAAGATCAAAAAACCGGTAGGATTCACCGGTGAATAAAATGATGTCGGACGCGAGCCGGTTTAAAATCGCGGTGATTCCGTTCAGATATTGAACCAACTGCAACTCCACCCATCCTCTCGAAAGCTGCGCTGTGGTGGCGCAGATCATGGGTGATGTAAAATCCAGCTTTTCGGCTTCCGCTTCACGGCTGATCGGGAATGTAGTTCCAAAACCGGCGGCTGTTCCAAGCGGCGACCGGTTGATGAGAGCCTGAATTCCTGATGAGGATTCTGCCTGCATAATCATCAATTCGGCAAAACCGCCTGCCCACTGGGCCACACTGCTCAGCATCGCTTTTCGCGTATGGGTAAAGCCGGGCATCGGGACATCTTGGGTTTTTTCAGCAAAATCGAGCAGCAGGCCGGCCGTTTTTTTTATCTCCCTGAGGATTTCTTCAAGTTTCTCTTTTTCATAAAGCCGAAGGGCCGTCAGCACCTGGTCGTTCCGGGAGCGGCCGGTGTGTATCTTTTTACCCAGATCCCCAAGTTTCTCCGTAAGATAAAGCTCGATTGCTGTGTGCATATCTTCATCTTCAACCCTGATTTCAAACTCACCTTTTTCCCATACATCCCGGATTTCGTTGAGTGTACCGGTGAGCTGCTCAAGTTCGTCACCATTTATAATGCCGGCCTCATGCAGGGCTTCGGCATGAACGGCAGATGCGGTTAGATCGTAAGGCACAAGCACCTGGTCCAGGATGTAATCATTGCCCACAGTGAATGCTTCCATTTTTTTTGCAGCTTCGCTGCGGGCATCGGTATTTTTATCTTGCCAGAGTTTTGACATGGTTTGAAATATGTGTTAAAAAAATGAAATTTAGTGGATTCGCCTTCTTAGTGCGAGTGTCTTCCCAGGAAAAATTAGCACATGAAAAGATGCAATTTTTAAAAACAATATAATAGAAGGACATAAGCTCCAATGGCACAAGCGGACGCTTGCGCCAGTTTAGGGTTCAACTTTAGAAAGAAGGCACAACGGAAAGGCACAAACGGGACGTTTGCGCTATTTCAGTTTCAAAGCTAAACACATGCGTTTGCGCCATTTCATTTTTGCCTTTTCACTTTTGCCTTCTGCCATCTGCCTTTTGCCTTAAACTACTTCCTTTTTCACACTCTGCTTCAACTGATAAGCCGTTTTTTGTGGCAAATTCCACAGTTCGATAAATCCGGCGGAGGCGTTTTGATTGAATGCAGCCGATTTGTTGAATGTAGCCAGGTTTTCATCAAACAGCGAGTAGGGCGAGGTTAATGAAACCACATCGCAATTGCCTTTGTAGAGCCGAACGGTTACTTCGCCTGTAACTTTTTTGTTTTGCTCGTTGATGTAGGCCCGGATGTTATCCATCACCGGTTCATAATATTTAGCGCCGTACATCAGGTATGCCCACTTTTGATCCATCAGGGTTTTTAGTTCGTTCTCTTCCCGGGTTGATACGAGCATTTCGAGTTTTTTATGTGCCTGAATCAGGATATGCGCGGCAGGGTTCTCATAAATTCCCCTCACTTTCAGACCAACAACTCTGTCTTCAATCAGGTGGAAAACTCCAACGCCATGCTTTCCGCCGATTTCATTCAGCAGCAGAATCAGGTCATTTTTGTCATATTTTACACCGTTCAGCGATACCGGTACGCCCTGTTCAAAACCGACTTTTACGAGTTCTTCCTCATCGGGAGCCTGCTGCGGAGTATTGCACCATTTCAGGATATTTTCAAGTGGTGGAATGAGAGCCGGGTCTTCAATTTCGCCGCCTTCGCCGGTGTTGGCCCACATGTTTTCGTCGTAAGAGTAGGGGCTTTTCTTGGTCTGTTCAACGGGGATTCCGTTTTCAAGGGCGTAGGCAATTTCTTCTTCCCGTCCCA
>SLPZ01000296.1 GCA_007131725.1 Balneolaceae bacterium
GAAAAACTCTCAGTAGTACAAAGCCCACGAAACGAATTCGAGTTTCTCAAACAGAAAAGAAACCTTTTTTGCCAGGAAAGAATATTGCCTATTGACATTGGAGGCCATATATATGTTTTTCGGTTTATTGAATATTTGCAAGATGTTTATCCAGGCGCTCCCACACTTCGGTTAATCCGTCCACTGCACCCATTTCAAGCATCATGTCCATATCTTCTTTTGATGGATATTCCCAGCGGCTTTTGATTTGTGTTTTCCCATCGGTTTCTGAAAATTCATATGAGAGCAGACCGGCAGGAAATTCTTTGTTGATCTCGCCATTTTCATCAAGAAAATGTTCAAGGTAGACAATAGTTTCCGGCCTTTTTATTTTTTTAAAAACGGCAAGTGCACAAGAGTTTCCTTCCGGCATTTTGAAACAGTAGTGCCAGCGGCCGCCTTCGCGAAAATCCATTTCGCATTTGGATAGTGGCCAAGTATCACCTCCAAACCACTTCACCAAGTGATTGCAGTCAGCATGCACATCAAAAACCAGTTCACGGGGTGCATCAAAAATGCGGGACACAGTTATCACATTTCCTTTCTGTTCGGTTGTCAGTTTATTCATCGTCTTTATCTTTTGTTTGAAGTTGTTGAAGGTAATCGTCCAGCCGGTCGAAACTCGCCTCCCAGAATTTGCGGTACTGCTCCATCCACTTGTCGATATCTTTTAGCGGTTCGGGATTTAGATGGCAGGGACGATATTGGGCTTGCTTGCTTCGCTCAATCAGTTTGGCCTTTTCCAAAACTTTCAGGTGTTTGGTGATGGCAGGCATGGTCATATCAAACGGCTCGGCGAGATCAGAGACGGTTTTTTCGCCGGTGGTTAAACTTGCAAGGATGGCGCGACGGGTAGGATCGGCAAGGGCGTGAAATGTTGTACTGAGTTGGTCCTGAGTCATTTATATATTTAACTAATAGGTTAATTAACACGATGGTAAAGTATTAAATACAACAATTATCTCAAATTTATTTTTTACTGTTGTACTTGATAAGTAATTGTCTGTCCGTTAGTTGTTACATAATACGGGTATCATAATTGTTACCAAGACACAGAATTTTAAATTTTGTAGATTATGCGCATGAATCAGAATTCAATCCCATTCAGCAAAATTTCTCCTCCACCAGACCTCACTGATGTTGTCTATGCATTCTGGGAGATGCAGTTAATGCTTTCATCCGGCCTCTCTCACTTCCGGGTTATGGCAGACGGCCGTCCCGGAATGCTGATTCCCGACAGAAATGCCGATTCGGGATCTTCCGTGTCTACGGCCGTTATCTATGGCCAGACAACACAATTCGATGACTTGTACTTTGAGCCTGAAATAAAATTATTCGGAGTAGTTTTTCATCCTCACATAATAAAATCACTATTCGGTTTTAATGCAGATGAGATTACCGATCAGGTTGTTGAGCTTGATAAAATACTTCCGATTCCGTTTCATGCCGTTGAAGAAACTATCACAGAAGAAAGTGTAATCGCAGTTTTACGAAAACTAAAAGAACACATACTGCCTGCAGACAATGCCATCCGGGAGAGTGTTGAAGCTATCAGCTCTACGGGTGGTAAACTAACACTTCGCTCGCTTCACAGGCACCTTCGATTATCGGAGAGGCAATTTGAACGAAGGTTTAAAAAACATATCGGTATCACACCTGTACTCTTTTCACGAATAAGCCGTTTCCAGGCAGCGCTCAGACAAATAAAATCCCGGAATTACATGAAACTTTCTGATGTAGCCTTTGACCGCGGGTACGCCGATCAGGCTCATTTTATCCGGGAGTTTAAAGAGTTTTCCGGTTTTAGTCCGGGGCGGTATCATTCACCCGATAGGACCATTGCAGAAATATGTAAATTGTAGTTTTCTGGCCGGGTGACGGTTTTGTTCAATTCTTTTTCTAAAAGCAGGTATAGTTTTGGGTTACACGAAAACCAGTAACTAAAAAATGATACATCAAATTCATGAAACTGATAGTTTTCGGTGCAACAGGCACCATCGGCACGCAGCTTGTCAGGCAGGCTTTAAATCAACATCACAACATAACAGCATTTGCCAGGCGTGCAGGGAAAATCAAAATCAACCATAAAAACCTGAAACTCATTTCAGGGAATGTATTAAACTCTGAAAAAGTAAAAAACGCTGTTCATGGCCACAATGCTGTATTGGTGGCTCTCGGAGCGGGTAGAAAGGGAAATATTCGTTCAGAAGGAACCCGGAATATTATTCAAGCCATGGAACAATCCGGGGTGAACCGGCTGGTTTGCCTCTCAACACTGGGAGCAGGAGACAGCCGACATAATCTTAATTTCTTCTGGAAACACATCATGTTCGGCTTGTTTTTAAGAAAAGCATATGCAGATCATCAATTACAAGAAGAATATATCAGAAATAGTTCACTAATCTGGACCATCGTACGCCCCGGTGCTTTTACCAATGGTAAGCGAACAGAAAAGTACAAGCATGGTTTTTCATCACATGAAAAAAATCTTCAGCTTAAAATTTCAAGAGCTGATGTGGCTGATTTTATGCTCAAGCAACTTTCAGTAGATCAATATCACTGTAAAAGTCCTGCAATCTCTTATTAGAAAAGTGCCTTACGATGCAAACGATTCAGAAAGGATCCACCAGAATTGCCTTCAGGTTGTTCAGCCCGGTTTCATAATCATTGCTAATGGCTTCTTCGAGGTCAAAAAAGAGCAGCATCAGGTTCATTGGCCGTGGGAAGGCTCCCCACATTCCCATATTCGCTAACATAAAAGTATTATTATATCAATATAATATTTGATATATTCTTTTGATTTTTTATCTTCTTTTATGGAGATCGAAAATGGTATGGTTCAAAATGATGAAAATTGGCAGA
>SLPZ01000286.1 GCA_007131725.1 Balneolaceae bacterium
ATTACAGCGTGGCTCCGCAAAAAGGCGGCCACCAGGATGGGGCGGCACTGTTTTTATCCGTGCATGGTGCCGAAGTGGAGGCTATCAGCCAGGCCCGGGCGTACCAGCCTAAAGATTGGGGCACACTTGTCGCGCCCACTAATCGCCGTCCGCGCGGCTTCAACTGGGAAGACTGGGGCAGGATAGATGCTCTTGAAGTTCTGGAGATTGCCAAAGAAGAATATCAACCCGACCCGCAGCGAATCTTTTTAACAGGACACTCCATGGGCGGACACGGCACCTGGTATCTCGGCGCCACCTATCCCGATTATTGGGCGGCTATTGCACCGGCTGCAGGATACCCCACTCTGCGTGCCTATGGCTCGCACGATGGCAGAGTTCCCGATGAGAAAGAAAGCCCAATTGAAAAAATGCTCTCAAGATCTGCCAATCCATCCGATGTAATGAACCTGATACCCAACTATTCTGCTCATGGCGTCTACGTTCTGCATGGAGATGCAGACCGGGTTGTATCGGTTGAACATGCCCGCATCATGCGAAGAGAGCTCGGAAAATTTCATTCCGATTTTACCTACTACGAATATCCCGGCGGATCGCATTGGTATGGTGATGAAAGTGTGGACTGGCCACCTCTATTCCAATTTTTTAAAGATCGTGAAATCCCTCATCCTACAGAACCTGACGAGATACAGTTCATCACTCCAAATCCCGGAATCTCACACTCATTCCGCTGGGCGGCAATCGAACAGCAGGCTGAATCTCTGAAAATGAGCAGCTTCAATCTTAACCGAGATCTTGATGAATTAAAAATTACCGGTACCACTGAAAATGTAAACCGGCTGACACTGAATCTTGAACCGTTCACTGCAGGAGAATCAATCGAAATTAAGCTCGATGAAAGCACGGCTTTGCAGATTACTGTTGATGCGGACAAAACCGTAACTCTTGCCCGTACCCATTCTGGTTGGCAACAGGCCGGTGAACTTTCTCCGGATCAAAAAGGGCCGCATCGCCACGGTGCATTCAAAGAAGCCTTTACCAACAACATGCTCTTTGTTTACGGAACAAGCGGCAACAAAAAAGAAAACAGGCTGACCTATGAAAAAGCACGCTTCGATGCCGAAACATGGTATTATCGGGGAAATGGTGCGGTTGATGTTATCCCTGACAGTGAGTTTGATCCTGAAGTGCATCAAGACAGAAACGTCATTCTTTTCGGCAACCGGGATGTTAACTCTGCGTGGGATGCCCTGCTTCAGGAAAGCCCCATTCAGATATCCGGGAATTTTGTTGAATTTGAAGGCCACCGGATTGAAGGTGATGATCTGGCCGCGTATTTCCTCTATCCCCGCCCGGACAGCGATACCGCAAGTGTGGCCGTAATTGCCGGAACCGGAACGCAGGGAATGAAAGCTGCCACAGGCAATCAATATTTTGCCGGAGGCAGCGGCTTTCCGGACTATATGATCTTTCAGTCGAACATGCTTTTGAACGGAGCTGACTCGGTTATTGCCATCGGCTTTTTCGATAACAACTGGGATATCGATCCTACGCAGAATGTTCTGCAGCTACGCTCCAAATAAAATTTTATTAAAGAGACTCCCATAAAACCCTGCTAACCTGCCCGCTCTCTTATTGGGAGTCTCTTTTTTTTCCTTCAAACCTCCTGAATCCGGGAAAATTCATTTTGAATCCTATAAAGTTTTTAAGTATGCTCTTTAGGGATCATCACCAAAACTAAAGAGGATTAAAATGGGCATATTTATCTGGCTGCTGGTTGTTGTGGTGTTAATTGTATGGCTGACCGTACGCTTAAAACTGCACCCCTTTCTGGCTCTCCTGTTCGGGGCCATTGCCATGGGTTTTTTGGCACAACTTGAAGTTGCCATTCTTGTTGGATCTCTTGCTGAAGGATTTGGCGGCACACTCCGCAGTATCGGGATCGTGATTGCAGCAGGAACCATTATCGGGGAATACCTTGACCGAAGCGGCGGCGCAAGGGTGCTTGCCAACAAAATTCTTGATACCGTCGGAGAAAAAAACTCTCCACTCTCCATGAGCCTGACCGGGTATATTGTTTCCATTCCCGTTTTTTGCGATTCGGGTTTCATCGTCCTTTCAGCGTTGAACAAAGCCATCGCAAAACGGGCAAAAATCTCACTTGCTGTTCTTGCGGTAGCTCTCGCATCGGGCCTTTATGCCACCCACGTTTTTGTGCCGCCCACACCCGGTCCGCTGGCCGCAGCAGCAACTCTCGGCGCCGACATTGGCTGGGTACTTATTCTCGGGTTGATTGTATCCGTTCCCGTGATGATTGCCGCGCTTGTGTGGGCTACCCGGTTTTGCAAAAATTATGAGATCGACTTTGAACTATCTGATGCAGCCGAATCAAAAAAAATAAATCCGCCCTCTTTCACAATTGCCCTCACACCAATTCTGTCACCCATTTTGCTCATTGCTTTAAAATCCATTGCTGAACTGCCGGCTGCTCCCTTTGGTGAAGGATTCCTGTTCAGTACCTTTGTTTTTTTCGGTGATCCGATCATCGCCCTGCTGACAGGAGTGATTTTAGCTTTTTTTATGGTGAAAGGCGGCCGGAAAAAAATTCAAAACCAATGGCTTGAGGAAGCCCTCAAAAAAGCAGGCATCATTATTTTGATTACGGGCGCCGGCGGAGCTTTCGGAGCAGTTTTGAGAGAAACAGACCTTGGCGATTTTGCCGCACAATTTGCCGAAATAGGCGGGCTGGGAGTTTTAATTCCGTTCCTGATTGCTGCATTTTTAAAATCGGCACAGGGTTCATCCACTGTGGCTATTATCACCGCTGCCGCCATCACCGCACCGCTATTGGAACCGCTTGGATTTGATTCTACTTTAGGAACTGCCCTCGTTGTGCTGGCTATAGGAGCGGGTTCGCTGACGGTCTCGCACGTAAACGACAGCTATTTCTGGGTGGTTGCCAAATTTTCAGAAATGGATACACCAACCGCACTCAAAACCCACACGGTTGCCACTCTGATTATGGGAATCACCGGGCTGATCACCATTCAAATACTGGCTTGGATTTTGGTTTAAAAAACCGGGACTATTGAGAATAAATTGCCTTTCTCTGGTTAGTTTTCTCCATTTCTTGAGACTATCGGGTAAATGCATGCAAAAAAGGCACAAGCGGACGCTTGCGCCAGTTTGAGCCAGTGAGGGGATCTTTTATGATAAAAATTATCTACCCTGCAAAATAAACGCCGCCCAGTTTCTCGGTGCTGAGTGTTCGGGATGATTTATGAGTTCCAGTTTTGCAAGCTGCAGGGCTTCGCTGAATGAGTGGCCGTTTTTAAAATACTCATAAAAATTAATCATCAGCATGGCCGTGGGCTGGTCGTTAACCCTCCACTTTGAAACCACGATATTGGATGCGCCGGCATAAATAAATGCTCTTGTAAATCCGATCAAACCTTCTCCCCGATACATTCTTCCAAGGCCTGTTTCGCAGGCTCCTAAAACCACAAGATCGGCATTCATCCGGAGGTTGTAGATATCACCCACACGAAGAATTCCGTCATCGTTTTCATCACCCCAAAGGGCAATTCCGGAGAGGTCAGGGTTGGTTTCATTCACAAAGGCATGAGTGGCCAGATGAATATAACCATAGTTCTCCAGCGGTTCACCAAGAAAACGTGTTTTTGTGGCATCCCGGTCAAATAGTACTTCCGTTCTTTCCGGAAAAATGTAATCCAGCCAGGTGCGTCTTGTGTTAAATATTTCTGCAATTCGCCGGGTCTCATAACGGGTAAGCGGGAGGGGTGTCAGGTCTGTTAAATACCTGCTGGCAGAAACCACTTCTCCTAAATCTGCCACCTGTTGATTAAAAGGCGCCATCGCCAGCAAATTGGCGGCATTCGACGGCCTGCGTTCAGTCTTATATTTTAAGAGAGTAGCCGATTGTGCGTAGGAAATCTTTTTCTCATGAATAAAGTACGGCATTATGTGATAATCGGTATGATCCGGATTATGAGTGAGCAGCATTTCAAAAGGCAAAAAGTGAAGTATCTGATCCGGCATGATGATTAGTGAACCGGTTTTTATATCATCGATTACCGGCTCAATCAACCTGCCATAAAGTTCCACAGAAGATTCCACAAAAGAATCTGTATCACCCGAAGTAACTGCAATTCGTGATTGCTGAACGAGTTCCTGCAGATTGTTGGTTTCACCCAGCTTGTGAATCGAAATATCGTTTTGATCAATTAACAATAAAAAGACATACTCACCGGTAACGATATAGCTGATGAGTGTTTCATCAGCTCCAAGCATGCTTTGGATATCCTGCCGTGTAGCCACTGTTCGTTCGTACTTCAGATGATAATATTCAGGATATTGCAGTTCGAGAAAGCCTGTGAATTGCCGCAGATCTTCTTTAGCATAAAAAAGAGAGTCGTGGTAAGCGGTTAAAAGATTTTCATCGGCATCTAAACCCTTCTCGTTCTCAAGGTGTATTTGTTGGTAGAAATTGGAAATTATTGCATTCAGCTCTCTTTCCTGGTCAATGACTTCTTTGGGAACTCCCGCAAATGTTCGTGCCTGTGAATCCTGCACCAATTCAATTGCAATACGCGCCCGGCTTTGTTCATTCAGCCGCAAAATTTCATCCAGCCAGCGTTCATCTGAAGTTTCCCGGTAGAGATAGTATCCGGTTTCTATGGCATTCGTAAAGATTGAATAATTTTCATCTATCAGGTTTAATTTTGATGCTTCACTCTGAAATTCGCTCTGTAAAAAGTCTACAAGATTTGCAGCGAGATCAAAATAATAGAATGCTTCCCGTAGCTGGTTTACTTCTCCTCCATTTTTATACATCTCAAGCTTTGAGCTGCCCATTCCCAGAATGGTTTTCATAAAATCGATCGGGTATGATAGCCGTGCAAAATCAGGGTTGTGCACTAATGCCATTCCGCTGTGTAGAACCATTCTGTACATCGCTTCGCTGAAGTACCAGGCTGCTTTGTCAAATTTTTCTTCCTCAGCGTAGGAATTGCCAAACCTTCGGTATATCTCCCAATATTGCGGGTGATTCTCGCCCAGCCGGTTCAATACTATATTACGGGCTTCTTCAAGGTGTTCTCTTGATTTTTCAAAATCATGCATTCGAGTCAACAATTCAGAAATATTTAAATAGGACAACACCAGGTCGGGATGATCGGGGCCAAATATTTTCTTCCTGATTTCTGCAGATCGCTCATGATTTTCCAGGGCTTGCTCAAATTCTTCCATTTGGGCGAGAATGCTCCCAAGATTTGAGTAGCCATAAGCTGCATCGGGATGATCATTACCACGGGTTCTCAAAATGATTTCCTGAACCCTGTGCATCAGCGATAATGCTGTATCGGGATCATTTAGACTCATGTATGAAGAAACTGCATTATTCAATGCAGCAGCATGAAGGGGATTGTCTTCACCGAAATTTATCCGAAACACATCCGCTGATCTCCGGAAATAATCGCCTGCTGTTCCATAATCTCCGAGTGTGTAATACACGGTTCCGATACTGTTATACGCATATGCCAGTTGAACATGATTGCTTCCAAAGGCCTCTCTTACAAGGTCAAGATTTTCAAGATAATGCTCTCTTGCCGATTCAATTCTGCCCATGCGCCGAAAACTGATTCCAATATTGTTGTGAATAATCGCCAGCGCATTAATAACTTCTATGGACCGCTCCTTTCCTGCCAGAGCATTCAGTGCTTCATGGTAATTTTCAATTGCCAGATCATAATTGCCCATGCCGTCATTGTAATAGCCCAGGCTTCTGTATGCGTGTGCTCTTATAAGGCCGGTATGCTGCGCTTCCTCAACAATTTCCACAGCTTTTTCTGCCCAGATTCCTGCTTCACCAACAGATAGCACCTGATTATCAAGTGAAAATTTTTCAACATAAAGCCATACGCGCAGAGGATGCTTCTCATCTAAATAGTTTTGTGCCTGTTCGTAGCCTTTTTGAAATTGAATTTCGGCCTCGTCATAATTATTTAGGTTGCGATAACTGTTCATTGTCATCACTTTCAATTCTATACATTTTTCAATCAATGCATCCGATGAACAAATTTTATCTTTAATTGCATCGAGTATTTCTTTGGTTTCACTGTACTCTCTGAAATTGAAATGATGGCGGGCTTGAGAGAATTCTTCAAGAACCGGATCGGTGTTATGGCCAATCACCGGAGCAGGAAGCAGTTGAGATGAGATGATGAGTATGGATACAGCAATCCATCTGAATTGAGAACTAACCTTAGCCAGGAATGTTTGAGCATTTGTTTTGAGCATGCCGTAAAAGGATTTTGGGCATGTTAATGATCGGAATTGAAATAGTAAAGAGATAATGCAAACCGAAATCTGGCTGTGGAATACCTTCAGTGCAGAAAATAAGGTGTAAAATCCGTTTTAGATTATCTTCTTAGAGCTTGTTATTAACTGCTTAAAAAATAATTTCATCTTTACAGAAATTATCGACAGCTTCCGTTTTCTGATAAAACAGGATTTCAGAAAATCAGTAAATGAGGACGAATTTTAGAACCCAGACAGATCTAAATGAAGATTAAACTTTTTTAATTACTGCCAAATAATGCGCCTACAAATTCGGATCTGTCAAAAATCTGAAGGTCTTCAATTTTCTCGCCAAGACCGATATATTTCACCGGCACACTAAGTTCGTTTGAAACTGCCAGTACAATTCCGCCTTTTGCAGTGCCGTCGAGTTTGGTGAGCACCAGTCCTGTAATGTCTACCACTTCGGTAAAGGCTTTAGCCTGCTGCATGGCATTTTGTCCGGTTGAGGCGTCCAGAACCAGCAGTATTTCGTGAGGGGCGCCATCCACCACTTTGCCCATCACCCGTTTGATTTTGGCAAGCTCTTCCATCAGCGATTTTTTATTGTGCAGGCGGCCGGCCGTATCAATCAAAACCACATCGGCCCCCTTCGATTTTGCCGAGGCAACCGTGTCGTAGGCAACGGAAGCGGGATCGGCATTCTGCCCCTGCTGAACAATGGGCACTCCTGCCCGCTCGCTCCAGATAACCAGTTGATTGACGGCAGCGGCCCGGAAGGTGTCTGCAGCGCCAACCATCACATTTTTTCCGGCTTTTTTATAGAGGTGAGCAAGTTTTCCGATTGTGGTAGTTTTTCCCACTCCATTCACCCCGACAATTAACACCACATGGGGTTTATATGTGAATTCTGCGTCAAATTCTGCGGGCTGTTCGGGCCTGTTTTCTTTAAGCAGTGCGGTGGTTTCTTCCTGAAGTATTTGCTGAAGTTCGGTTTGGGTGATGAATTTATCACGGGCCACCCGTTCTTCAAGCCGCTGGATAATTTCGATGGTTGTTTTCACACCCACATCCGAGGTGATTAATGCATCTTCGAGATCGTCGAGAGTGGCGTCATCAATTTTATCTTTGCCCGCAATACTTTTGCTGATTTTATTCAGCAAGCCTTCACGGCTTTTTTCAACTCCTTTTTCGAGTTTTTCTTTTTTCTTAAGTCCGAGTTTATCTAACCAGCTCATTATTGTTCAAAAAATGTTTTAATTAAAATCGGCTCCTTCCAGAATACGCTTGTACCTGACAACATATTCAAAAAAAGAATAGATCATAAAGGCCACAGAAATCAACATTAAATAATAGTGGAGTTCGGTGGCATCGCGCAGAAAAAATACGGTCAGCCAGTAAATTGCCATCACATTTACCGAAATTTTTCCGGACATGATAGACATGGCTACCTTGCCTCTTTTTCTTTTAATATGACCTGATCCGGCCATGATCAGCAAGTCGCGTGCCACACCAATCACAAAATACCAGACCGGTATCCAGCCAATCACAACGGTATATAAAAACAGAAAAAATGCCATCAGTTTATCGGCAACCGGATCCAATACTTTTCCAAGCTCAGAAATTTCATCTCTCCACCGTGCTACAAATCCATCAAGGAAATCGGATACAACACCGTAAATAATTAATAAAACTATGGCCGTGTTTACCTGATAGTTGTTTTGCATATGCAAATAAATGATCGGAATCACCAGCAGAACACGCGATAGAGAAATCAGGTTCGACCAGGTAAAGATATCATCCTTTACCAGTAATTTTTTTCCGTCAATGTTTGCAGCTTCTCTCATAAGATGTTGCTTAACAATAAAAAGTTTTACCTTTGTATCTTTTACCTATTCAATAAGCTGAGTTTGAAATTTCCATTTTTAACTGCTTCATACCAATAAAATTATATCTCCGCTGCATTTCTATCTTGCAGATTTTTTGCAGAGATTTGGCAGATACAGTTATTTATACGGCAATTTTTTTGACCCGTTTTCAAAATCCCCTAATAATACACTTTTTAAAGAAGATATATGCAAATGAAAGATAACGATTTAACGGACAGCAAAAAGAATTCATCGCAACTTGCGGAAAAAAAATTGGCCTCAACCAATGTATTTAACGGAGTGCTTCTCAATGTGTTTACCGATAAAGTAGAACTTCCGGATAAAAGTACTTCCACAAGAGAGTGGATAAAACATCCCGGTGCAAGTGCTGTGGTTCCGGTTTTTGAAGATGGCACCATTATGCTGCTTAAACAGTTTCGTTACCCGCCAAAAAAAACGTTTATCGAAGTGCCGGCCGGAAAAATTGATGCGGGCGAAAGTGCCCTTTCCACAGCAGAAAGAGAGCTCTTTGAAGAGAGCGGAGTTACCTGCGAGCATATCGAAAAAGCCGGTTCGTTTTATCCGGCCATCGGCTATGCCGACGAAATTATACACGTTTACGTTGCCTGGGGGCTGACCGTAAAGGAAAAGAATGAGGATGATGACGAGTTTGTCATCAATCACAGAATTTCTTTTAAAAAGGCGATAGAAATGATTGGAACGGGCGAAATTGATGATGGAAAAACCATCAGCTCGCTGATTCACGCTTCCATGTGGTGGAAACGAAACTGTCCATTTGAGATTGACCTTTAGGGAATTTTCTGCCCGGCAGAATTCTATTCTTTTTGCTTGATGCTGCCTTCCTGCAATGCCAGATGGAACAGAGTTTTGTGGAGATTGTCAGAATGTAGTTCTCCGCGATTTATCAGCTCGGCAACTTCATCACCGGTCAGCATTAAAATGCAGCCTGCTTGCCTGAATGCCTGGTCGATATTTCGGGGATCGGACAGTTTCATTTTTTTGATATTGATTCCATTCGGGCTTATCCTCAAATCAATCAGGCAATAGAATTGATCTGAGGGATCATCACCAAATTCAATTTTTTGAAGTGAGGTGTTTTCTAATTTCATCTGGATTAATTTGCAATGTTGAAATGATTTTTCTGTACCGTTATCAGGAGTAACGTTCAATAAAATCGCGGGCTTTTACCACTTCTATGATTTCATCGGATTCGGTATCAATAATTTCCACCTGGAAAAGGCTGATGATAGCCTGGCTGTGCAGGCACTCGATGGTTTCGGAAATGCTGTTGCACTCTTCGGTTTCGCTCACAAGATCGTTCACTCCCTGTACAATGTATTTTAACTTTTTCTCTTTTTTGGGAGCCGGTGTATTGTTGGTTTCCTGGTTAAAATAGTCCCTGATGGCCTCTTCGGTAACAAACCATTGCACTCCCAGTTTTCTGCCCTTCAGGCGGCCTTCACGTAAATAGGCGCGAAGCGTCATTTTACTGATTCCAAGAAGTTCGTGCAGATCATCTACCGAATAAAGTGTTAAAGAGCCAATTTTTTTAGGCATATTCTGATTTCTTTTTCAAACTTTAGACTACATTACTTATAGTTTAAACACATATAAACTATCATTTATTGCTTTTAATATCACGTAACAAATTTGATTTGGGCAGAACCCCCGCACCCTCGTATATTAATAAGAGTTGATCGAAACAAAAGCCCTTCGGACAGATCAAATACGCTCATCAGAATTAATATATAACACCCGCTTCTGATAGAATTCTGTTCACCGTCGAAGCTGAGTACACCATTTTAGAACAATCCAATTCCTCATTCGATACACGAACACGGTATTTATCGCGTTTCAAAAATCGTATACGGCGTGAAAATTTCTTTATATATTTAGCGCTCATAACCTATCGTGAATTCGATAAAGAACTTTGAATTTGGTGATATATAGTAGTTCAAAAAGGGCGTCATCCCGCACCTGATGCGGGATCTCCAGTCGTTAATATAGACAGGAGATGCCAGCCTTTTCCTTCGGGAGATCGGCGTCCGGCATGACGATATTGATTATGTTTTTGCAACTTCAAACCCTTTTTGAATAGCCTTAAAATCTTTTTCTAATTTCTTATATCGGGCATACGTTAATCTAATAATTCAAAATCTGCTGTCTGTAAAAATTAACGTTTTTGAAAATCCAACCATGAAAAGAAAAGTAGTTATTGGTACACTTATAGCCATTTTCATTGCCGTTTTCGGGTATTTCTCGTTTTCTCAAATTTTCCCGGAAGATATTGAAAATGCACCCGAATGGATGGCCCTCGAGGAGGCTCTTGAACTTGCTGCTCAGGATGAGCGCCTGTTAATGATTGATATTTATGAAGTGGGCTGCCAGTTTTGCCGAAAGATGGATCGGGAAACCTATCCTGCGCCAAGTGTGCGTGCGGTTCTCGACCGAAGCTATCATCCCGTAAAAGTTAACGGCCATTCAGACAATACAGTAAACTTTTTGGGTGAGGAGATGACTGAAAGACAATTCGGTTCACTCATGGGGGTAACAGCCTATCCGTTTGTTGTGGTAATGGACTCCGATGGAAATGTGATTGACCGCCGCCGCGGATATCAGGATGTGGTTGGCTTTACCCGATTTTTGAATAATGCCGTTCAGGAGAGTAGTTAGTGTTGTGTCACCGATAGTATGACAGTGCCAAGACTTCCGAAGTCTTTCTTGTTTAAGTAAAACACTGGTAATTTTATCTATCAAAACTCTAAGTAGTGTTGATGTAGACTTCGGAAGTCTCTTTACCAGATATCTTAAATGAAATTGAGCAGTTGGGAAAAAAAACGTTGCCCGAAACATCATGTCTTAGGATAATTTTTCACATTTCCTTTCACCTTTCTTTCAAGAGAAAATTGTCATTGAAATAATGAACCCTACGAGTGTTGATGTTTTTTTCTTGTTTCATGGAGATTTCTCCACTCTACCCCGACAGCGTTTCTCTGTCGGGGACGCAGTCGAGACATCTCCCGGATATGAAAAACGCTAAACCAATACTACCGACTTTTTTTCGTTCAATTTCTTCTAAGCATAATCACGAACTCCGG
>SLPZ01000219.1 GCA_007131725.1 Balneolaceae bacterium
CATTACCTTCGATATTATAAATATATTTGTTGAAGTACTCGTTTACCCCGTCTGGAGTTTTGCAAAGTTTGGCGTATTCACGGTAATGATCGATATCCATATCATAAAGGTAGGGCATATTTCCAGGATGTGTCCCAAAAGGTTCTTCAACTACAGCATTAACTAGAAAGTACGGTATTGCAGTTCTTTCGGGATAATTCCTTATTTCGTTGTTAGTGATGACCCTTTCTGTGCTAATAATTACTTTTTTCGATGCCGCAGCAACTTCAAGGCTAGATCCTGTGATTCCGTCGATTTGGGCGTTGCCATATTTATCACAGCGATGAACATGTATTAAAGCCACATCAGGCCGCAACGCAGGCACAATGGTCAATTTTTCTCCGGTATAAGGACACTTAATTACTTTTGCTGTGCTATATTTAAAAGTATCTGTGCCTTCAAGCATTGTCCTACAAGGTAAAAATGGTATACCCATAGCGCCTGCTTTCAGACGCCAGGCCATTGTAGCATTGCTCCACTCCGTCACCTTAATTTTTTGATCTTCCACTGCTTTACGCATTGTGTATGAAGTTCCCAATAGTTCATACCCAACATAACATAGATCTATAGCATCAACACACCCCGATGCTAAAAGCAAATCAATATCCAAAGTTGACGTGTTACCTGCAACATTTAGGGTTTTTTTATTTTTCCGTAATTGTCTGACTAGTTCACGAATAAGGGCTAATGGGCCTCTTACATTCCCCGTTAACTCAGATACAAGGTAATCTCCGTCTTCAACAAAATTCGCAATGGCATCTTGGGCTGACATTAATTTGTCTTCTTGAGCCAATGAACAATATTTATTTGTAGCATCACTAATTTCATTAATGCTTTGCACAGGTGAAATCACTCTACCCTCACCGCTTATTATTGTTTCCATTAACACATCGCCTCCCAACAAACATTTATTATTTATATTAGGAGCGACCTATCGGAATAAAATATCTATACCAAATATGTCGCCCCCCATTGGTATTTATTCTCTGACAAGCGCGATTTATTATGAAATGAATCTAACCTTTAGAGTTGGCCTCTTTCATTTTGACATAAACTACTATTCCAACAGCAACTGCCCACATTACCCATTGAGCCCACCATAAAAATGCCATTATACCCATTCTAAATACCTCCTTTTCAAGGTTGGTAACCAAAAGCTAAAAAAACTATATGACTCTACATCGTTGGTGTTTTGTCTATTTCAACTTCTCCAGGCAACTCACATTCACCAAATATCTGGTCAAGATGCTCCTGCGGTAAAGGTTCGGTAAATAATGATATAACAATCAAGGCTACAAAGTTTAGAATGATCCCGACTCCAGTGCCGGCCCAGGCTATATTAAATACCTCTATGCCTAGCATTCCGCCCAAAACATAATAGCAAAACACGTGAGCTCCGAGACCAAGTACACTACCTACTTCTGCAGCAAGTTTGCTGGTTCTTTGCCAAACCGAACCCATGATAATTAACGGTGATATTCCAGCAGCAAGGGCTCCGATTCCTACCCACATCAGGCCAGTGAGGTATGGCGGGGGGTCTACCGCAATAGCCAAACCGATTATGGCAAAAACCACGATCAGAATTCTCGTGACCATTGCTGTTCTTCTTTCCAAAACAGCATTGTCAGTATGGGCATGAATCTTTGGTGCTATAACATCTTTATAGATATCATTAGCTACAGCCACACCTGAAACCAGGAACAAACCGGCCGTAGTTGACATAATTGCAGCCAGAATGCCCACACCTGCAATAGTAACAATTAGAGATGGTGTATATTCCATTAAGATCATTAGAACACTTGTATCTGGAGGAATATCGGGGAATACGGCTCTGCCTCCTAAACCGCCAAAGAGAATTAGTAGACCCATCATAAACATGAAAATAAAACCAACAATCAAAGCCCAGGGTATATCCTTTTCAGAGCGTATAGTAAACCACATTTTTGTCAACTGCGGCGATAAAGCAAATAAAGATAAAGCGATAGCAATAGCCGGTCCAGTAAATGTACCAAACATTGGATCAGCAAAAACATTGCTCCAGCCTAGGGATGGATCTTGTGCTTCAATAAGAGTGTTAATTGTTCCAGGCGTCCCAACTTGTACTAACACAGCAATTGTTACAATAGTAGCCAAAAGCAGCATAATGGCACCTTGAACCGCACTGTTCATCATCTCGGCATGAGTGCCACCGATAACCACGTAGCCAATCATTACAGCAGCTGCGATTAGAATACCTGTGCTGTACTCAATTCCAAGGATCTGATCGAAAACCCATGCTCCACCTGCAAACTGACCGGCTATATAGTATACACCGAGAATTGTTGCGATAGCTGCCATAACCCTAACAAATTGACTTTTAAATCGAATCCCCACAAAATCTGGCAGCGACTTTGCGCCCACATTCAGGCACATCCTGGATAGTTTAAATGCCGCTATCGCCCACGCAAATACAATCCCGCCGTAACCAAATGGATACCAAAGTCCCGCCCAGCCAAAACCATAAGCCAACCCTGGGTTTCCTAAGGTTGCAGCGGCACTACAGGTAGTTGCTCCCAGGGCTAAGCCCACGACTACAGGGCCATACGACCTTGGAGCAGTAATGTAGTCTACCAGCCCTCCAGTTTTCTTTTTTGCAATAAAGGAAATAACGACAATAAGTAAAAGATACACTGAAAAAACAATCCACCCAAGTACTTGTAATTCTGTCACGGTAAATACCTCCTTTTATTAAGTTGTAGTTATTCGAAAACTCTAACTTAAGACTCCGTGCTGCTTTTCGCTCATGGAGTTTTTCATTTCACCTCCATTTTAGCGACAACCTCATATGGCGATATTAAGCGATATC
>SLPZ01000322.1 GCA_007131725.1 Balneolaceae bacterium
CCGGTTACACCAATCCGGTCGGGATCGGCAATACCGCGGTCAATCAGGTAATCCACACCGTCAACCACATCATCGAACTCTTTTCCGGCCAGATCACCCTGGCTGCTTTTGATGAATTCAAGTCCGCGGCCAGTGCTTCCCCGGTAATTGGGATAGAAAACGGCATACCCTTTTGCGGCGGCCATCTGCCCCGGCATGGAATAATTGGTGAGCCAGCCGTTGCTGTAGTGTGCTTCCGGTCCGCCGTGAACCATGGTGATAACCGGTACTCTTGTTCCCTCCTGGTAGTCCAGCGGATAGATCAGCATGCCGTCAATCGTAAATTCCCCGTCACGGGCTTCATAAGAAACCACTTCCTGTAGTCCGAGCTCTACAGCATTTAGCCAGGAGTTGTGATAAGTTTTTCTCTCAGGCTCTGAACCTTCAGCGGATGAGAGATAAAAAACTTCGTTGGGATGAGAGGGCGAACTTGCAACAAATGTTATATCGCCATCGGAATTTTTTGAAAATGAGCCAATGGCATGTTCATCTGAGCGGAAAAGAGTTTCCTTGTTAGTGCCATCGAAGTAGAACGAACCCAGCACTGATGATGTGCTTTCGCTGGCATGAAAATGGATGATATTTTCGTCGGTCCATTTTATTTGTTCATATTTACCCTCAAAATCTTCGTCAATAATTCTCGGAACTCCACCCCTGGCAGAAACGATGAGAATACGGCCATCGATCGGGTCATGAATGTTGGCTCCTGCACGAAGGGCAAGCCGTCTGCCGTCTGGACTCCATACAATCTGCCCGATTTTTCCTTCATTGTTCACTTCACCGACAACATCACGTGTTCTGTAATCTACCACAAAAACCTGCTGGAACATATAAAAATCATCAATGTTGGGAGTAGGTGCAGCCGAGAGGGCAAGCTGGCTTCCGTCCGGACTCCATTCAATAATATATACCGAACCCTCAACATTTATCTCGTGAGGTGTGTGGTCTTCCACTTCTACATTGGTGATATATGCCCGCCGCTGAGGCAGGTTTTCTTCATAAACATCAGCCTGATATGGAAGCGGTGATGCCGTTTCTTCTGCTTCTTCATTGGCCATGAACGCAATGTGATTGCCATCCTGATGCCAGGTGTAACCGATAATATTGCGCTCGTGGCTGAACAATTTTACCGCTTCGCCGCCGTCAATGGGAACTTCATAGAGCGAACGGGTATCTTCACCCGGCCTTTGGGTCAGAAAAGTAACAGTATTCATACCGGGCCGAAACTCAACCGAACCAACCGACCCTGTGGTATAATAGGGTTTAGTTGTACCCTCTTCTATATCGAGCAAATAAAGGTGATTTCTGTTTGGCGCATTCTCCTTGTAAGGATCAGCAGGCACACTTACGGTGTATGCTATATATTGGCCGTCTTCCGAGATGGTTGCGCTCGTCACGGTTTCCATCTTAGCAATATGCTCGGGTGTAACACCGTTTTGAGCAATCGCATTAGAGAAGAGAAACAGCATGAAGAAACAAACCGACATCGGCATCAGCCAGATTGTTTTAGTGTTTTTTTTGTAGAAATGATTAGTGTTCATAATACACGTTAAATTTAGGTTTCTGCTTGTTTTAATTAATAAAAACTGATCAAATCGGTGATAAATTTTTGTTACATCATAAACAGTGTAACACAGGCGTATGCAACTCTGTTTTTGAATAGAAACTTTTTACAATTTCATCATTCAGGGTAATGATTCCTTAATCCCTTTTCATTATCCTGTGTTACCTTTGAAAGATAAATAAATTAACCATATCCAAAATAAAAGTTAACCATTATGAGCAATAAAGGATTTAGCAGGCGCGAATTTTTGAAAACCGGAGCTCTTTCAACTGCAGCATTTGGCAGCGGTGCATTGGGAGCATTCAGACAGGCACGGAAAAAATCAAACTACGGCGACGCCAAAAATGTGATATTTCTGGTATCGGACGGAATGAGCTCCGGCACACTTGCGCTGGCAGACCTGATCAAGCAATCCGAAACTGGCGAAAAAACACACTGGATTCAATTATATGAATCTGACAAAGACTACTATCGCGGACTGATGGATATGGCATCGCTGGACTCGGTAGTTACCGATTCTGCCGCCGCCGCATCATCCTGGGGATGCGGGCATCGTGTAAATAACGATTCGTTAAACTGGGGGCCTGATGATGAACAGTATAAAACCGTCTGCGAAATTTTTCGTGATGCAGGTAAAGGCACAGGGCTTGTTACCACCACCCGGATAACCCACGCCACCCCGGCCGGATTTTCGGTAAATGTGCCCGCACGAGGGATGGAAGACGAAATAGCCGTACAATACGCCAAACGCGAATATGACATTTTGATGGGCGGCGGAATCCGGCACTTTTCTGCTGAACAGCGGTCTGATGAGCAGGATCTATTCGCTGAATTTGAGCAGAAAGGATACACCGTTGTTAAAAATCGTGCGGAATTGATGAGAGCTTCTCAAAACGGCAAATTACTGGGTGCATTTACTGATTCGCATTTGCCATATAGCACAGATCATAAAACGCTTCCCGAACTTCAGGAAAATATCCCTACACTTGCCGAGATGTCGGAAGTGGCACTGGAAAGGCTTGACAAAAACGACAACGGATTTATTCTGCAGATTGAAGGCGGACGAGTAGACCATGCCGCGCACGACAACGATGCCGCAAGCCTGATCTACGACCAGATTGCTTTTGATGACGCCATAAAAGTGGTGATGGATTTTACGGAAGGGCGCGATGATACACTTGTGATATTAACCACCGATCACGGAAATGCCAACCCCGGGTTGAGTGCATTTGGGCCGGGTTACCGCGAATCTCCTTCGATGCTGGATACCATCAAAAA
>SLPZ01000145.1 GCA_007131725.1 Balneolaceae bacterium
ATTGCCTGAAAATCATCCCGGGCTTTTCTGCTTCTGATGGCCGGGATTTCCGACTTATCGACCAGTACCCGGGGATGTTCACGGGGGATGGCCTTCAAAAAAACCGAAGGCGGAGGTGTGGGCATTGGAAGGGCGCTTCCGTCAATCACAAAACGGTAGATCTCGGACCACTTCTCCCCCGAAACCCTGTATTGCCAGTACCACGCACCATCTTCCAGTTTTTGATGGGGATGGAACATTGCCCAAGGCGAGGACGTTCTGCCGAGGATCTTGTCTGGCTGTGAAAAATCCCTTTCACGTGCAAGCCGCACATCGTACCGTACATCTTTACCGGGTGTAAACGGCCAGCGCAATACCGGTGGGTTAATACGGACCGGTACATCGCTGTCAGGCTCGGGAATTTCCAGATAGCGCTGCCGGTAGACCGTCTCCATCCTGATATCCAGGATTCCGGTTTCACGTGTGGTCATGTCCTTTGGGGTGGGTTCGCTTATGGCCGATCCCATTGAAACGGATTCCCCTGCTGTCATCTCAACCATGCCGGATTCATTCATGCCTGATTGCCGTGCATCGTGTGCATTCCCCTTATCCAGAGCATTGCAGCCCGTAACCATGAGTAACAAGCCAATAAGTAAAACAAAACATTCAGAAGTGGGATGCATACCTGATCTTTTTGGCATTTGGTTTTTTAATCCTCAGCTTTTTTATGAACAATTACGAAATCGCTTCGATGTTTGCGGGCATCAAGGTGCTTCACTTTTTGTAACCATTGGGCCGCTTTGCTGTTTATCAAACTCCGGGGCTCGTATGCCCAGGTTTTCTTCCATTTCCTCCAGAGTAACCCCTTTGGTTTCAGGCATGATTTTCCAGACAAAGAGCAACTGGAAGACCATCATAAAAGCGAAGAAGGCAAATATTGGGGCACCACCGAACAAACTCTCGAAATAGACGAAGTTTCCGGCTATAAGGGCCGCGAATATCCAGTGCGTGCTGCTGCCCAGTGAAGTACCGAATGACCGCACTGCGTTGGGGAAAATTTCTGAAATAAATACCCAGATGACCGCACCCTGGCCAATGGCATGTGAAGCAATGAACACAAAAATGAGTAGCGGTACCATCATTCCGGTGAATGTCTGCGTAAAGAAAGCCCACGCAATCGCCGACAATGAAACAATATAGCCCACGGACCCGATGTACATGATAAAGCGGCGGCCCAGCTTGTCAATTAGCGCCATGCCAACCAGCGTAAAGACCAGATTCACCAGTCCGATGCCGACTGTGGACAAAAGGGCGGCATCGGCTCCCATGCCAGTCTGGTTGAAGATTCTCGGAGCAAAATAGATCACAGCATTGATACCGGAGAGCTGGTTGAAAAAAGCGAAAATAAACGCAAGAAAAATCGGGAAACTCAGTCTGCGCGTGAGAAAGTCCCGTAAACCAGCAGCTTTTCCGCGTTCAAGGTCACTTGCCCGGATATCCTCAACCACATCATCAACCGATCCGGGTGTTATGACAGCCAGAATTTCCCTGGCTTCCGCAACCCTGTTCTTGGCAACAATGAGCCAGCGGGGGCTTTCGGGAAGTGTAAATGAAAGAATGAAAAACAGTAAGGCCGGTATCACTTCCACACCAAGCATCCAACGCCAGGATTCTTCAAATCCGGACCCAATCAGGTAGTTTGACAAATATGCCACAAGAATGCCCAAGACCAGATTAAATTGAAACAATGCTGTGAGCCTTCCCCTTTGGGCTGATGGCGAAATCTCGGAGATGTACATGGGAGTAACCACGGAAGAGGCTCCTATGCTCAAGCCGCCGATAAACCGGAAAAACATCAGCCAGTAAACGCTTGGGGCCAGGGCTGACCCAATTGCAGAAACCAGAAAGAACAACGCAATCCAGATGAGCGTCATCTTTCTTCCAAAATATTGGGCAGGATATCCTCCGAACAATGCTCCGATAATGGTGCCATAGAGAGCCATGGCAACCATCTGGCCTACCATGATATCACTGAGTCCCCAGTATCGCTGAATATTCTGCTCCCCGCCTGAAATAACTGCGGTGTCAAAACCAAACAAAAAACCTGCCAGTGCCGAGGTAACCGCCCAAAAAAAGATTTTTTTATTCTTCATTGATTATAATTCCCATAATAGCTCTGAATGGCTCTGTTGAAAATTTTCTCATTTCTGATGAAATGAAGATGATAGCCTCCGGCTGACATGTTAATTCCAAATGTTTCATTTGACTTGAATAATCAATGGATTATTTGGAGATACATTATTTACTACCTGCTTTCTTTCAGCAAGATTTTTTTTGTCACTTTTCAAATAAAGCAACCGAGACATTCTTCACCCTGCAACATATGATCGTAAATGCTCCTGATGACAGTTTCCCAAGATACATCTGCAACTGTGACCGTTATGGCTTTACGCTTATCGAAAGAAAGTCACAGTCTGATATCAGACTGCCGTGCAAACTGTGGTGTAGGGGAAATCTTATCCTGCCGGAAATGCCTTTTTATTCATTCCGGATTTACAGGGTATATCCGAATTCAGTTGCTATAAAGGCATATAGCCCGGATACCTTTACAGAGATCACAAAAAATTGAACAAACAGAGCAAATCCTACTCAGTGATGCCATGTTATAAGCGCATGGATTTCTTTCTGAAGTTCCACAATCCATTACGCTTTCTCCTGTCCAGATGAAAAAAAGCAAATAATTTCCCGGTATGGTATGGCATTTTGACCTGGTCTGACAGAAAAAAGAAACACTGATTTGACACCTAAGCCAAGCTATGAAGCCAAATAACCTGAATTTCACAGCGGTCATAGTTGCCTTGCTGCTGGCCATTCCCTGTACAGCACCGGC
>SLPZ01000054.1 GCA_007131725.1 Balneolaceae bacterium
CAGCGCGATCAGCGCGTGGGTCTTGCCGCCACCGAAACTCGTCTGCGCCCGCAGGATCGGCCGTCCCCCCTTGCCCGCGAGATGCCCGAACACATCCCGGATCATCTCCCGCAACCCCGAGGTCGGATGGGTCAACGCGAAGAACCGCCCCGGGTCGGTGTACACCGCATACGCCGGATCATCAGCCACCACCCGGTCAAGCTGCGCGGCGAAATGGCGATCCTCCAACCCGCCCGCCAGCACATCCTCACGCGGCTGACACGTCTCGGTGATCGGCTGCATCACTGCGCTCCCAACATCTCATCTCACCGCACCGCGGCCACACACCGCCGCGCGGCACGGACCCTAGAGCTTCCGCTCAGCTGTTGCTTGCCTCATGAAGGGAGTTGCAGGACGATGCTAGAGATGGCTCGTCCCGCGGTCCGGATCGATCTCTCACCTGAGCAGCAGACGGACCTCGAGGAGCAGCTGCAGGGACGAGGTGCCCGTGGAAGCCAGTACCCCCTGGGATGAGTACAGACGGTTTTTCGAAGTCGTCCGGGAGCTGGGCTGCCAAGTGGCCTTAAAGCATTTCGCCGAGGCTCGCGGTGATGATCTGAGACTGCTGGCCATGCAGCCAGACTATGTTAAACTATCGCTGCAAAACGTGCCACAGCCCGGCAGCGCTGCCAGCACCGAGCATCTCGATACCATCGTCCGGTATGCTCAGTCGCAAGGAACCAAGGTCGTCATGGAATCTATCGAGACCTGCGAGCACCTGCGCCAGGCACTCAAGTTTAGGCCCGACTACCTACAGGGTTACTTTATTGGGCATCCCAGGGTGTGCGTGGACACCGTTTCGCTTGAGGTACGAGAGGCCCTGCAGGAGCTCCAGCCGTGACAGGCCTAGCGGTAGGACGATTCCTTCAGTTTTCAACCCGGCGATCTGATGACCTTTTCGCTGCGGATTGAGGATGAAGAAGGCCTCCGGGAAGGCCATCTATCCATCTGGGCATCCGAGACCGAGGACGGCGATCTGCAGTTGCTGCTGAAGGGGGAGCTCGCCGATGAGGAATTCATCACGTCGGCGCAGGGGCCCATGGACGATCCCATGACTCTGGTGAACAACGTGACACGAGCAGCCTCGCACGACCTGCCGTATGATCCGGAACAGTTTGTGCAGTTCATCTTTATGGTTTCCTGGACCTTCGTACCTTTTGACGATACCATCCTGCAGGTGGGGTTCGACGATACCATTCCCAACGACTTCGGAGAAGAAATAGGAGTGACTGTCCCTGAACGGAGAACGTTGAGTGGATTCGAAGGCTATGTTGTCAACCTGACCATCGCTGGCGAACCAGGCTCCATGGAGGTCGTCTTCAATCCCGAGCTTCCTCTCCCAATACAAGCGGCACTCATGGACGAGGGATTCCACAGCGAATTCTCTCTCCAGGAGTACGCCCAGGATCAGACAGGACCCGAGATACCCGTCTCGCCTCGGGCACATATGGACATGATTTTCCGGTAGAACTGTATGCCTTTGACCCCGAAACAACATCGGAAGAAACGGCCGAACGGCTGCGCGAAGCCGCCGAAACCGGAGAGATGTTTATCCCTATGATGTCGATGGAAGTACCCGTGGTTGTCCATGGCCAGCTCCTGCTGAGCAACGTGGAATATGTCAGCGGAGACCATCATCCAGACAGGGATCGGATCGTGGAGGCTTTCTTGTCTTTTTGATGCCGAGTATCGATTGTCAGCAGGCCATCATCGGGTCAGCTACCTGTGGGACGCAGATTTGGAGCAGAATGTGGCACATGTTGTCGATAACCATACGGACACCGTCGTCGGGAAAAGTGTGACGGATGCTCAAAAAGACCATTCGCTGCGGATACGCAAGCTTGTCGGTGAGCACTTTGATGAACAGGCCTAACAGCGAGGCAGGCCTCTGAAAAAGCGGCAACCCGTGCCGGCTCGTCCTTCTCGGTGTTGCCTACCTTAAGCCGGTTAACCCCACCCTCGGTGATCTAGACAATGCTCAGTATGCCCCTAAAGAACTCGCGGACACCAATGCGGAATTCGTCTACAGGGCGGTCCTCGCAATACGCAGCCCCAAGCTGTAACCCAGAACATCCGGAGAGGCCCAGCTGACGTTGGCCACCTGCAAGTTATCACGGTACGACCGGCCCCAGCCACCGCCGCGGTACACTCGGTTCGACCCGGTTGCGGTAAACACCCACTCGCGTACATTCCCGCTCATATCGTACAGGCCCAGTTCGTTGGGTACTTTGCTAGCAACAGGGTGAGTCCTACCACCACTATTGCCGACATACCAAGCAACGGCCCCGAGTGCATTGCCGTCGCTGACGCTGGCAGCCGCACCACTGGCATAGTCGCCGGGTGTCCAATACAGGCCATCCCGAGAAATCGATCCATCTGTACTATCCACTCCCTGGTAACGCGCAGCCAATTCCCATTCGTCGCTGGTAGGTAACCGAAACCCATCGGCGTCTGTCTCGACTGCATTGTCACAGGCTGCGGCATTACTCGAATCCCGGATGATGCGGCCTTGATACGTATACACTGGATCAAAGCCTAACATTTCCGACAGGGCGTTACACCACACGATGCTGTCGCGCCAACTGACTCTTGTCACCGGTTCTTGACCCTGAGCAGTCGGGGCTCGTCCTACCGTGCCTTCACTACCCTCTACACCAGCGTTTTCAAAACCATAGCCATTGCCTAAAGCCCACTGCCGCACTGTATACCACAGCTCATAGGTAACTTGCGTCTCCGCTATCCAAAACGGCGTATTGACAGAGGCTTCGCCGCTATCATCCATCTGCGAGGGGAAAGAGGCTGCCGGAGCTAAGCGCATTAAG
>SLPZ01000007.1 GCA_007131725.1 Balneolaceae bacterium
TAATAACATCCTTCAAATCAACGATTTCACCGTGAAAAATACCGGCTTCTTCATCAAATTCAACTTTACCGTGATATCCTTTGTAATTGAGCATGACTTATTGAATTTTCGAGGGTGTAACTTGTGCGTTTATCAAAAATTTCCTGACCGATTTCAAAGCTCCTTTATCGGTCTCCTTTTTAGGATGTGGTCGATGAAATACTGCTCGAACATCGTTTAGTGCTACACGAAGACGAGATCCGCGACCTTCACTGATTTCGGCACCCAAATCAAAAAACAAAGCTTCAATCTTTTTCCACTCCACATCAGCACGAACCGGATTGTCGAAAATTGAGTGGAGTGTTTTCAGATGTTTGGAACTGAGTTTCATAGTGTCATTATACGACACTACAACTATAAACGCAATTTGAGATCAGAATATTTTTATTGAAAAAAAAGACTATTGAATCTATTGGCAAATTAACGGCCAGCGCATAACCGACGTGGCATGCCGGTTTAAATGGGGCGAAAATTTAACACACGCCCGGTTGATGCATATGTGTGTGCCCCGAATGGCAAGCTCCACAGGAATATTGCGATATTTTCTGATGGAGATTGGTTCTTTGACAGAATACAATCAGCTGGGGAGTGAAAGGCCAATACCAGTTGGTGGTAAGCGCAAAGAGTTGGCAATCCTTTAAGTATAAACTTAAGGAGCTGACCCGCAAGACCACCCCCATGAGTCCTGACCAACGAATCCAACGGCTCAACCGCCTGATAACGGGCTGGCTGAATTACTTCAGATTAGCCAATATCCACGGCAAGTTACAAGCTTTGGACAGCTGGCTGAGAAAACGGCTAAGGTACTGCATATGGCATCACTGGAAACGCCCCGAGTGCAAAAGGAAAAACCTGATGCGTCTTGGTGTAAACCCGGAAAACGCCTATGCATGGAGCCGGACACGGATGGGAAGCTGGAAAACAGCTCAAAGCCCCATCCTGAAAACGACCATAACCCTGGCCAGACTGAAGAAACGGGGCTACATCGCTATGTTGGAAAGCTATCACCAAATAAGGTCAAGGTAATGAATCGCCGTATACGCGATCCGTACGTACGGTGGTGTGAGAGGCGCACTCCGCTCAATATTGAGCGGAGCCGCCTACTCGATTATACAGCAATTTATGATTACTCTATTTGTCGGAATTAATAGTTGTGAGTTTTTCCCAGTAATTCCGGAACACGTTCTTTTGCAAAATCCCAGAGCACATCATAGTCAATGATGTCATACCCATGGGCAATAACATTTCGAAACCCTATGATTTTCGGATACTCAGGAATTTTAATGGCTAAATTCTGATGATCTATTCGATCAAGTCTGAAAATGGCTTCCCCTATAATTTCGAATTGTCTTTCCAGTGCCAACTGAAGGATTCAGTCCTTTTTAAAGTAATCGATACTTTTGCCCTCTGTAAATTGAGTTATTTCTTCACAGGCTGTACGTATGTCAACCAACAATTTTTGAACATCATGCGGCATAGATCAGAGTTTTCGATGAATCAACCTGTTTCTGAAAAATAGGATTCCTGAATTTTTTAATGGTTACCAGATCTACAGGTCTTTGGTAAATTTCTTCAAGGCGTTGCTTGAATCCCATATACTGCTCAAATGCACCCTGATACCCGATTCGATTAAATTCGACTAAAAAATCAAGATCGCTTTTTTCAGACATCGTGCCTGATACTGCTGACCCGAAAACATAAAGCTCCTTGACCTGGAATTCTTTACAGGCCTGTTCAAGCTTTGATGATTTAAGGTAAGTGATATCCATAAAATGCTGTGTTGATTTAATTTACTGTAGTAACATAGCCAAAAACACCAAAATTTCAAAGTTGAAAAATGAGGCAGGGATTAAAGTTGCATTGCATCAGATCTTGCTGTATAACGGCTTTCGGTTTAACCTGCATGGCCTTGAACTATCAACGATTTTTAAACTTTGCTCCTTTCTGGAAATTTTATCAACGGCAACTACGGCCATGACAGGTTGAAACCGGGTTATACCCACGATTACTCAAGTTCTTCAGGAAGCAGACGTGCACCGTGAATAACGCTAAGGATTTCGATGATGTTCTCATGATCCTTGATCAGATAGATAATGCGATATGGGTGTTGAAATACCTCCCGAATATCATCTCGCATAAATTCTGGAACCATACGACCTTTCCGGGGATGGGGAACAATGCCTTCAGCATGCGCAATAATTTTTTCTACGGTCCGGTAGGCATACAGAGCAGAATCCGTTGCAATATAATTAAAGATCTGCTCGAGTTGTTTTTCGGCCTTCTTCGTCCAGGCGACTCTCATTTAGCCAATTGATATTTTTTCTTGATCTCCTCATGAGAGATAACCCGACCCTCTTCGGAGTCTTTCAACCCTTGCTCGATGGACTGGCGAACGTAGATTTTATACATCAGGTCATCCCAATCAGCCTCTTCAGGAAGGTCCTTGAGCAGGTGTTCTACCTCTTTTTTAAATTCAGTTTTTTCCATAGTAATTGCCTCTTCAACTAATTTCTATTGGTAGTATCGCAAGTAGTTGGCAGAAAAACAACGCATAAATGCATTGGAAATTTTCATCCATTGCAGTAGTGGGTATAACAATAATTAATATGCAAAATCGTCGTTATGGATCTTGCTGTATAAGGCCAAATTTTCACTTGCATAATCATCCATCTTACTGTTTAAGTGAGAAAACGGAGTACTTATGTGCAAAGAGTGATACACCTGGCCATTGCAGCATATGTTTCTAATGTCCGGCCGGGAATCTCTCTTTGTTTCTGGAATCCCGTAAGTCATAAGCAAGTGGTCATTTCCAGCTTCTCTTGGCGACCTTCACAAGCAGCGCCTCGATCGGCAGGTGGCTCCCGTTTGATTTGAACTCTTCATCCAGAATAATACTTAACCGCATCCTGAATTTTGCGGATAGCTGAGGCAAAATCCTCCATATCCTGTTTTGAGCCGAGCATGGCATGCTGCAGTATCCAGACGGCTTCTTCACTGCAAGCCTTTTCTGTCACGGGGCAAAAGACCCTGGTATAATCCACTTCCTCCGGAATGGCATAGCACATAAAATTTTTCTCCTGGAACAGGGGCTGCTTGTAAAGAGGTTTCGGGTACCCCATGAAGCAGGGAACACCTTCGGCCGCCAGCATTTCGGCAAATTTCACTTTCGGAAGATTGTTAAAATAACGTTTGTCGTATTTGAAGATATAGATGTGATAGCTGTGAATGGTCTCTCCCTTGTCCCGGGCAAGCGGTTCAATACCTTCAATCTGCTTCAGAAGGGTGTTCAGATAGGTCCCGTTCTCATGGCGGGTCAGGGTCTGCTCCTCCAGTCTTTTCAGCTGGCTGGACAGTAGCGCGGCCTGCAGCTGAGTAATGCGGTAATTGCATCCCAGAAAATGATGTTCATACCATTGCCCCCCATGGACCCTTCCAACATTGCGAAGTGAGTTCATCTTGTGATACAGTTCCTCGTCATCCGTAACGATCATCCCGCCTTCTCCGCTGGTCAGGTTTTTCGACGACTGAAAACTGAAGCATCCGGCATCCCCGATACTGCCCAGTTTTCTGTTCCTGTAGGCTGCCCCGTGGGCATGGGCGGCATCTTCTATGACTCTGAGTCCGTGTTTGTCGGCAATGGCCATGATCTCATCCATCTCACAGGCCTGTCCGGCAAAATGGACGGGAATTATGGCTTTTGTACGTTCTGTAATGGCACGCTCCACTTCGGCAGGTGCCAGGTTGTAGGTATCCGGATCAATGTCGGCAAAAACAGGCACACAATTGGCTTCCAATACAATAGATGCGGTTGCAATAAAGGTGTAGGGGGGAACGATGACTTCGTCGCCCGGACGAACGCCGCAGGCTATAAGTGCCAGACGGAGTGCAACCGAACCATTTACGCAGCTGAGAGCATATTTTGATCCACAACTGGCGGCGAATTCTTCTTCAAACCTTTTCACCAATCCGTCACAGTTCGGATTGCCCCACTGCCCGCTGCGTGTTATTTCCGCAACAGCCTCGACATCCGATTCATCGTAAATGGGCCATGGAAATTTTTTTTCCACCGTTTTAGGTCCGTTTTCTATCGCTAAATGCTTTTTCATTTTTCAGGTAAATATGTATTTATAAGGTAAGGTTTGTTTACAAGGTGATATGTGTTAATAAGGTAAGATGTGTTAATAAGATAAGATGGACTATCTAAAGAACACCAAAATGGTGTCTCTTTTCGCAGGATTCATATGTAGACCGTCCATCCGGTCATTGTTTTTTATCTGTCATTTATCAATATGCCTGTAACACAGTTCAATGGTCTTTAATGCGGATTCCGGCAGGCATTTAACCGGTTGCCGGCCTGTCATGGCACATTCCGCAAAATAGGATATTTCATTATAGAAACCCTCTCCGGCGTCGCCGGCCTCCACATCGTACAACCTCTCTTCATCGGCGATCCGGATGACCTCCGCTTTCAATGTAGTGTAAACCAGGCTTGCTTTTTCAAACCGGGCAATATATCCGGCCTGAAAGGGAAAATCCGTGTGAAATATGTTTCCTCCTTCGATTTTTACCAGAGTGTCACGGTCTTCATACTTCCATACCGCGTTAACATAATCGTAAGGGCTCAGTTCACCCGGCAGAAGTGAGGATTGAATATCCGAGGGCAGCCCAACGGCATAAAACGCAAAATCGATGTCATGGATGACCAGATCAAAGAGGGCTCCCCCTGATGTGCCGCTAACGGCGCCATCCTTCCATTCACCCCAGACCGGACGTCCGGAAAATCGGGAGAGAGACAAAAATTTCAATGGGCCAAACTCTCCCGAGTCAATCCACTGCATGAGCCGTTCATAGGGAGGCATAAACCGCACAACATGCCCGATCATGAGTATCTTCTCTTTTTTACCGGCCAGTTCTATAAGTTCCCTTGCCTGGGCAATGTCAAGACAGAACGGTTTTTCAAGAAAAACATGAAGATCGTTGTCAAGGGCCTGTTTTGTGATTTCATAATGCAGTCTGGTATGAACACTGATGATGACGGCATCCAGTTTTTCAGCCATCAGGCATTCCTGAAGTGATGCATAGATCTGTATGTCAGCCAGTTGAGCCGGATCGATATAACCCGTATCAAAATTTCCCCCTTTGGAGTGCAGGTTTTTTTTGACGGCATCCGGTTGGATATCCACGATGGCCCTCAGCCTCAGGCTTTTATTTCTGAGGATATTCAGTGTATGGGTCATGCCCATAAATCCAAATCCGATAACAGCAACGTGTAACATAGAAAAAATTTTAGATGACGTGAGCTGATTGACAGCATTACAGCCCGGTATATGAAGAGATCCTCACCACGACAGCGATTGGACTGTGTCAAGCACCTTCAAGGTCAAGAACCCTTAAGCACCGCGTGAAAAGCTGATTCCGGAATTCCGGATCCATCTGGATCTCCTGCCGGATCATACCTTCCGAATCCACTGCAGAACCAGATTTGCAGAGCCAGACTTGCCGAACCAGACCTTCCGAATCCACTGCAGAGCCAGACCAGCAGAACCAGACCTTCCGAATCCACTGCAGAATCAGACTTGCAGAACCAAACCGGCAGAACCAGGACGGCAAACAACTGGTGACTCAATACTGACACTGGAGGTCTCGACCTGGTAAAGATTCCCGCCAGGAAGTACGCCCTGCAATATCGCTGGAATCAGCGCAACGATACTGCACATAGCAGTAAAAATCAAGTGGATTACGGTTACAACAGTTACCCCATTTTTCAAAAAAAAACCATTTCCACTTCCAGGTCACGGTAGTGTGCGGCTTTTCATATACTTATGAGAAGAAAAGAGAGAATTTTGAGGTAACTTCAAAAATAGTCATCAGTGACACTGCTTCACCTCAAGTTATTGCAGAACCTGAAGGGAGTTCTGTATACTTTAATTTACAAAGCCCGCCTGCTTCAGTTCATCTCTGAGAGCCGGCAATCTCGGTTTCCAATGGAAGAGTTGGTCGGCCAGTTCTTTCGAACGCTTTTTCATTCCCGGCAGGTTTCGGATCAACAACAGCCACCCGACCACACATCGATAAACATTCCGCCCCCTTTCCTTTTCCAGTGTTAGCAGAATCTTGTCTCTCAAAATCTCAAAACTTTCCTCAGGATGTGTTTCGAGTATGGTGTGGATCATGCCATGAAATTCAAAAGAATCAATGTTTTCACGGACAAATTGAAGCAGTTCCGCTAATCGATTTTCTATTCGAAGCATCTCTGCATAAAACAAATGATCCGTTTTTTGTTTTTCAAGAAATTGTTCTTTTTCCTCTGGTGTGAAAATTTTCCGCAACATCCTGTATCGGGATAATCGGGTAGGGTGGGGGGTACTATACTGCGAGGTTAACCAAAGGAGAACCTCCTTGTAAAACTCTGGTGATGTGTCCGGACGGATATTTTCGAAGATGAAATCAGCCAGTTCGTTCCGGTACCGGTCTGCCAGCCAAACCTGCTTTGAAGTGCGGATGAAATCATCGTATGCAGATTTGCGGTACTCTTCCAACAGGTTTCGGGCCACTTCGATATCCTGGTGAATCAGCGTTTCCGCTGTTTTGATCCACAGCTCCCGATCTCCGGATAACCGGTACATTTCTGTTGCTATCCGGGGCATGTGCGCTGCCTGAATATTCTTTTCCCGAACCAGATTTACAATAAACCGAGCGTGAGATTTTTCACGTATCAGCGTAAGCACCAGCGGTTCAAAAAAGCGCAAAACGGACTCGTGATGGTTTTCATAGTGATGGAAAAGGCCTTCAATAAAACAGAAGATCTGATAATCAGGGATGACCGTTCGATCCAATTGGTCGATTATCGAAGTTTGCAGGTCATGAAGCTTACTCAGGAGAATCTCCTCATGATCGTAGAAAATTTGGTTGGGATCATGTATTTCTACGTGACGGCATGCATCATAAGCACCGACGAGCGAAAGGAGTCCTTTTTGGAATTTTGCATCGGAAAAAAAATCCTTGATATTCTGGGCAAGTGCCTCAAATTGTTCAGCAATCATGGCTTCGGCAACATGTTCCCAGGCTTCATACTCCGGGATATACCGGTCGTGCGGTGGATTGAATAAATCCCAATCCGGATCATCCAGATCCACATTTTCAAGCAATTCTTTAACAAAAGCCGCCTCTTCTTCAATAAAGGATTGTGTATCCATACCATCCGGCAGACTAGTGGAAGCTTCGATCATGAATTCGTCGTACTGATTTTTCAGTTCAGGATTTCTTTCAAGCAGCTGGTTCAAAAAGGCCAGTTTTTTTTGAATTTCGTGATCCTTATGGTCTTTGGGATGAGTCATACGCAGAATAAGATTAGTTTTATTGACCAATGATAGAGAAAAATAACAAAATATGTTTATCAAGGCCGGAACTTGGCCGAAGTGGAAGTTGCATTGATTGAAGGAGATCATGAATGGGCTCCATATCCTGGTGTTGCAGATGCAATAATACTGCATTATGATATCCCTCGATACTCAAATTCACGGTAATGGCGGCACACCCGGAGGCACATGTCCCGGAGGCATTTCCCGGTGTGGTGAGCAGGTAATGAGCCGGTCGAACAGAGGCGTGCGAATGATATGGCTTTTTCCGGAAAAGCGGTGCTCTTTTTTGATGTCGACCAACCCGAAAAGATGCAGAAATCGGTCAAAGGTTCGCACGGAGCAGCAACGAATAAAGGGGTTCCATGTTTTATTGTCGATCCCGTCTTGAGCAACTGCACCGGCGTACAGATCGGGAAAAGCCCGGAAGTATTTTTTTGCATAGAAAGCCCTTTGCCGTCAGCTTCATATCACCGGATTCGGCCAGGTGATGCCCCAAGTGCCGGATCAGATTCAATATCGGAATGGCGTTGTAACCTGCATCGTCCAGGTTATTCAGCTTTAGCGGACTGTCCAGGCCAAAGGGATCATGGAGCAGATGTTGCATTTCGTTGGGAGAATATCCCTCGAACTCCGGTATTGGCCGGTTGTTTTGCTTGTCCATATATTGCCTGGCATATTGCTGCAGTTCGTTTTCCATTGTCTTGCCCGTTATGTTTCCTGTACCACGATTGTTTGCGATGCTATTGACACCAAAAAGTTACTTCCAATATTGCATCATACCAACATGAAGAAAAATTTGCCTAAATTATTTACCAAACACCTGCTTCCGGAAAATCTGAAGCCCGCAGTTGGTGCATTCCCACGTTGGATCATCATCGCTGACACAGCAACCGCCAAGAGTGATCTTGCCTTCTTTCATTTTTCGTTCGGAAAACTTTTTCAAGCGTACTCAAGTCCGGCAGGTTGTAAATGCGTCAGACAGGTTGTAAATGCGTCAGACAGGTTGTAAATGCGTCAGACAGGTTATACGTGCGCCAGGCAGGTTGTACATGCGTCAGGCAGGTTATACGTGCGCCGATACGTTACGTTTTTTTCTTGCGTTGTCATTGTAGCACAAAAGGCCATTTCTGATGCCAAGTCGCGAAAAAATGTGATTGAGACGGAATCGCCGGAACAACTTTTTTGATGATCTTGATATCTGATGCTGTTCTGATTCGCGATCCCGGACGGAAAACCGGATTTGCCCAAGCGATCGGCTCGCTCAGGCAGATCAGCGCCTATCTGATTGACAAGCGCGGTTTCCCCGGGCCTGATCTGTGATTTCCGGTTTTGATTTGTAACTTCTGTTATGGTAATGATCAGATAGCGTCATGGGTAGTGGTTTCAGAGAACATGATGTGATTCTACAAACGATAAAAATCAGATTGTTATGAAAGACTTTTCATCCAAATATTCTCATTATGAAACTGAACAAAAATGAATTTATCCGACGCTTGAATCTGATCAAGTCAGCAACCAGTGTAACCGGAAAGATGTACAGAGCCATTCGTGTTGATGGGAGGTACGTCACGTTTATCCGGCGGGGAAAATTTTCCCCGGAAGAAATCCATATAGATGAATTGTATGACCTGTATGTTCATGAAGATGCGATAAACACTTCCGTTGCGAAGGATTACATCTCCGGCAGGAGCCAGTCACCTGCCGTCGCCATCCTGAATATGTTGGAAAAGCATATTGATCAGGAGAGTGATCGGGGACCCGGTGAAGAAGCAACTGCTGAAGGAGTGGATATCCAAAAACCGAATACTATTGCCAGGACCAAAAAGAAGAGAATAAAAGATGAGGATAAGTTTTTTCTCGCAATTTCAGAATTGGCAGGCGAGGAATTTATCGTTTCAAAAAATATTGGCAAACCAATAAATAAATCGGATGTGTTCTTGTCCGATAACTATCTGGATTATGACTTTGATCATCGCGTTATCGACTGCCATAAGAAAATATTACATGCCCTGGACTCCGACGGATCCTTTTCGTCGGCAAGTCTGTCCCACTTTATTGACGGACTTGTCATAGGTCATCCGGTTTTGGGAAACAGAATAGTGGAATTTGATGAAGAGCAGCACTTTACCCCTGCCCGAAAAGATACCCTGAAGCTTTTGAAAACGATTATTCCGGACGTCTATTTATCTGAATACCTTGACATATGCAATGATCTGGATTACCTGAATGATGCCGTCCTGAAAAAGAACCGTATTAAAAACAGATTGTCCATCCTGCCGGATACTCATAAAGATTTTATTCAGTGGCTTCATGATTCGGAAGAAAAAATATCCGGTTATATCGAACCCAAGAAAGGATTTGATTATCCAGGAGGCAGAATTGCTCAAAGAGCATATTACGACTCTCTCAGGGATACAGCTCACTTATCCCCAAAAAACAAATCATTTAAACCTCCTCTGAGATTTGCAAAAAAACAATTTGAGGACGTATATAAAAATGACTTCAAAAATCTTTCTACTGATCAGCTTAGATATGTCATTATAATTCAGCTGAATGCGAGATATGAAATGAAGTTATTTTAATTTGTTCCTCATGACACGTCTCGATACGTGCATTGTGACCGCCCCGCCGGCCCGTTTCATCAGAAGCGTTTCATCAGAAGCAGGCAGGCGTGGCCCTTGCTGCCATCCGCCTCGGCGTAAAGCCCCTTGCAGGTGCCCGGGCCGCAGACGATGCCGTCGGCGTCTTCCACCCGGGTGACCATGGCAATACAGGGACAGATCCCGCTTTGTGGGATGGCTCAGGTCAAACAGGCAAATCAACCTGTTACCTGTTGACATTGGAGGCTATATGCATGTTAGTGGCACGAAAAAATTATTATATCGCAGATTGAAGCTAAATACCAGCCACGAATTCTTCAGGATGAATCGCTATCCCGGGAAATTCAGCAAGAATTTTTTTATCAAACGTTACGAGCTGAACATCAAATTCTGATGCAAGCGCCACAAATTCACAATCATATGATGAGCAAGTGGATTCGGACATCAGGGTTAGCACCTGGTTTGAATTAATTGAAAACTCCCTGGAATTCATGAAATCTTCGGCTTCGTCAATAGCCCGAAATATCGAGGGTAAGTCAAGAATGCCTTTGCGATAATAAAGGGCGAGAACATTTCTGAATTCAGAAGCCCATAAAATCGGTGCGATCCATTCCGAATCCTTTTTCAGGCTGCTGTAAGCCAGTTGCTCCACGTCTGTGGGTACCCAAAAGCTTGCGATGAGGTTTGTATCAGCGACGATCATGTGCGCCCCTGGTCGATAGCTTGCTGAATTTCCTCCATGGATAAAGTTCCCTTTGCTCTCTTTTTCAGCATTCTGGCTCTGTCGATGAGAATATCGGGGTCATGTTTTTTACTCTCCAACGAGCTTTTAAGCGTCATAATGACTTCACTGTTCACACTGCGATGATGCTTCTCAGCTTGAAGCTTAAGCTTTTGATAAACATCGTCGGGAATTCCTTTTATGGTGATATTTGTAGGCATATCGCAAGGGATGGGTCAAAAGTGGTTTCATTATGAAACTAAAAAGGTTTAGGATTTATTGCAAGAAATATGCGATAAAACGGTCTGGCGTTTGTGCTGGTACCAGGTGGCACAGATGAACAGAAGTTCACGCATTTGGCCAATAAAAACGGTCACTCTGTCTGGCAGGTCAATCCCGAACGTATGTACAAGGCCGGGGTGCAGAAA
>SLPZ01000120.1 GCA_007131725.1 Balneolaceae bacterium
TGCGATTTTCTTTGCCGCAGGATGAAATTGTGACCATCACAGTGTATGATATTTTAGGCCGGCAGGTTGCTCAGCCTGCGTACGGACAGCCGTTCAGTGCAGGCTACCAGGAAGTATTATTTGATGCGACGGGGCTCTCAACCGGTATTTATCTTTATGAAATTCAACTGGAACCCGGAGAAAGTAAAATTGATAAAATGATGTTTATTAAATGATTATTTTGATTAAACATGCTTAAACCCTATCAAATCGGTTACAGAATGTCCGCTGAGTGGGAAAAACACTCTGCAACACAACTTCACTGGCCATCGAACAGAGAAACCTGGCCTGATGAGAGGCTCGAAAAAGTTGAAAATGTTTACCTCAACATCATCGAAGTTTTGCATCGATATGAGCCGATAATACTTTTAGTGAATACTGAAGTTCAGCCGTCAGTGGTTGAAGATAAACTGATAGCAAGAAAAATTGATCAGCAAAAAGTTCACATTTACCAGGTTCCCATCAACGATGTATGGGCGAGAGACTGCGGGCCAATTTTCATACAAAGAATCGAAAATGGTGAACTTCAACATGCCATCACCGATTGGGAGTATAACGCCTGGGGAGAAAAATATCCGCCATTCGACAATGACAATGCACTGCCGGAGTGGTTTTCAAAAACGTTCAGAATTCCGGCTTTTAAACCTCAAATGGTGCTGGAAGGAGGGAGCATTGAAACGAACGGCCAGGGACTTTTTTTAACAACTGAATCGGTGCTGCTGAATCCGAATCGAAACCCGCATTTATCAAAAGTTGAGATTGAAGAAAAACTGAGAGACTATCTGGGAGCTGAAAAAATTATCTGGCTCAAAGACGGATTGGCAGGTGATGACACCGACGGCCATATCGACGATCTGACCCGTTTTTTGGATACCCGGACTGTTGTAACGATGGTTTGTGAAAATCAATCAGACATCAATTATGAAGTGCTGAGGAAAAATCATGAGATTTTGAAAAACTCTACAAATCAATTTCATGAATCATTACGGGTTGAAACTCTGCCTATGCCGGAAACCAGGATTGAGGGAACTACGGTTGACGGTTCGGATTTCGTGCCTGCCAGTTACGCCAATTTTTATATCGCAAATGGTGTGGTTCTTGTGCCGGTTTACAACAGCAGGCATGATGGAAAGGCTTTAGAACTTCTGAAATCATGGTTTCCGGATCGTGACGTGATCGGAATTGATTGCACCGACCTGGTTTGGGGGCAGGGAAGTATTCACTGCATCACACAACAGTTGTACGGAATTGATTTATAACGAGCGTTTCAATAAATAAATCACCTGCCGTATTGAGTTGGCCTCAAAGTTCGGCAGGTTTTAAAGAAAGCAGCTAAGTTAATCAACTACTGCATAATCGATCAATTCATACACTTCAGAACGAACAAGATCACGGATACTTTCCACATTTTCTATAAATGCAGTTACATCCACATCCGGACTGGACTGTCTGATGATTTCTTCAGTGAAGTGAAATTCAAGATCTCTAAGGTGTGTATAAAAGTTTCCCGTTGCAAAATTATATCCATACTCATCACCACGGGGTAAAATCAGTTGATATAACTCCCAGCCTTCCATGTTACCGTTTTCCATTCTGTACTCGTGGATGGGCTTCGCATTTTCATCTTCCATCATCTGGTAGGTGTACTCACTGCCAGGATTTACATTCATATTATCGAGCATAAAATAACGCGATGGTTTGGAATCTTCATTTCTCAGCACACTATTGTTGATTCTCCATAGCTCTGCAAATTTGGGTGTCATAATTTCATTATACCGGTCTAACAGATTCTCCAATTCTGCTTCCGAGAGTACCTCCCCAATGTGGTCTGCAATATTTTCAAATGCGCAAATTGCACTGCAAATGGATACGGTTACAAAATTGTGATTGGTTTGCCGGCTGCCCGGGTAAAGTACTTTATATATGTACCAATACTTTAAGGTTTCTGCATCAATTCTCGCCTGATTAACAGGCTTCAGGACATTTTCTATATCATCCATAAAGTCATTGATCTCATGGCGTTCAACACTTAAAAAATCGAGTTTCATGTACAAGCCCTGGTGATCTTGAGCCTGCACCGACCCTGCTAAAAGGGTGAGGAAAAAAACAGATATAATTAGATGGCAAATGTGTTTCATAACTCTGGTATGTGATTTTAGGGTATATATCTAATTAACAAAAATCCTGAAAATTTATGAAGTAAAATAACAGGTAAAAAGAAGATCAGGAAATCGAAAATCATTCGGCAGTAAAACTATTGGCTTTCAATTCTTTAACGCTATAAAAAGTTATTTCAGAGAATCGAAAACAATAAATAGTATACTCTGATCTTGATAAAATATTATTAAAATGATATAAATTAGCGTTTCTTCACTAATGCTTAGCTAAATATAACTATTCGGGCACAGAAGGCATACGAAATTTTCATCATTACTCCCAAAGTGATGACAGAAATATTGCACGACTCCAGTAAATAGATTCAATTAAAACTTTCAGGCGTATAAATAAAGTACAGCCCGAAACTTTTTTGAAAAATTCCGGGCTGATTGTTTATCCGATTTCAAAAAAAATAGGATCAGCGAATGTGACGGTTCACGAGGTTCTCAAACAATTCCTGCTTGCCGCTAATCATTTCAGGTTCCCCTTGCTTGATGGCCAGTGCACGAAGATCGGTTAAGGAAAGCTTTCCATCTTCGAAAGCTTTGCCGTCACCCTCATCAAACGAGCTGTAGCGTCCGTCGCGCATTTTCTTATAATCCGATGTATTGAGAATGTCATCAGCAATTAAAAGAGCGCGTGCAAAAGTGTCCATTCCGCCAATATGTGCGTGAAATAGATCGTCCAGGTCCGTGGAGTTTCTCCGGATTTTGGCGTCAAAGTTAAGTCCGCCGGGTGCAAGTCCGCCATGCTCAAGCAGAATCATCATAACTTGAATAGCATCGTAGAGATCGGTGGGGAAGTAATCGGTGTCCCAGCCGTTTTGGTAATCGCCCCGGTTTGCATCAATGCTACCGAGCAGTCCGTTTTGAGCTGCCAGCATCACATCATGCGAAAACGTATGGCTTGCAAGTGTGGCGTGATTGCCTTCGACGTTCAATTTAAAATCATCCAGCAGATCCTGCTCACGCAAAAACCCGATCACGGTGGCAGCATCAAAATCGTACTGATGTTTGGTGGGTTCCATCGGTTTTGGTTCGATCAGGTAAACTCCTTCAAACCCGATTTTACGCCCGTAATCACGTGCCGCACGGAGAAAAGCTCCCATGTGATCAATCTCACGTTTCATATCGGTATTGAGCAGGTGCATGTATCCTTCGCGCCCGCCCCAGAACACATAATTTTCACCGCCCAGTTCAACGGTGGCATCAAGAGCGGCTTTTACCTGCGCGGCCGCATGGCAAACCACATTAAAATCGGGATTGGTTGCGGCTCCGTTCATATATCGCGGATGGGTGAAAAGATTGGCCGTTCCCCAAAGCAACTTCACACCGGTTTCTTTTTGATACTGTTTGGCCAGATCTACTAATTCAGCCAGTTTTTTCTCCGACTCACCAATGGTCTGACCCTCAGGTGCCAGGTCACGGTCGTGGAAGCAGTAATAGGGAACACCAAGTTTGGTGAAAAATTCAAAAGCGGCTTCAAGGCGGAATTTGGCATTCTCAAGCGGATCGGAGGTTTTATCCCAGGGGAAAATCCTCGTGCCAACTCCAAACGGATCGTTATTATCGTTGCAGAACGAATGCCAGTATGCCACAGCAAATCGGAAGTGATCTTTCATCGATTTTCCGGCTACTTTTCGATCTTCATCGTAATGGGTAAACGCCATCGGATTGTCGGTGTCCGGGCCTTCGTATTTAATTTTGTCGATGTTTGGAAAATATTGGTTTAATTGAGTCATAATTTCAGAGTGTTTGATTCATGTGGTGGTGTCCAAAACTTTTTTGAACTCTTTGATTGATTTTTAAGATTGTGATGAAGGTTGATTGGAAAAATTCAGGTCAGTGTGGTTTTTATGAAATTTCCTGTTCCAGTCTTTCAACCCATTTCTGATACGATTCTTTGTATTGTTTTGATTTTTCTTTTTCCGGCTCGTTAACCTGAAGCCGTTCCAGGCTTTTGAATGCTTCTCCGGGGCTGCTAAAAATTCCGGCTCCCACACCGGCGCCACGGGCCGCGCCTTCGGCTCCATCGGTTTTATAAAGCTCCAGAGTTGTACCGGTTGTGTTAACAAATGCTTCTCTGAACAACGGACTTTGGAACATATTGGCCAGCCCGGCTTTTACGATTTGCGTATCCACGCCCATCTTTTTCATAATATCAAACCCGTAGTTCATTGAAAAAACAATTCCCTCCTGGGCAGCCCTCAAAATGTGAGTTCTGTTGTGGCGGTTAAAATCCAATCCTTGAATACCCGACCCGAGATTTCTGTTTTCGAGGATACGTTCAGCGCCATTTCCGAATGGCAGGATGGTTACACCGTCTGAGCCAATGGGCGCCATTTCGGCCAGCTCATTCATTTTCTGATAGGAGAGAGAGCCCCCGTAAAGCAAGTGCTGGCGGATCCAACGGTACAAAATTCCCGTTCCATTGATGCAGAGAAGTACTCCATAACTTGGATTTTCTTTTTGATGATTTACATGAACAAATGTATTTACCCGGGATTGTTCATCATAAGCCGGCTGATCGGTGATGCCGTAAATTACTCCAGAAGTGCCTGCAGTGGTGGCAATATCGCCCGGATTCAGCACATTAAGCGAAAAAGCGTTGTTGGGCTGATCGCCCGCTTTGTAGGTAACCAAAATTCCTTCATTAAGGCCAAGTTCTTTTGCAGCGCCATTTGTCAGTTTTCCAAAATTACTGAAAGATTCGTGTGCTTCGGGCAGCAATTCATCGGATATACCGTAATGATCAAGCAACAGATCTGCTTTTGAATTGGATTCAAAATCCCAGAAAATACCTTCCGACAGCCCTGAAATGGTGGTGGAAATTTCTCCGGTCATCTTCATGCAGATATAGTCGCCCGGCAGCATAATTTTGTCAATCTTTTCGTATGCGTCCGGCTCATTCTCCTGCACCCATTTTAGTTTGGAGGCGGTAAAATTACCCGGCGAATTCAGAAATCGTTTCAGGCTGATCTCCGGCCCTAACTCCTTAAACGCCTGGTCTCCGATGGATGCAGCCCGGCTGTCGCACCAGATGATGGAAGGCCGCACCACGTTTTTCTTTTTATCTACGGCAACAAGTCCGTGCATCTGGTAGGAAATGCCAATCGCAGAGATTTGCCCGGCATCTATATCGGTTTCGAAAAGCAACTCTTTTACGGCAAGTTTTAAATGTTTCCACCAAAGTTCCGGGTGCTGTTCTGCCCATCCGTGCCGGGGTGAATCGATCGCCAGCTCTTCTTTTGGTGAATAAGCTGATCCGTGAGATGTGCCATTATCCGCATCAAAAAGTGAAACCTTAACGGATGAACTGCCTACATCACAGCCTAACAATAATCTGTTTTTGCTCATACAACTATTCTTTTATGTGAAATTTATGATGATTTCCTTTACTAAAGTCCCTTATAGCTGACGTTCAACCCGTTAACACAATTACAATATTCTAAGATTGAAAAAACTGAGTAAACCACCAAGTACTTTGACTTAAAATGACGTTAAATCCGAATAGTTCAATCAGATTTTTGATTTCTTTTTTTGGTTGATATTCTATTTTTAACCTGATGTTCAGTTTCAATAAAAAAATTTGGCAAAATAGACTTCCGAAGTATGAATCAATACTATTAAAATTATGATTTTAAAAATTGAGCTTTTTTTATAAAACCCGGAAGACTTCGGAAGTCTTTGCTCCAGGACCTGCAAGAGCCCGCAAGGGCCTCGCAGAGTTCGATACAATTGAACGATTATTTAATTCCATTTTTAAATCAGTAAACACATTATTTATTTTTCAATAGAAATGACTTTTTTTGAACAGGCCTGAGATGTTTAAAAAAATCTTTGTAAACTGTCTAACAATATTTTATAAGACTTATTTAAAATACTTATTAACCCATGCACCTCAACTGATATAAAACCTGAATGAAGAGTTTCCTGAAAAAGAAAGGGATCGACCTTTCAGTGAAAACTTATTTTATTAACTGTCTGTCATACATGGCATTAGGATTATTCTCTTCATTAATTATAGGGCTTATTATCCGAACTGCGGGAGAGCAGTTAGAAATTGAGATGCTGGTAACGGTGGGCCAGCTTGCCATGGACTTGATGGGGCCGGCAATTGGAGTAGCAATTGCCTACGGGCTGAATGCTCCGGCACTGGTGTTATTCTCATCGGCTGTGGCCGGAGCATTTGGTGCTATGGAAGGAGGACCGGCAGGTGCATATGTCGCTTCCGTGATAGCGGCAGAGTTTGGGAAACTGGTTACTGGTTCAACCCGTTTAGATATTATTGCCGTTCCTTTAGTCACCATTTTTATGGGTTATTTTGCGGCTGATTACCTGGGAGTGATTATCTACCAGGGAATGATTGCATTCGGGGAACTGATCAACTGGTCGGTAGATCAGCAGCCGCTTATCATGGGAATCCTGGTCGCATCGCTCATGGGAATTGCACTCACTTCACCAATTTCCAGTGCGGCTATCGCCATTATGCTGGGCCTCGATGGGCTGGCGGCCGGTGCGGCCACAGTTGGATGTTCAGCCCAGATGATCGGCTTTGCGGTAAGCGGATACCGGGATAATGGCATCGCTGGTTTGCTGGCACACGGTATTGGAACCTCCATGCTTCAAATAGCCAATGTCATCAAAAACCCCTGGATTATCCTGCCGCCCACAATTGCAGGTGCACTGCTCGCGCCACTGGCCACAATGGTTTTTTTCATGCAAAATACACCCGAAGGAGCCGGAATGGGTACCAGCGGATTGGTGGGACAGATTTTCACATTTACGGCAATGGAATTCAGCTTATCGGTTTTGATGTATGTGGTCATTCTCCATATTATTGGGCCTGCATTTTTGAGCCTTTTCATTTCTGAATTTATGAGAAAGAAAAAATTAATCAAACCCGGAGATATGGTGATTCAGGATAAGTAATCGACTGACAAATTTTTTATATTCTGCCGCGTAAAAAATGTCAATATTTATTTCAGGAAATCTTTCTGAAAAATAAACCAACCAAAAGTTAGTTCAATATGCCCAAAATAGTTCAAAAACTCCCCGATTTTGTAAATCTGATTGACCCGGATAAGAATCAAATTTTCAACATGTCCCATGAGGAAGCCGAAGAGTTGATTGCAACCGGAAATCCCGATGAAGTGAGAAAAATTGAAGGGAATTATGCCATCGTAACCAAACAGGAGCAACAGGTGTATATGGCACGATCAATCGGCAGGCCGATGCGCTATTTTATGGCAAAACAGGTAGACGGGCCGCTGTTGATTGTTGCCGACCGTATCGATGAAATTTATGAGTATTTAAAAGAACTTGGACTCGAAGAACAATTCAGGCCGGATTATACCAGAATGGTTCCTGCCCATTATGTTACCCGGCTTGATGTGGTTGGCTGCCCCGATCCAAATCCCGACCACAAACGCTACTTCACACCTAAACGTAATTCACTGGATTCTGACCTCAATAAAATAGGCCACGCTTATGTTGGCGCCATGGCCAATGAATGCGCAAAGTGGCTTGATAACATCCCTAAAGATGAACCGATTGGAGTGCTGTTTTCCGGTGGTATTGACAGCGGATCGGTATTTTTGGTGCTTTACGATCTCTTGTTAAAAAGAGGAGAATCTCCATCACGACTCAAGGCATTTACACTGTCCATTGACAATGGCCCTGATGCAAAACAGGCACATCAGTTTTTAGATAAACTTGGATTAAGCATGTTCCATGAAGTGTTTGAAGGAGAAATTTCTGATTTGGATTATAAAGAAACCATCCGTGTAATTGAAGACTACAAGCAGCGCGATGTAGAAGCCGCAACTATGACCCTTGCCCTGTGTAAAATAATCCGGGAACGCTACCCTGAGTGGACTTATCTTATTGATGGCGACGGTGGCGATGAAAACCTGAAATCATATCCCATCGAAGATAATCCTGAACTGACCATACGAAGCGTTCTAAGCAATCCGCTTCTCTATCATGAGGGCTGGGGCGTGGATAAAATCAAACATTCACTGACGTACAGCGGAGGCCAGAGTCGCGGGCACGTTCGTGTATATGCAACTGCAAGCAAGTACGGTTTCAAAGGATTCAGTCCGTACACACTGCCCAATGTAATTGAAGTTTCTGAGGGCATTCCATTCATCCAGCTAACTGACTGGAAACACGATGAACTTTATGCTTTGAAAGGTGAGGTTGTTCAGCGTGGAGTTAAAGCTGTAACCGGACTCGATATGCCGGTATTCCCCAAACGCCGAATGCAGCACGGAACGGTATCTATGGACGATTTCAAAAAAGTATTTCCTGACAATGAAGATGAGTACAGAATGTATTTCCATTCACTGTACAGGTAAGGTTTCTTAGCGGAATAGACATTTTGTAAAGTCAGGTTAAGTCTGAGAGAACTGATTACTTTAATCCTGTTTGGGGCTCGCAACTACGGAAAGTTCGTCGTCCCGCTCAGAATATTTATGGCGTTTTTTACGTGATGCATCAATAACCTGGATAAAGATGGCACCGATGATGATCAGTAATCCGGCAGCCAGCTCGAATGGTGTCGGGTTTTGGCCAATGGTAAACCAGGCAATCAGAATGGCGGCTATCGGCACCAGGTTTCCATAAATCACAACCTGTGTAGGCCCCAGCTTTCTTAGTGAGCGAACTTTTACCCACTGCCCGATACCAACACCAACCGCACCACCGGCCAATATGGCGATCCATGTCCACTTACCGAAAGACAGCCAGTTCTCCTGAACGAGCGATGGTGACGCAATCACCAGATAGAGCGATCCGCCGATAAGCGTGCGCATAGCCACCATACTGATTGCGCCATATTTTCGGGCAAGCGGTTTGATGAGGTGGAGCTCAGCTATTGTAAGAATAAGGGCAACAAACAAAAGCAGATCGCCGAGCCAGTATCCTTCAACCCGGAATCCGTCAAAAGCGAGCAGAAGTGTTCCAAAACCTGCCAGAATCACGCCAACATAGCCAAAACGCCCCATTGCTTCGGTGCTCATTAAATATCCAAAACCGATGCTGAATACCGGCCCGAGTGCAAGCCAGATTGAGGCCCGGGCACCGTGAGTTAATCCAAGCCCCTCAATGCCAAGCCAGGGGGCAAGAGTGGCTCCCAGAATGGAAATAACTATAAGCCGGAACCAGTCAGACTTTTCTATTGAGGGAATAAATTCGAAAGAGGCACCGCTTACTCTGGCATCGTAGTAGCACTGCAAATATAAAAGAGCAAGCATGGCCATACCACCCAAGGCAAACCTTGAGACACTGAATGAGATAGGAGCCATATCATACAAAGCTACTTCAGCCAGTATGAAATTGGCTCCCCAGAAGAATGTGAATAGCAGCAGAAGGCTGTGATGCGAAACCGCTCCGGTGCGATTCATGGTATGTTAACTGAATAATGGTTCATTGCTGGATAAATCAAATAAAGGAGATGAGAATGCTGAAAAAGAAAGTAAATAAATATTCATGATACTTTATGTAAATGATTGTGAACAGAAGTTGCTTGCATGAAACTGATTTTTTTATATGATTACTAAAAAGCAGTTCGTTAACAAATTTGTAACAAAAGTATATTAAACTCACTTCCGAATTGGAAATGCTGAACCTGATAATAAATGGGAGCAAGACGCTGAAGTACCTGTCAAAAACAATGGTATTGGTACTCATTATTTTTCTTTCTGTTTCTGATTCTCTTTATGCACAGCATCCGGCAAACACATCCGAAGACCAGATAAAAACAGAGCTTGAAAAACTCAAAAAAGCAGAAAATTATTTGAAAAAAGGAGAGACAGTCCCGGCTTTTTATCTTTTAAACGAAGCAGCCGGGCAGTTGGAGAAACCGGGATTCCGTTTTGCATCCCTTTATCTTGATTTGGTGGTGAAGCAGGATAAAAAAGATTATTTCGGAGCAGCAACCAATCGGTTTTTAATGGCACTCAGTCAACCGGCTTTTTCTGTTGAGGACAGCCTTGAAATTCAACAAGAGATGGATATTCTTTCTTTGATACTTGAAAATTCATCCGGTTTTTCCCGAAATTTAGAGAATAAGACGGCGCCTGAAATGGCTCAGTACATTCAGCAAACCTGGATTTCACTTGATCCCACACCTACAATAAATGCCAACCAAAGATTGATTGAACACAGAGAACGGCTGCATAATGCCAGATATAAATATCCTGATCCTGAAGCCGATCATGGAATGGATGCCAGGGGTGTGGCCTACCTGAAATACGGTGAACCCGACATCGTCTACGACCGCCCATTTAATTTCAACAGGGGAGAGCTGCATTATTTTGTTACCGAATTCCAGGAGATGACAGAATCGATGTCACTGACAGCAGATGCGGATGATTTTGATATTTATGTAACAGAAGATGCCGATTCGGCAAGTGAAGCGACAGACAGCGGATTGAATCTGAGTTCGGCAAGGGCGCCTTCGGGATCATCTGCCATTGGGCTGGCAAGAGTAACCGATAATCTGGTAGAAACCATCGGGCAAGACCCCTTTCACACATCCCTGAAAATCTGGATCTATGGTCGGTTTAATAGTGAAATGGATGAAAATCTCATACTCTACTTTAAAGAGGGAAGGAATGATGTTTATGAACGCATCCGTTCGCTGGACGACTGGATTCCGCGCTCTTTATATTCATCGGGAAGTTTTAACGGAAACTTTACACCTGCTTTGCCGCTGCAATACCTGGCCTACCAGCGAGTGATGTTTCTCGACCGGCAATTAATGGATACGTACAATAATCTTCAAAACAGGATATTTAATCATTCGATTGAGCGTTCGGCGACAGAGCTTCGAAATATGGCCAGGAATGTGAGAGCAAACCATCAGCAGATAGCAGAAGCGCGTCAGTTAAACGCACCTGCTGAATACTCCACTGAAACCGAACAAATCCCGCACATACCTCTTCAAA
>SLPZ01000225.1 GCA_007131725.1 Balneolaceae bacterium
AGCCTCTTTATCTTGTCACCCATTAGGCAAAAATATTCTCTTTGCCGGAATCTGCCACAAATACACAGGCAGATTTTGTTAACTCAACATATGTGCGAAATTCGCCGAGATTTGGCTCTTTCGGCAATCCGAAGAAATCAACATCAGCCTGGGGAGCTGATTTAAGTGCTTCTTTAAACGAACCGATTTCTACGTGAGCACTGACATCTTTCAGCCTCGCCACATCAAGCAGGTTTTCAAGATAGTTGTAGGCTTTTTCAACTTCCGGTTCTTCAACTACGGTAATGATCCGCATATCAGCATTCCAGTTCTTTTTGAGTTTATAGGCCGAGAGCAAAGCCAAATCCACATTACCGAGGTCCATGTTAAGGCTCCAGTCCGGGCTTTTCTCCCTTATCCAAACATTTATCGCTGCCTGCCGGCCAAGCTGCGCAACCGGATCCTCAAGGTAAAGCTGAATTCCCATGTTGTAATACCGCGCCTCATTTATGATTGAATGAAGCTCATCATCGTTCTCACTTGCATTTGAAACCCTCAGAAAAAGAATATTGGGTTTAAAAAAGGTTCCCTGCAACGTTTGCAATGAGGTCAGCACGGCATCTTTATAACTTGGTGAATCAATCACAGACCAGCGTGTATACACATTTTCGCGGCTGAAGGAGCTTGCCAGGTTGAACAGGGAATCCTGTAATTTATCCGTACTCATTCTTTCAGTTATTCCGATCAGTTTTATAGAGCCTTTCGGATAGACCAGGTTACGAATGAGGCTGAAACTACCTCTCAACTCACGCGAATTTCGAACCGGCACAAGAAGATTGGCTTTCCAAGCCCGTTCATTATCCGCAGGTAGCAGGGATACCTTCTTGGCTGCCCATTCCGCCAGCGATACAAACAGGCCGCTCCTCATATCGCCGTATGGCACTTTCAGTGTGCGGTTAGTGAGGTAAAGATAGGCTGCAATCACAAATGCAATGGCTATTAAACCGAAAGTTGCATTAATGATGAACATGGTAAAAAGGCAGCCTAGTGTACCGATCAGCGGAACAAAACGGGGTATCGGGAATGTCGGGCGGAAACTGACCATATCCATCCGCTGCTCGATGAAAACCACGAGATTAATCATCATATAGGTAATCAGGAAAAACATAGTGATGAGCGGAGCTATGGTGTTCAGATCGCGGACTAATAACGAGGCAAGAACGATGCCGCCTGTAAACATGATGGCATTTCGCGGTTCACCATTTTTGGCAAGCTTGGAAAATAACTCACCGCCGGGAAAAATCCGGTGGTCACCCAGTGCCTGCAGGATGCGCGGGGCGCCGACAATAGAAGCAAGTGCCGATGAAAATGTGGCGCCTAAAAGACCGGCTAATACAGCAGGCGGCCAAAAAGCATAGTCTATCATTACGTTGTAATTGTTGACCAGCTCATCGGGTGTTGCAACTCGCGAAAGCCAGTAACCGCTGAGGACATACACGCCAAAACAGATAAGAATTGCGGAAATGGTGCCAACCGGGATGCTTTTTTTGGGATTTTTTAGCTCACCCGACATGTTGGCACCGGCCATAATTCCGGTTGCTGCCGGGAAAAACACGGCAAAAATCACCCAGAAACTGACACCTGGAAAATCATCTTCTCTTGCACCGGGAAATTCTCCCAGCCATTGCGGGTCGTGCTGCATCACACCAAAAAACACACTGGCTGCTACAGACAGAAGAGCTCCAATTACCACTGCAAGAATGATGTACTGAACACGAAAAGCAAGCCGTGCACTTAAAAAGGCTACAACAAACAGGGTGGCAAATACAGTGGCGTCAACAAGAATTGCAGGATGATCCGGGAAGATATAAAGCCAGCCTTCCCTGAAACCAAAAATGTACATTGTAATGGCAAAGGCCTGAGCCAGGTACAACGGAATCCCGACACTGCCGCCCACCTCAAGCCCAAGTGATTGGGAAATAATGGAATAGGCCCCGCCTGCCTGTATGCGAATGTTTGTGGTGATACAAGACATGGAGAGGGCAGTGAAGGTGACAATTATGAAAGCAAGTGTAACAATTCCCAATCCGCCAAGCAAACCGGCATTTCCGATAACCCATCCGTGGCGTACAAATAAAATAACTCCAAGAATGGTTAGAAGAGTGGGTACAAATACCCCGGCAAATGTACCATATTTTTGCTGAACGGTTGATTCCCGTTCATCAACTTGCTCTTGCAGCGATTCCTTAGATGGCTCGTTCATACTTTATAAAGAAATACAAGTCAGTTATAATCCATTTTAATAAACTGAATTTTCATTACATAAGTTCAATAAATTAAGGAGGGATGTTTTATAAATTTAATCATTGAACCGCAATAATCATCCATCACCACGGGTTTTTATAGCAAGCCCTTTCAAAAAATACCGCAGCACCTGATCTCCACACGGTTTGTAATTGCGGTGATTTTTCTTTCGGAATAGTGCATTCAATTCGGAGGATGACATGCTGAATCCGGCCATTTGGAGAGTTTTTTGAATCTCCTCCTCCCGAAGTTTAAAGGCCACCCGAAGTTTTTTTAATACGGTGTTGTTTGAGACGGGAATCGTGATGGGCCGTGGCGGGTGTTTATCGCTTTTGCCGCGTTTGTAATAGATCAGCCCGTCCAGAAAATGAGCCATCGCTTTGTGGCTGAGCCCTGTTTTTTCAGCTCTTGTTTCTTCATCATCAAAAATGGCGGAAATTTCGCCGCGTGTAGGCTGGTATCCTCCCAGTTTAAAAATGTTTGCAATTTCTGCATCGCTGATATCCAGGATATAACGGATGCTTTGGATGACGTCTTCAGATCTCATATGAT
>SLPZ01000310.1 GCA_007131725.1 Balneolaceae bacterium
AATGGTGCCATCGAAAATCTGTACCTGATAAATCCATCTTCAAATAAATTTCGAAAGGCATATGGCGGCGAACTGATATATGAATCGGGTGTGATGATAAATTCTTATATCCCCGAATTAGATGTGGATAACTTGCAGGTGATGGGAGGCCTTGTCGGTTATAATGATGGAGGTAGTATAAACAATGTTCACTCAGAAATTTCTCTTGCATCAAGAAGACACCATATAGGTGGTTTGGCAGGATATAGTTCTGGTAATATCGTCAATAGCTCTGCGAAGGCTAATATAACAGCTTTTGGATTTGGCGGTGGGCTGGTTGCAATTAATCAGGGGGTTGTTGAAGATTCGTTTGCAGGCGGATGGATAAGCGGAACAGGTGCTGCAGGCGGCTTAGTCGGAATGAATGATGGCGGGCAGATTTTCCGTTCACAGTCGGATGGAGAGGTTCAATCCGGATTCAGGACTGGTGGTTTTGTGGGTATAAATTCCGGAAGTATTGAAAGCTCAAATGCGATGGGATCGGTTAGATCCGATCGGGGACCAGGGGGAGGTTTCGCAGGAATAAATAGTGGGAATATTTCAACATCATATTCAATTATTGAGGTTTGGAATTTTGAGCCCGGAGAGAGCATAGGAGGGTTTATTGGGTTGAATATGGAAGATGGAAGAATCAATGATTCTTACGCAGCCGGTTTAATTACAATTGTGGATGGAATTGGAACGGTTGTTGGCGGGTTTCTTGGAAACAATATGGGTCAATCTGATGCCGCCTATTGGGACACCGAATCCACGGGCCAGAACCAGGGCGTGGGAGAAGGAGATCCCGAAGGCGCCACCGGCCTCACCACTGCGCAGATGACCGGGCCTGCCGCCGAAGCCAACATGCCGGAGTTCGACTGGGTGAATGTTTGGAGAACCACCGACGGCTACCCCGTGCTGAGGTGGCAGGAGGGTGAGTGATGAAGAAGAAAACATGGAATTTTTAGTTAGTTTACATCTGGTTATTCGGACCCACCCTCCGGCTCCCTCCCTATCCCGACTGAAATGCGTCGGGACAAGGAGGGAGTGACTTTTTACGGAATGTTCAGTCTGGCAAAAAAAATCCCTCCTTGTTTCACTATCTTTACAGTACATAGTTTAGATGGATATCTCAAATACAGAGATAACAATTGGGTTCATACATCCAGTAAAATCCCGGCAGGGATGGCCGATATTATAGCCCCGGGTGAAGCGGCTATCAGCATTGCGAAGCAAGATTGATGTAGCGCAACCCGGGGGAGATCACAGCAACAAGATAAGACCCCGAGGCATTAAGCCTTTCAAAGCACGAGAACAGATTCGAGGGGTTGGCGGGAAAGATTCCAGGGTAAATCCGTACAGGAGTTAATTCAAAAATGGTTTCCAATTTCTGAGGGTAAAAATCAAACAGGCCGCAGCTTGGTGAAGCAGACAATGCCTTTTGTCATCTGGTCTTCCACACGAAAACCGGCGCGTTCGAACAGTTCGTTGCTCTGCTCAACGGTCCAGAATTTGATGCCGCTCCATCCGGCAGAATTTTGCAGAACTTTTCCGTACCACGAATCCGACTGAATGAGGTGCATCAAAAAAAGCACGCCGTTTTTTTTCATCACACGGCGGCATTCAAACAGCACTTTCAGCTCGTCGGTCAGCTCATTCAAAGTGCCGCCCATCACCACGCCATCGAAGGTTTTTGCGAAGAATGGCATTTCACGGGCATCGGCCCGAATCAGCAAAACATCGGCTTGGTCGGCTTCTGATTTCAGCCGGGCTTCCTCAAGCATGGCCGCAGAAAAGTCGATGGCAACCTGAAAACTTTTGGGCTCCAGTGTTTTTAAGAAGCGGGCATACAGGCAGGTGGAGCAGCCCACATCAAGATACTTTTTTTCTGGCTGCGGGTTTATCCACTCCCGGAGCAGCTCTTTCTCTTTATCGACCGGAAAAGGCTCTCCGGTGAGCAGAGACAGCGACCGGACTCTCCAGACATCTTCATAAACAGAGGCGGTCAATTTCCACTGATTGGTGCTCTGGGCCAGCGTGTAACTTTTCTGATCGGTGAGCAGATCAACAATATTATTTTTGATTTTATACTCATCTCCTTTTGGCGAGCAGACGGTTCCGTTAAACGATTTTGCAAGGTTAGAAACCTCGGGCGGAATGGTGATTTCCTCACTGTCGTAAATGGGAGAACGAACAACAAATTTCATGGGCCGGTATTTTTATGTGATGCAAATGCTTTTGCCAATAAAAATCATGAGCTTTTGCGTCGAACACTGCGAGGACCTATCGGACTCTCGCAGGTTCTAATAATCTATTTTTACATCGATAAATGCGTTGATCTTAATGATACGCAAACCTCAAGAGGGTGTTACGCTACTTTTGAATTACGATGGAGATCTGCGCACCCTTCTCTACACCAAGCATCTCCTTTGCGTTCCCCTTGTTGATAGCTACTTCCAGCGTGCCGGAGCTGCCGATGTAGGCTACCGGTTCGCCATCAGGCACGGAGCCGAATGTGGGCTGAATACTGTGCAGTATGGTGTTGCCGACATAAATTCTGAATCCGGCATCCCCAACAGTTTCTTCGATCAGGGAAGAGGGAATGTTTGATATCAGGTTTCCAAACCGGTCGATATGTACTATCCATCCCTGGATGCCGTCCCGGTCGGCAATGGGAATGGCCCAGCGGTAAGTGACCAGCTTTTCGATGGGATCGCCGAGGCTTTCCAGTTTCACACCATTCGCGAGATGTGCGGCTACCGGGGCAAACACATCACGCCCGTGAAATGTGGTAGACTGTTCATCGTTCCAGA
>SLPZ01000306.1 GCA_007131725.1 Balneolaceae bacterium
ATAAAGTATTGAAAATAAAAAAGATACAAAAACAAAAAGACAGAAAAACATGTAATTTTTTACTGTCGCAAAAAACTTGTATTTTTATTGTTCGCGGCTAAATTGCTCGAAAGCAACCATCAAGAGCGTCTTGATGAAAAACGCAAGTCAATGCAGGCAAAGGAGCAACAAATTATGGCAGCGAAACAGTCACAATACTCATTCCACGATTCGTATTCATCGCGAATGAGCTACAGGAGAGTCGCCTTGGTGGGAGCGCCCGAATGGTTTCACGGCTGCCTGGAGTACGACAAAAGCAAGATCGAGGTGGTATGCCTGGACAGCCTGGGGGAGGACTTGCGGAAACTTGACAGAAGACAGATAGGGCAGCTTGAATACGCCATCGACTGCAACCTGCTGGTGGTATTCCCCAGTCCGGCCGCCTACTTTGGCGGGGGACGGCTGCGCAATGAGGAAGGCGAAAGGAAGACCGGTCAGCCAAGCCGGAGAGAAAAGCCCGAATCGGCAGAAAGCGACGCCGATTCAGTAGTCGGCAAAGGAAGGGACGCCAAAGGAGAAGGCGACGGGCGGGAAGCAGGTGGTTTTTCGGAGCCGGAGTGCCTGCGGCGAATATTGTCAAGAAGTATCAATCCCGGTTTTTCTGCCGCCAGCGAAAACGGCCACGACCGATGGATGGAAATAATGAAATGGCAAATGGAGTTTGGCTATCCAAGGCGCATGGTCTTTTTCGAGCCCTACCCGCCCCATGCCTATCCGGAACACGCGGCCAAAGCGCTTGCAGCCTGCTTCGGTTTCGGCAGCGATAGAAATGTGCTGAGCAGTGCGCCGCTGAGTCCCGTGGACTTTTCCATGAGGTCATTTGTGCGAAGGTTTCTCGCCGCAGGCACAGACGAAGAGACAATTTCCCGCTTTCCCGGCTGCCGAAGAGGCGAAAAGATGTCAAAGAAATTCTTCGCGGCTGTACAACACGTCTACGACTCTAGTTCAACTTCTGAAAATAATCTGGTGTATCCCTTCGAAGTTCAGAAGGCTGTCCGGCACGGCAGGGACGATGCAGAGGATGATTTCTATGTAAGATATTTGGAGAGGGATATTTCCTCGTTGGAAATCGGTTATATGAAGAGCTTTTGGGAAGATGTGTTGAATCGGGAAGCCTGCAAGGTGGAACCCTCAAGTAATTTTTGGGGGGAGATGCACAAATGGTATAAAGTGGAGGCGAAGAGGGACATGATGCCAACATATTTGACGCTCGGCCATTTTTTGACCAGCGCCTCAATGATGCTCCACGCGGCGCTCCTCCCCTGGCCGGCTTCCTCCGAAGATATGTGTAAAATGCTAAGACCAATCCTTGGCGTGTACGATATCGAGCTGGCACCTTCTGACAAGCACGAGATAATGAAAAAGAGGGTAGAAATAGCTTCCCGAAAACTGGACAAGCCAATATACCTGGGAAACAGCCGTCTGCTGTACGGGTATTACAAGTCCGTCCTGCAGGCGGCCATCGATTCCAGGGCGCATGTGCTGATCGTCGGGGAAAGCGGCACCGGCAAGGAGCATACCGCGGAACTCATCCACGAACTGTCCGATAGACGATCCAAGACTTTTCATGCGATAAACTGCGCCTCGCTGACCACCAATATCGCCTACAGCGAGCTTTTCGGATACGCAAAAGGTGCATTTACCGGTGCGGAAGAGGATCGGACGGGGGCCATCGAGAAGGCCGAAGGAGGCACCTTGTTCCTGGATGAAATACACCACCTGCCCATGGAGTCCATTGCCCATCTGCTGCGCTTTCTGCAGGATCGGAGCGTTCGGCGAATGGGCGACGGTGAGGACTGCAGACCTGAAACCAGAATAATCGCCGCCACCAATGATCTGGAATTTTCCGGCAACCAGACCCTGCGCAGCATAGGCTTCCTGCAAAGGTTCAAACGGCGGATCCATTTGCTTGGACTAAATGAGCGCGTAGAGGAAATGGAGCGGTTGGCCAATCACTTCCTGGATCGGGCGATGAAAGAAACTGAAAAGGTGGGCGAAGACAAGGTTCGGCGCAGGCGCGATCTATATGAGGCATTGCATTTGAGACAGTGGAAATACCGCGACTGGACGGACCTGAACATAAGGGAGCTTGAAAACGAGGTGGAAAGGATTGTCATGGACATGGAACCGGACAGCTGGCTGGAAGAGCCGCCGGCCCGGCCCGAAGCCGATTCCGCCGAGGAAGGCCGCGCAACCCCCGACGGCCCGGCGGAAAGAGGGGGAAGGTCGAGAGGCCCCACCCCCAATATTGGCGACGCGGATATGCTGGAGATACTGCGGGAGGCTGAAAAGGAGCTGGGCAAGGGAGACAGCGGGGAAGTGCGAGTAGGGAAAATATCGCAAAAGGCCGGCGGCAAGTATGGAACGCGTCCGGGGCTGCGAAATCGACTGGACAGGATCAAGGATGAGCAAGTGAAAAAAGAGGCGTTTGAAGTATACGGCAGGCTGTTCCCCGACCACAGAAAAAGTAAGCGGAAGGGGAAAAAATGAGCGGCGACAGGGTGCGTCAGTAGACTCTGTCCACCGCGTCCTTAAGCGCCCCCATCCCGACATGCAGATAGGCTTCGTGGACATCGTTCATCTCGTGCCCCAGAATGGCGTGGGAGATACTTGAACTCACCCCGTTGTTCTCCATCTCGCTGGTGCAGTAGTGGCGGAAGCCGTGCATGGTCAGGTCCTCGCCAATCTTTTTGACCTTCTTCAGCCAGAGCCGCCCGAAGCCGGCGCAGGAGTCGGCGACGGCAAAGGGGAAAATAT
>SLPZ01000027.1 GCA_007131725.1 Balneolaceae bacterium
AAAAAGTGGATCGGATTGATGGGGGTTCACCACCGGCCAACGGGGTTTGGAGCTTCAGCGGACCATCCGACTGGGACAGGATGTTTTACCGGTTTGAAGTGGAGGTGTATCATCATACCAATAACAAAATAAACGTGTTTGAGGTAACCGATCCCTATTCTGTGAGCTTGTCGATGGACAGCTACCACAGCCAGTTCGTGGATCTCGCCAATGATGAATCGCTGATGCCGGATGGGTGGCAAGGCATTCGAAAAGAACAGGTTCGCCCCGTTGATATCACCATCCTTGAAGCTCACATGCGCGATTTCAGCATCATCGATAAAACCGTCCCCGAAGAGCACCGCGGCACCTACATGGCGTATACACACAATGGAGAGAACGGACGAAACCTCTCCGATGGAATGAATTACCTGATTAGCCTGGCCGATGCCGGGCTTACTCACCTCCACCTTCTGCCCATTAACGACATTGCCACCGTAAACGAAAACCAGGACAACCGCATCGATCTGCATCATCCGTACAACCGTATTTGCGATTTCATTGACCACGAAGAACTGGAACCCTTGTGCGAAGAGTTTGGCAATACGCCCATTCGCGATGTATTCAGGCAGCTTGCCGAAGAAGATCCGGTAACTGAGAAAATCCAAAAGCCATACAATGCACCGGGCAGAATGGAGGGCCTGGCCACCTACGATGGATTTAACTGGGGGTACGATCCTTTTCATTTCAATGCGCCGGAAGGGAGTTACTCTACCGATCCCGATGGGGAACAGCGAATCCTGGAAGTGCGAAAAATGGTGCAGGCACTGTATGAGGCCGGCCTCTACGTGGTGATTGATGTGGTTTACAATCACACATTTGCCTCCGGTGAATCCCGATTTTCGGTGCTCGATAAGGTGGTGCCGGGCTACTACCACCGCTACAATCCCGATACGGGAGCCATGGAAACCTCCACCTGTTGCGACAATACCGCGGCCGAGCATGCCATGATGGAAAAGCTGATCATCGATTCGGTGCTGCTGTGGGCTAAGAATTATAAAATCGATTCATTTCGGTTCGATCTGATGGGCCACCACCCCCGCTACGTAATGGAAAATCTGCAGGAAGCACTGGCAGAACTGACTTTGGAGGAGCACGGTGTGGATGGTGCCAATCTCTATATTTACGGTGAGGGCTGGAATTTTGGTGAGGTTGCTGATGACCGCATTTTTGTACAGGCCACTCAATTTAACATGGGAAGTACCGGCATCGGGAATTTTAACGACCGAATCCGCGATGGCATTCGGGGCGGTTTTTTCTCCTGGAGCGGGCGTCACCAGGGTTTTGCGAACGGACAATACCTGTTCCCGAACGAAGATGTAGAGGCTTCATCAGATCAGCAGCTTGAAGACCTGTTCAGCCATGCAGATCGGATACGGGTGGGAATGGCCGGTAACCTGCGTTCGTATCCGTATGTGAACCGGTTTGATGAAGTCACGGATGGGTTTAACGAATATATCGGCTATACGGACATGCCGCAGGAATCCGTGAACTACATCGACAAGCACGACAATGAAACACTGTGGGACAACACCCAGGCCAAACTGCCATCCGATATGGAGATGGAAGATCGTGTTCGGGTACACTTGCTCAGTACTGCGTTTATAAATTACGGGCAGGGAGTGCCGTTCCATCAGCTCGGCACCGATCTGCTGAGAAGCAAGTCGATGGATCGTAATAGTTTTGATTCCGGCGATTGGTATAACACGGTTGATTTTACACTTGAAACACACAATTGGGCCATCGGACTGCCGCCGGGTTGGGATAATGATGATCGCTGGGATGATATGCGCGAATTCATGACCAATCCCAATATTCAGGTGGAGAAAGAACACATGGAATTTTCGAAAGATGTATTTCGTGAGCAGCTTCAGGTACGGTACAGCAGCCCGTTATTCCGGCTTGAGTCGGCTGAAGAGATCAACAAGCGTGTGCTGTTTCATAATACCGGAAGTGAGCAGGTTCCGGGAATTATCGCCATGACGATATCAGACGGAACCTGTGCCGGAGAAATACTCGATCCCGGTCATGATGGAATTGCCATTTTATTCAACAGCGATCAGTACCGCCAGCAAATTCACCTGGGTATTAATGGTTTTCAACTTCACCCGGTTTTGCAAAACGGTACAGATGAAAAGCTGAAGGAAACCGAAATCAGCAACGGCAGCATAACCATTCCGCCACACTCGGCCGTGGTATTAGTAAAACCTCAACAGGATGAACAGGGCAGTTTTCCCTGTAATCCATTTGCTGATTGATGTGTGCTACGATAACTTGCTCTTCATACTATTTGGTTAGAGCACCTTTATCCTTGTTATCACTCCAGGTGCCTTTACACTGCGAAAATGTAGAATTTCAATGTCATAGGATATCAATTTCAAGAAATAAAAACGTTTATGCGGGATTTTTGGGAAAGAGGACGCACTATTGTTCAGCTATGCCTCACTGTTGTTTTGATAACATTTATTGTTGAACCGGCTACGGCTCAAACAGCCGGTGAGTCAGAAAAGGAGCAACGGCAGCAGACTTATCTTGAAGAACTTAAGCTGCTGTTTCCCGATGAGAATGAGTGGCCTGACGATAAAAATGTATGGAACACGTGGTTGGATGAAACCGGTGAATTACCTCCCGACTTTGAAACCATGGAAAGTATACCATTTATACCCGATCCGCTTCAAATGCAGGATGGCACTACAATTACATCAGCAGACGAATGGCCACAACGGCAGCAAGAAATTCGTGATTTAATGATGCAGTGGCTGATTGGCCGGGTGCCGGATCCGCCAAAGAATATCCGTGTAAGAAATAAAACTGTAAGGAATGAAATTCGCGCTATTGTACATACAATTGAAATTGAATTTGGCCCCAATCATGAAGCCACCTTGAATTTTGAAATGATACTACCCAAAGGTGACGGCCCGTTTCCCGTATTTATGACCCAGGATAATCACCGGCGATGGGCACTGGTGGCTGTAAGCCGGGGGTATGCAGGCATTGTGTATGCCGGCGCCGATTCCAAAGATGACACCGAAGCCTGGCTTGATATCTATCCCGACTACGATTGGTCGCTAATGGCACGCAGGGCATGGGCAGCCAGCCGGGTGCTGGATTATCTTGAAACACTCGATTTTATTGAACATGACAAGGTTGCACTGACCGGCCATTCACGTAACGGTAAACTTTCGGTAATTGCAGGTGCACTTGATTCACGCTTTGGTGCAATCATTTCCAGCAGTTCCGGGGCAGGAGGTGTAAATACATTTCGATCGTATTCTGAAGCTGAGTTTGGCGAAGGAGCAGAAATCATTACACGAAGGTTTCCAACGTGGTTTCATCCAAGGCTGCGGTTTTTTTCCGGACGCGAGCATAAACTTCCTTTGGATACACCCAATATGGTTGCAGCCAATGCACCAACTCCATTTCTCTTTGCAGTTGCATTAAATGATAATGTAGAAAGCGTGTGGGATATAGAACATTCATGGCGTTCTGCAAAAACTTCGTATGACCTTTTAGGTGCTGGAGATAATTTGCAGCTTCTCTACCGCCCCGGTACACACGAGACAAAAGCTCGTGATATAGAAGAATACCTGGATTGGCTGGATGTTCAGTTTCAGCGTAAAGCGTTCAAAGACGCTGCAAGCAAACCGATTTATCCTGCCATTGAGGATTGGGATAGAACCACGACATTGCGGTTGAATCCGGATAATTATCCGGCTAATTCACTGGAAAACCTGTTAGCTGATAACTTTGATTCAGAAAATGTCCTTGAATTATGGGAGAGTACGTCTGAAGATATTCGTGAGAGGATACAATCCGGACTTGGCAATACACCACCAGAGGCAAAAAGTTTTCCAGGCAGCTACGGATCAGAACGCGGTTACATTTCGAGCATGCTCGGCAGGCGGGCGCCAGAAACGGCATATGAGGGTATTGGATCGCTTTCCCTCAATTTTGGAAATTATATTACCGGAGACATATTCTTTCCCGAGGAGGCTGTAGAACGCGGGGAAAAACTGCCGGTAATCATCTGGATTCATCCGATTTCGAATGCACGCGGTTACAGGGCGGCCTACCGCCGCAATCATCCCACATATCTTGCTCTTGCAGCACAGGGATTTGCTGTATTTGCATTTGACCAAATAGGCCATGGCGCCCGCCTTGAAGAAGCTTCGAGATTTTATGAGCGTTATCCTGGCTGGACACTTCTCGGTAAAAAGGTTCACGACATCAAACAGGCCGTTAATGCTCTTGTGAATGAACCACTTACAGAATATGATGAGTTCGGAGATACCGATTTTTTGGATACCGGCCAAATCTATTTGCTGGGATATGCAATGGGAGGGAGGCCAGCTCTTCATGCGGCAGCTCTTGATAAACGAATTGCCGGTGTAGTAACTATTGCAGGTTTCACACCGATGCGGCTGGACAGCGAAGAGAAGCATACCGGGGGACTTGCCCGCTGGTCGAAGCACTACCCGCTTCAGCCCTGGCTGGCCGATTTTATCGGGAGGGAGGCACACGTTCCCTATGATTATCACGAAGTTATCGCTGCAATCGCTCCAAGACGGGTTTCGGTTATCACACCAAAGATCGACAGCCAGGCAAGCCCTGATGAGGTGGAGTTTGCTGTTCAGCAGGCACGCCCGGTTTTCGAAATGCTGGGAGCCGAAAATAACCTGCGCTTTAAAAAAACGTTTGACTACAACCGTTTCGGGCCCGAAATGCAGCATGCACTGTTTGACGAACTTCGTGCAATGCTGATTAAACCACTTGAAGAGGTGAATCCCGCAGCCGAAATCCCGGATGAACCAGTGATAGCTATTATGGGTGCACGGCTGATTGATGGACTTGGAGGCCTGCCGGTTGATGATTCCGTTGTAATTGTTCGGGGCAACCGAATTCAAGATGTTGGAACACGAGCCAGCATTGAGATTCCCGATGACGCCGAAAAAGTAGATGCTTCGGGTAAAACGTTAGTGCCCGGGCTGATTGATGCCCACTTTCATTCTATAATGGATAATGAATTATTAAATAGTTATTTGAGGCGTGGGGTAACTTCACTGCGAGATCCAGGACATCCATTTGGATTTTACCAGTCTTTGAATTTTGCGGAAGAGCCGAATCCAAGGGTATTTCTTACAGGATCACATCTGGACGGTTATCCCCCGGTTTGGCCGCAGCAGGCAATAGTGCTGAAAGATGAAGACCATGCCCGGAGTATGGTCAGAAAACATGTAGAGGAGGGGGCTTCCGGTATAAAAATATATTATCGCCTGCCACTGAAATATTATAAATCGGTAACCCGGAAAGCTCGCGAAATGGGTGTGCCGGTGATGGCACATCTGGAGTTGGTGGATGCTGATGATGCAATTCGTGCCGGGGTGAATGGAATTGAACACGTAACTTCGTTCGGAACCGCCCTGGCTGATTCTGTCAATGCTCAGGAATTCAAAGATGCAATATTGCACGATGATGACGCCCGCACTGATGCACGGTATAGGCTGTGGTCAAAGATTGATTTGGAAAATGAACGTGTTCAGGATGTGATTGATCTTGCTATCCGGCATAACGTGGTATTATCACCTACACTGGCCCTGTTTGAACGCCGCGAAGGAGATGATGTCGAAGATTATGAGGTTGAAGGATTTAGAAACATGATGAAATTCACAGAAATGGCATATCGGTCGGGCATGACAATTGTGACGGGATCTCATGTTTACGGAGTAGAATACGCCGACTTTGGGTGGTCGTATCAACGAGAAATGGAGTTGCTGGTTGAGGCCGGAATGAGCCCGCTCGAAGTAATCAGCAGCAGTACGATTAGGAATGCACGTTATTTCCGTACGGAACAGCGCATCGGAAGCATAGAAAACGGCAAAATAGCCGATATGGTCCTAATAGATGGGAATCCGTTTCAGGAAATCAGCAGTATGTACAATATTTCCAAAGTAATGCTCAACGGAGAGTGGATTGATTGATATTACCGAGCAAGGTTGAATTGCTCAAGCGACTAATAATCAAAATAGGATTTACTGGAAACTTCCTGGGTAATCTGTTTGAAGTGAATACCCGTCAGACCGCTTTGAGCGGTCAAACGGGTAGAATTCATTTATTCGTATTTCACAGTGCAGCCATATGGAGTATTTGTCCGCACTTCAACCTCTTCATCGTTCAGAAGGCTGGTCATAGCCGCAACAACATAATTGTGTGCGCCTTCAAGGTCGCTGATGCGTGCTGTTGGTTTGTCGTCTATTGCTCCGTTGTACTCCAGGATGCCTTCCGGGTTGATAATGTACATATGAGGGGTAACTCTTGCATCATATGCGCGGCCCATGGTTCCGTCAGAATCCAGTAAAATGGCCGTTGGTGCTGCACCTTTTTCTTCGGCAGTCTGGATGGTTTCATCCGGTTCCATGTATCCCTGGGTTCCGGGGGCTGATGAAACAACAGACAGCCATACCACACCTTTTTCTGTGTAGCGTTTCTGAAGTTCCTGCATATTGTTGCCATCGTAATGCTTTACAACGAAGGGACATCCATGGTTCAGCCACTCAAGAATTATATATTGTCCTTCATAGTCAGACAGTGAATGTACCTGTCCATGAGCATCAACTACGGAAAAGTCAGGAGCGCGTTCACCTATAACGGGTCCAGTCCTTTCATTGATTTCTGCTGCATTAATCAGAAATAAGCTTACTGAAAGAGCAATTATTAGCGTTATTATTTTTTTCATGGTTTAAAGGTTTGATTTTATGGTTTAATTGTAACTGCTTGCTTCTGTAAAGTCTTCGCCGTGGAGCTCTATCTGATCAAGAGCATTCAAAACAATATTCGGTGTTAATAATTCCGGCAAAATCATCGGTTCATCAAGAGATGGACTATAGATGACATACAGAGGTACACCATTTCGGCCAAAAGATTCCAATGCGCGGGTAATTTCCGGATTTCGGTTTGTCCAGTCAGCTTTAATCATTTCAAATCCCAGCTCATCAAAACGGTCTTTCACGCGGTTTGATGTAAATACAACTCTTTCGTTTGCCTTGCAGGTTATGCACCAGTCTGCTGTAAAATCAATAAAAATATTCTTACCCTGGTCACGGTATTGATCGACCAATTCATTGCTAAAGTTTTGCCATTCAACACCCAAACTTACGGTAATGCCATCTTCGTTTTGCTGGGTTACCGGAACTGACGAGGCTGAAAATAGAAATCCGGCAACAATCAAGGCGGTAACCACGGAACGGCTGAAAACCCTTGCTTTAGTGGAAATCTGAAATGCGTTCCAACGGTATAAAATCCAGATTCCGAAAGAAAGCATCAACAGGCCGATCAAAAGCCTGGTGAGGCCGTCAACTCCGGTTTGCTGGCCGAATACCCAGATCAGCCAGATTGCGGTAGCGAACAGCGGAAAGGCGAGTAACTGTTTGAAGGTTTCCATCCAGCCTCCCGGTTTTGGCAGGAATTTGAGCAGATAAGGAAAGGATGATAAAATGATGTACGGTGACGCCATTCCGATTCCCAAAGCTGCAAAAATCATGAGTGCGCTTGTGGCAGGCAGAGTAATTGCCACCCCGAGTGCAGTACCCATAAACGGAGCCGTACAGGGTGTGGCCAAAACGGTGGCAAGTATTCCGCTGAAAAAAGATCCCCGGAGGCCTTCTCCGGTATTGGCTTTGCCGGCAACACTGATCAGGGAATTTCCGATTTCAAAGAGCCCCATCAGGCTCAGGCCGAGGCCAAACATCAGAAATGTCATGAATGCGATAAATGCGGGTGTCTGAAGCTGAAAACCCCACCCCAGTTCCTGTCCGCCTGCCCTGAGGAGAAGCAACAATCCGGCAAGTATCAGAAAAGAGATCAACACCCCGGCGCCAAAAATCCAGCCGTGAGTTTTAACCTTGCTGCCGCTTTGGCCCGACATCTGCATAAAATTCATCACCTTGATGGAAAGAATCGGAAAAACACAAGGCATCAGGTTTAAAATCAAACCGCCCAAAAGTGCGAAGCCAATAATCAGCAGAAAACTTGATGAAAATACCGGAAGTGAAGATACTTCTTCGGCAAGTATGGCTTCCTCCGTCAAATCCACATCAACCACCATTGCATTGATTTTTCCTTCCTCATCCCATCCATCAGGAGTGTAGAGTAAGCCCCAGAGGCGTTCAATTTCACCTGATTTATAGGAAGATTTTTGCAGCTCCATGGTGATGGAGTTTCCGGATACGGTAAATGGCTGTTCTGCACCGTTTTCGATCTCGCTCTCTTCTTTGGCGAAGTACCGGATTTCGCTGTATTCAGGCAGTGAAAATGCATCAGTAGACAGGGTAAGTGTGACTCTGCCATCTTCGTAAGATCCGGAAGCTTCCCAATAATCGAGTGTAACCGGGAGCTTCTCTCTTGTTTCGGCAAAAAGAGGCAGCCATTGCTCGTTGTATTCAACTTCGTCTTCTGCAACGGTTAGAGTTAGTTCAATATCGGCATATTCAGGAATGCAGATATCCTCGCAGATTAACCAGTCGGCTTCGGCCATTAGCGTAACTTCATCATCGGGCTGCAAATCGGAAGGAGCGGTGGCTTCCATCATAAAGAGGATATTGTCATAATATCCGTAACTGGTTAATCCACCCGACACATCAATCCAAAGGGGAGTGGGCCATTGGATTTCGCCAATGTTAAACTCTTTTTCGTGCAGCCAATTAACCATCATGGGCATTCCGGAGTCACCCGGATTCCGGTAGTAAACATACCACCCGTCGCGCATGTCCATCCGGATTCCTATCCAGAATGTTTGCCCGGGCAGAATATTTTTTTGTTCTGAGATCAGTTCAACCTCAGCATTATCAGTTTGAACCGGCCCGCCTGTGGCTTTCAGCGTGCCATGAAGGGCAAAAATCAGAATCGAAAAAAGTAATAGAAAATTGAAATTCTTGAACATAGAGGTTGTAGTCCGCACTATTTAGTTCAAGTTTGAAGATAAATAATTATTGTGGAGTATGTATTAATGAAAAATTTTTTTACATCAAATCGATCCAAACCCAGAAAAAAATTCACAGATCAGGAATTAGTCTAAAGAGGGGAGTTTTGCATCCGGCAAATTAAACGTAAACCGGAATTTCGTCCAGTCTTCATCACAAAGTTCAAGTGTTCCGTTCAACTGCTCAGATAGTGATTTGATCAGAGTCAATCCAAGAGTTTCAGGTTTTTTGGGATTTATTCCTTCAGGCAAGCCAACACCGTTATCGGCTACAACCAGTGAAATCGTACCATTTTGAGCCTGTAGTTCCACTTTTGCCATGCACTGCTTTGTGTTTTCTTTGAATGCATGTTTATAAATATTCACAATCAGTTCGTTATAGAGAATTCCGAAAGGCACGGCATGAATGATGTTCAGCTTTACATCGTCCAGTTTTTTGTCTATTTGAATGGTCTTTTTTCCGTTATTTAAAACACCGTCAATGTAATTGGTTAAATCTTCGATGTAACTTTTCAGGCTTATCTCGGAAAGTGTTTCAGATTGATATAACTTTTCATGAACCAGTACGATGGATTGGATTCTGGATTGTATCTCCTCAAGAACTTCACTTACATTAGCATGGCCGTTAATTCCCTCTTTTTGAAGTTCAATCAGCCCTGAAATGATAGCCAGGTTATTTTTTACCCTGTGATGAATTTCGATGAGCAGAGTTTCTTTTTCCTTCAGGGATTGATTTATCTGATCCACATACTCCATTTCTGCAGAAATGTCGCGCACATTTCCAATGATTCCGACTGGTTTTCCATCCTCGTCTTTCAATAATGAACGCTTATTATTTACCCAGATGTAATGTCCTGTTTTTGTTTTTACTCTGAATTCGGTATCGTGTTCGAGCTGTTTTTCGAGGTCTGAAGTTGAAAATTTGCTGCGCTCTTCTTCTATTCGTTTTTTATCGTCTGGATGAATTTTTTCAAGAATAAAATTAGGGCCGCCCATAATTATTTCATTAACGGAATACCCAAGCATGTTTTCTACCGACGTACTCATGTATTCATATTTTGTGCCATATTTATTCATCAAATAAATTACATCCCGCGAATTTTCAAGGATATTTTTGAATTTAAATTGAGCTTCATTTCGCTGATGATGATACTTTTGAACCAACCTGAAAGCCGTTAAGGTAATGAGCGCACCAATGAAAATTAAAGTCAAACCGGTAATCAGGATTGACCGGTTGATAAAGGAGTTTAAATAAATGCCGGCTTCAGTAATTTCCTCAGAAAATCTATCTACCAGATTGGAGAGTTCTTTATCTGTCTCGTATAGTGTCCGAATGTAGAATTCTTTTTCAGCTTCGGTTATCTCATTATTTATTATGAGCTGATGTATTTTTTGCCCCGTTTGTTCAAGCTCCTCAATAATCGAATCACCGGCTTCCCAATATGAAATAGCTTCTTGCAGGTAGGAAATGTTTTGAAAGTTTCTAAAAACCCAAATCATCGAATCTATTTCGTAGGGATGATTCTTTCCCTGGAGAAATCCTTCATAGGCCAAGTCATAATCCGGATCATCTGACATGATAGTGATTCGTGCCTGCTTATCTCCATGAATAACTTCCAGGGAATTGAGGAAGTTTTCGTAGTATTGTTCTTCCTCCAGGTTTATGTAGCGAATCAATTCCAGCACTGCACTTTTCTGGGCTTTTGCCCAATGACTTTCACCTGAAACGAATCCCCTGATTCCGGTGATCGCTTTATCACTGTAGTGATTGATCGCGATTAAAAGAATTCCAAACGTCAGGAAAATTCCAACTATCACGTAAATATATGAGTTGCCTTTAAATTTGGACATACTTTTCAGGAATGTAACCAGCGCAATTTTTTACACATTCTGGAATTACACGATAGTTATGATATCACGTCATCCAAAATAATTGTTATTTACCGTTCTGCTCTTTTCAAATTAAAGCCTGGAGAGCGGTGCGTAAGCAACGTAT
>SLPZ01000139.1 GCA_007131725.1 Balneolaceae bacterium
AATCCGCTTCCCGATTTTTTGAGCTTTACGTAATCTCCAACCACTTCAACGATGTCGGCCGCCGCTCTAATTTCCTCTTTTTTGTCGTCTGAAATCATGAAATCCTCCGTTGCACAACTTACAAAAATTTCGGCTTATCGAAGCGGTTCATGGAAAGGAATTCTTTATTGTTTTATGGATTTTTCTACTGATTTCAGATGTTTTTCTAAATTGCCACGGAGGCACTGATTTACACGGAGTGTTTTGAATTTCCGTGCTCTCCGTGCTTCCGTGGCAATAAATAACTCTATTCAAAACGCTTCAATAGATTTTTGTAAGCATCAATACGCCTGTCGCGGAAGAATGGCCAGGTTTGACGTTGTTTTTCGATGAGGCCGTAATCAAGTTGGGCTGTCAGAATTCCCTCTTCTTCACCGGATTCGGCAACCATCTCCCCGAATGGGCCGCAGACAAACGAATTTCCCCAAAACCTTGTACCACCCTCATTTCCCGTACGGTTGATGCTTGCCACAAAAACGCCATTGGCAATAGCGTGGCTTCGCTGTATGGTTTTCCAGGCATCCAGAAATTCTGCCTTTTCGGTTTCATTTTCTTCTGGGAGTGTGCCGATAGCCGTTGGGTAGACCAGCAGTTCTGCCCCTTTCAGCGAGGCCAGCCGTGCCGCCTCCGGAAACCACTGATCCCAGCAAATGAGTGTGCCGATTTTTCCGGCCGAGGTATCAAACACCTTGAAACCGAGATCACCCGGTGTGAAGTAATATTTTTCATAGAAGCCGGGATCGTCCGGGATGTGCATTTTCCGATAGGCTCCTGCGATGGTGCCGTCTTTTTCTATAACCACAAGCGTATTGAAATAGACGCCGGGGGCCTTTCTTTCAAATAGCGGAAGCAACAATACCACACTAAGCTGTTCTGCCAGACTGCAAAACCGATCGGTTACTGGGCCCGGAACTGCAACTGCCCAGTCAAAATACCGTGAATCAATTTCGCGGCAAAAATAGATAGTATCAAAAAGTTCCTGAAGAACCACAATTCCTGCGCCTTCATTAGCGGCTTCCTGAATGAAATGTTCTGCCTTATCCCTGTTTTCGATTGGATTTTCGGTGCAACTGTATTGGATGAGTGCGATGTTTTGCTTCGTCATACCTGGTAAATTATTTTATGAATGATCAATCACAAAGGTACTGATATTGATTAATATTCAATTATCATTTATTTCCAAAATTTTTACCAGGTTTGTAATATCCTTACCTTTCCCCAGATAATTCCGGTAACCAATTTGAACATCAGTGATCAGGAAAAACGGCCGGTATTTAAATTAATTCGAGAAAAACTATTTAGTTTGATGACTACATTAACATTACCCGATTTCAGTCAAACGATTCCCATTGACAAAATTGGTGTTGAAGAACGGGTTTCACGCCTCAATAAACGAAGCATCAAAAAAGAGGCAAAACTCAAGGGGTTGAAACTGGCCCTGAGCATGATTGACCACACCACGCTTGAAGGCAAAGACTCGCCGGGCAAAGTGATTCAGCTCTGCCAGAAAGCGCGTCAGCCCTACGCTCCCATCCCCGATCTTCCAACCGTGGCGGCAGTTTGTGTTTATCCAAATATGGTTTCTGTTGCAAAAAAAGCCCTTCGGGGAACCGACATCAAAGTAGCCAGCGTGGCTACCGCATTTCCCAGCGGAATGGCAACCCTTCAAACCAAGCTGGATGATACACGTTTCGCCGTTGATGAGGGAGCAGATGAAATTGATATGGTGATTACGCGCGGGCAGTTTTTGAAAGGAAATTACAGTTATGTGTTTGATGAAATCTCTGCAATTAAAGAAGCCTGTGGTGAAGCTCATCTGAAAGTAATCCTCGAAACCGGCGAACTCGAAACGCTCGAAAATGTCCGTAAAGCGAGTGATATTGCGATGTATGCCGGGGCTGATTTCATCAAAACATCAACGGGTAAAATATCACCTGCGGCTACACAGCCGGTCACGCTTGTTATGCTTGAAGCCATCCGTGATTTTTACCACGAAACCGGGCAAATGGTTGGAATGAAGCCTGCCGGGGGCATCCGCAAAGCCAAAGAAGCACTTCAATACCTTGTACTGGTCAAAGAAACTCTTGGCGCTTCTTGGCTCTCGCCCGAATGGTTCCGGTTCGGTGCAAGTTCGCTCACTAACGACCTGCTGATGCAAATTGTGAAACAGCAAACCGGTGTGTACCAGAGCATCAACTATTTTTCAAATGATTAATTTTGAACCGATTTATTATGTCTGAACAGAAAGAAGATACCCCGATACAGGAATCAACCAACGGTTCTCCCAAACCAACTTCTCCAAACGCAGATCTCAAACTGGATTTTGCATCTTTTTGGGAATACAGCAGTGCCCCTGAGAGCAGTGATCATGTAGAGATTTCCGATCGATACGGCCACTTCATCAACGGAAAGTTTACTCCTCCCGTGAAAGGCAGGTATATGAAATCGATCAATCCGGCAACAGAAGAGGTGTTGACAGAATTTGCTGAGGGAACCTCCGAAGATGTGGATGCAGCCGTAAAGGCAGCCCGCAAAGCGTACGACAAAACCTGGTCGAAGCTATCTGCCCGTGAGCGTGGAAAATATATTTTCCGGCTTGCACGGATGATCCAGGAGCGGTCCCGTGAGCTGGCCATTACCGAATCACTGGATGGCGGCAAACCGATTCGTGAATCGCGCGATGTGGATGTGCCGCTGTCGGCAGCCTACTTTTTCTATTACGCCGGCTGGGCCGATAAGCTCGATTATG
>SLPZ01000048.1 GCA_007131725.1 Balneolaceae bacterium
CTTGATCAATAATTTCTTTGAACTGTTTGAGTAGTTCTTTCTTCTTCTCGAGATTTTCCTGCCGGATTTTTTTCTGTTGTTCGTAATGGGCTTTTTTCTTCTCTTCGAGCTGTTCGCGAAGATTGTCAATTTTTTCCCGGTACGGTTTTATGGCTTCCTTGTCAGCATCAGGGCCTTCACTCCAGAGCAGATCAAGATTTTCAAATTCTGCTGTGGCGTACGACCAATCGGTTAACTCGCCCAGGGTTTCGGCTTTATCGGCCAGCTCTTTGTAATAATCTTCTGGTGATTTTTCTTCCTCAGCTTCAACAGCCTTTTCTTCACTCTCTTTGGTGCTGTCTTCGATTTCTTCGGCCTCTTCTGAACCGGCAACATCTTTTTCTTCTTTAATTTCCTCAGAAGGATCTTTTACTTCTTCTTCATCAGCGATTTTTTTCTCTGAAGTTTTCTCACCATCTGTATCATCTGAAACGGAATTTTCTATATCCGTGGTTTTATCATCAGACTCCTCAACTGCTTCCACTTCTTCATCTTCTGATACTGCTTCTGTCTTTTTTTCTACGTCATGAGCATCATCAGTCACCTCAGAAGCAGCTTTCTTTTCATCTTCATCTGCTGCTTCTTTTTCCTTCTTAGATTTCTCTGTTTCAGCAGTTTCCTCCACAACCTCCTCAGTTGGTTCGGGACGGAGCTCTTCAATTTTCTGCTTTGCCTCCTCAATCAGAGATTCAAAATCACCAATAGCTTCTGCCTGTTTGGCCTCGGTAATCAGATCTTTCAGTTTGGTTTTCAGTGCGTCTGTATCGGGGCTTTCGCTTTCTGTCTTTTTTACAAGTTCATCAAAACTGGATTTTATATCGGAGAAAGCTTCTTCAAGATTAGTGATTTTATTCTCCACCTTTTCGGGTTCAACAGTGGTAAGAGTTCTCTCTTCAAAAAATTTGTTTTCTTTTAATTTAACCTCTCCTTCAGATGTAACGTAGGCAAATTTATTTTCAAAAAGAAGGTTATTATCGTTGGTGGTATTTTTGTTTTTATTAGTCAAAACAGAACTTCTTTGGGTTGCAAAATTACGGCTCGAAGCCTTCTATGTAAGCTTTATAGTTTAACGAACATTCAGCCTCTAATCAACTACCTGATTTATTTTAGAACGGTTTGTAATCATTAAAAATTCAATCCGGATAAATTTCGTTCTGCACTCCCGCCCAATAAAATAAAAGCCCCATCCATCCGGGGCTTTTAAATGTTGTTTAGAATATTAAAACTTGTGTTCTTAATTCTCTTTGAAAAGGTGCACATCTCTTTGCGGGAACGGAATAGACAATCCTTCTTTGTCGAACGTTTTATAAACCTGCTCGTTCATTCTGAAGAAGACACCCCAAAAGTCTGGTGAATTTACCCAGGCACGGACTGTAAAATCTACCGAACTGTCTCCCAGTTCCTTTACGGCTATAAAAGGCTCAGGGTCGGCTAATATTCGATCATCTTCAGACAATAACCGCCTTAAAACTTCATAAGCTTTGTCTACATCATCTCCATACCCGATTCCGAAAGTCCAGTCTACACGCCTTGTGGGCTGCTTGGAAAAATTAACCAGAGAACCTGTTGCAAGCGGGCCATTGGGAATAATCACGGTTTTATTGTCGGGAGTATTCAAAATGGTTACAAAAATCTGAATTTCTTTTACAGTCCCCATATATCCCTGGGCATCAATAAAATCCCCGACCTTGAAGGGCTTAAACAGCAGTATCATGACACCTCCTGCAAAATTTTGCAGCGTACCGGACAATGCCAGACCAATAGCAAAAGCGGCAGCACCAAGTATGGCGATGAACGATGTCATCTCAACACCCAGCACACTGATGGCCGTAATGTAAACGAGAATCTTCAGCAATACCGATGACATGCTGATGATGAAGCTTTTCAGAGTAGCTTCAGTTTCTCCTTTATCCAGGCCTTTCTCAATACCTTTTACAATAAATTTTACGATCCAGAGACCGATAATCAGCGTTAATATTGCAAAAAGCAGATTTAGCCCATATTCTGTGGCCAGTGCCATTAAGTCTATTTCTGAAAAATCCATAGTTTTATTTGATTAGTTAATGATTCCGTTAGATTGCAGTTTACTTCTACAGATGAGACGTGTTCAGATTACTTTGAATGAGTGTACTTAATTTTTGATTCGCAGCTCTCATGCCCCGTCAGATTAATTAAGTTGTACATCATTAAATTTATAATGTTTAAAGGTAAGATAAAATACGATACTAATTTACTAAAACTTGAGGTTTAGCATTTCTGATATTTGTTAAATCCGGAGGCTGCCTATTGTCAATTCAAAAAGCACATTCTGGAAAATCTCGCCTTGATAACCAGAAATTTTTCAGTGATTTCAATTTTTTTAAGCCAGCCTCCGGTGTAATTTTTACTGATTATTCAAGATGGCTTCGGAGAATCCATGCCGTTTTTGAATGCACCTTCAGGCGATGGGTCAGTAAATCCAGTGTGGCTTCATCATCTGCTGTATCACAGGCGGGAAGAACTTCTCTTGCTGTTCTCAGGATTTTTTCATTATCAACGGCAAGCCTTCGTACCATTTCCAGTGCATCAGGCTGATCGGTGTCTTCTTCGATTGAGGTTATCTCCTGATACTCCCGAAACGATCCCGGCGCGCGATATCCAAGTGCACGGATACGTTCAGCAATTTCATCAATAGCTTCGGCCAGTTCGGTGTATTGCACCTCAAACTGTTCATGCAGCGAATGGAACAATTCACCGGTAACATTCCAGTGATAGTTGTGTGTTTTTAAATATACCATGTAGCTATCGGCCAGCACCCGCGACAGGCCTGCTACAATTTCGGCTCTGTGCTCTTCAGAAATTCCAATATTTACATCCATGTCTTTTCCCTTCTTTATTTCAGTTAGTGTACTCATGCTAAAAAAGTGGTCAATGTTTTTGTTTTACTGTTACTATGAATACAATTCCCGGCGTTTTTTAATTCCTTAATTATATTTCATTTCAGATGTAATAAATCGCATTAAATAAATCGAAAATATTGTGCTGTTTTTTAACCGGAATTTCCAGTTTATTTTAAATAGTTTCACCCTTCTCACTCAACTTTGCAATCATATAGGCAACTCAATTGATTTCAGCTACATGATTTTCTTCAATTAAATTTTCATTATTCATAACATTTAATGTAAATTTGAAATGCAGTATTCAGCACAATTCGAAGCGGATACAATTTTGCAGCACTTCGTATATCTGAGATTTGTGAATTATTGATTGGTAGAATTAAATTCAATCTTTTTTCAATTACAGCCAATTTTCCACACCATGTCCAAATCTTTCTTCACTGCGATTCTTGGCTCTTTTTTATTATTTGAAGTTGCAGTATCCCAGGAAATATCGTTCCGGTTCAGCCATCTCACTCCGGCCGATGGCCTTGCCTCTACTACTGTGGCTGGTATTACTCAGGACAGTTTTGGCTTTATCTGGATTGGTTCTCAGGATGGGATAAGCAGATTTGATGGGCGCAATTTTAAACATTTCAGGCCCAATCCGGCCGATACACTGTCGCTCACATCACTTGATGCCCAATATCTGACGGCCGACAGGCAGGGTGGTGTATGGATTACCATCACAGATTACGGGCTGAATTATTACGATCCCCATTTGGAAGGTTTCAGGCATTACGGCCCCGAACAGGGACTGCCAAAAGACCAGCGCTATACTGTAGTCAGTGTGGATCATCAAAACCGGGTGTGGGCGGCAACGGATAGCTCTGTCTATTTACTTGACGAAGATACCGGCCGATTTTACCGTGATGAGGGCCAGCAAGACGGAATTGTGTACAGGATGGCTGCTCATAACAACGGGGAACTACTTTTTTTCCAGCAATCGTATGATGGTGCTGTGTTTATCGGGAGACGGGATGAACAGGGCGAATATTCGTACGAACCGGTAACGCGTACACTGAATCCCTCGGGCAGACACCCCTACAGAATGCACCTGATAAAAGATAGTGATGGAAACGAATGGTTCGTTAACCAGGATCATGCGGCAAAAAAAACCGAGAATGAAGAATCGTGGCAATTTATTACTCCTCAAAATCAAAACTGCCTTGCAAATTTGCGGGAAGCAGTCATTGACAGCCAGGGATATCTTTGGGCAAAAACAACGGATTTACTTTGCCGAATGAATCTTGATTCAGCGGAGACCTCTGTGTTCAGGCACAACCCCGAAGATCCCGCAAGCATTTTGCCAATCCGTTCCGGTGGCGACAGCAGAATATTTATTGACCGGCAGGAAATTTTGTGGGTTGCCCACTATGCTTCGGGTATTAGCCGGACAGATCTTTACAGCGGTGGTTTTAACCTCTATAATATGCAGAACCGGCTTCCCACAAACGATGTAATTTCTGTTCTGGAAGCGAGCAACGAAACGTTTTGGGTGGGTGTAAGAATGCTGGGCAACAGCCTGATACATTTCAACAAAAACGGAAGTGTGATTAACCGCTACGGATCATCCCGTTTCGATGCTCCCGCAGGACGAACAGTTGACAACCAATTAAGCCATCCGCATGCTTTTGCTCTTGCGGAATCGCAGGATGGCTCAATCTGGGTGGGTACAGGAAGCTCTACCACTATTTTTGGCGGGTTGAACAGAATTCGCCCCGGCAGTACGTCCATCACCCGGTTCAAAAACGATGCAGACGATCCGGGCTCTCTGCCGAACAACAACATCGAAGCACTGGCTGCGGACGGGAGCGATCGCATCTGGATTTTATCATCATCCGAAGACCTTCACTGGATCAATCCAGCCAACGAACAATTTACAAGGCATGAACTGCCTGATACCAATACAATCAGTTCATCCTCAAATCAATTTCTTTATGCTGATTCTTCCGGCAATCTCTGGATTAAAAAATCCGGACATAAAAACCTGTACCATCTCCGGCACGAAACACTCGAAATAAACACTCTGAAAATTCATTTTTCTGATGAGGATAGCCCTGAGGATCTAATGGGAGAAATCAATGCTATTCACGAAGATGTTGACGGGCAGTTCTGGGCTGGAACCAATGTTGGATTCGGACAATTTCATCCTGAAACCGGACGGGTGCTGCGATGGTTTTCTGACGGCGACCTGATGCTGCCAACTAATGAAATTGCCGGAATTCAATCTGACGACAACGGATTCCTTTGGCTTTCTACCATCTACGGAATCGTAAAATTCAATCCCGATAATCATGAGATAACACATTTTGGGTTTGACCGCGGCTTGCAGGGCAATATATTTAGCAGCAATGTCAGCTTCAGGGGGCAATCCGGAAGTATATATTTTGGCGGCGCCGGCGGGCTGAATATTTTAAGGCCAGAACAGATCACCACCAATCCATTTCCGCCGGATGTGGTTTTTACCAATCTGCATGTGGACGGTCGCGCTGTTGAACCCGGAGATGACGCTCCCATCACCGAATCTCTGCTAATTGCCGATCAAATTGTGATAGACCCCTCGGTTACCACCCTCACGATTGATTTTGCCGCATTGCATTTCGCAAGCCCGCACAGAAATGAGTATCGCTACATTCTGGAAGGTTTCGATTCAGAATGGCTTTACGGTGGAACTGCCGGCAGCGCTACTTATACCAACCTGGCGCCCGGCGAATACACATTCAGGCTGATGGCCAGCAACCGCGACGGTATTTGGAGTGAAGGTGATGACCTGATCAAAATTATAACCGTGCTGCCGCCCTGGTACAGAACCTGGTGGGCTTACACTATATATGCCCTGATTTTTGTGCTGGGAGTTTTTGCCGTAGACCGGTTTCAGCGCAGAAGGCTGATACGGCGAGAAAGAGAGAAAGCACGGGAACGCGAACTTGAACAAGCCCGTGAAATAGAGAAAGCTTACAATAATCTCGAAAAAGCACATCAAAATTTAAAAGAAGCACAGGATCAGCTTGTGCAGCAGGAAAAACTGGCATCACTTGGCCAGCTTACCGCGGGAATAGCCCATGAAATCAAAAACCCGCTGAACTTTGTGAATAATTTCTCGGAGGTGAGTTTGGAGTTAGTTGAGGAGGCGAGAGAGGAAGTGCGACAGGAGACGGAGGACGGGGGACCGGAGAGTGGGAAGGGAAAAACTCCCCTCTTGAGCGGGGACGGCATTGCTGAAAGCGATGCCAGGTGTGTGTCCAGTGAGGCTCAGAACTCAAATCTCATCCTCCAAATACTCGACGACATTGAAACCAACCTTCGCAAAATCCATGAACACGGCAGCCGCGCAAATAATATTGTGCAATCCATGCTGATGCACAGCCGAACCGGCAGCGGCAAACTGGAACAGTCTGATCTCAATAAAGTAGTGAAGGAATCTGCCAACCTGGTTTTTCACGGCTTGAAGGCTTCCGGAAAACCCAATAATGCTGAAATTGAGTATGAACTGGATATATCAATTGGCAAAGTGCCGCTCATAGCCGAAGACATGAGCCGTGTAATCCTAAACCTCTGCAACAACGCATTTGATGCCATGATGGAAAAGGAAAAAACAGAGGAAAATGGTTCCGGCTATAAACCTAAACTTACTGTTCGTACCAAAAAACATAAGCGAAAAATCATCATAGAAATTGAGGATAATGGCCCGGGAATCCCCGATAAAATCAAAGACAAAATCCTGCAGCCATTTTTTACCACAAAAAAAGGAACCCAGGGAACAGGGCTTGGCCTCAGCATTACACACGATATAATTAAGCTGCATGGCGGTTTTTTGAATATCAAATCTCAGCCGGGAAAGACTGTATTCAGGATTCAGCTTCCGGAATAAAACGTTTTCTACTACATACTTTTTATTGATGCAACCAGCCTGTTAATTTATCGTATTTCCTGAAGTTCGGCCCATGTGTACTTTTTTTAATTTGTTGGTGTGAAAACATTACTATCAAATGTATATTCATGCAGCAATCCAGCGTGTGCAGTACTTCTGGATAGCTTTCCTCAACTTTAACTGCATTTTTGGTTATGTACTACACTACTGCTTTCACCAAAGTAAAACGCCTAATTAACGCATTTACCCGTTGGATTAAAATGTCGAAATTGTCCCTCCGTCAGCCGACGGAGGGAAAGCGATCCCGACAGAGATCGGGAGAGCAGGGAGATGACCACATGAGTATTGATTTCATCCAAATTTTTTATGTTTGGCTTAAATCAAGTACATATCATCCCCCATTGCCCCCTTCAAAAGGGGGACACTCTTCAAAACAACCTCAACCGGTAAACGCGTTAATTATATTATCAGTTGTTTTTTGCTGTATTTTTATCGCAGAAACAGCACTTGCTCAGCGTACGGTTACAACTGAAGCCGGCGCCACACACCGGGTTTATTCACCTGAGGATGGAATTCCCAGCCACATGCCCACAAATGCACTCATTTCTAACGATGGGTATCTTTGGGTTAGCACAACCGGGGGTACCATCAGGATGTCGGGCAATGAAATTGAAGATTTTGGCACGGAGTACGGTCTGCCGATGATGCAGAATATTTATTACGACAGGAACCGGAATGTGATGTGGTTTTCCGATTCCAGGACACTTGCGAGCTTTGATGGTGAAAACATCAACATCTACGGAGCTGAGGATGGATTTGATCCCCCCGGCGGAGGGCGAAAAGAAGCCCGGCCGGTTTTGGCCGACAGCCAGGGGCGTTTGTGGATTGGCTCATACACTCCGCCTACCGATTCTCCTCAAAATGGCGGGTTAATGGTACTTGAGAATGGTGAATTCAGAACCATTTCGTTTGAAGAGCTTCCGCTCCATAATGTAACCGGTGCTTTTGAAGCTTCCGATGGATCCATCTGGTTCACTTCTGTCGGGTACTTTTCTGATGGAATTTTCACAAACAACTCGCACTTTGCCAGGTTTAAAGATGGATCATTTGAGATTTTTGAAGAAGATACCGGATGTGCTCATGTAATGACCGGATTCAGAAGTTCGGATGGTTTTGATGTCAACATCACAGAAGATAACAGTGGCAATCTCTGGTTTGTGTGTAATGGAATGTTAGATGTGGAAGCCCAGGAGCGGAAATATAACGGCCTTTTCAAATATGATGGAACCACATTTAAGTCAGTAGATCATATCAACGAAGGGCTGTCAAATAATCAGTTCTTCATGTTTATGTTTTATGACGAAACCAGTGATGAAATGTACTTTACTTCTTCACCAGATGGCGGGTATACCGAGGATACGATTTCTGATGCACTTCATATTTACAGCAATGGTGAATGGCGGACAGAAGAAGTGGTAGCCTGGGATGAGCTACAGGAACGGTCTGCCGGAATTATCGATGGAGATGCTGTATATCTCGGATTTTACCTGGTTCGTACAAAAGGCGGGCAGATCATTGCAAACCTTCAGGCAACTGAAGCCGGTTCAAATGATATGAAAAGTATCGTTTTCCGAAAACAGGATTCAGGCTGGGAGTGGATAGACAGTCTTCGCGGCTTCTTTCTGCTGAATCTTTCCGGTGATGTTCACCTCACCGCATTATCCGAACCTGATGTACTTGGCATCTATACACCGCCCTCATCGCGTTTGTTAACTACAGAACATGGATTGCTGCAGTACCCGCTGGACTCGAATACCGGTGGCGGCTATTACAGGCCGCGTTTTTTTACAGACAGAGACGGAAACGTCTGGATTAACTATCAAAACAATTACGACCCTGAAACCGAATCGTATATCGCTAACGGAACAACCTACTGGGATGGCGAACGCTTTATCAGCCTATCAACGGATGATGGTTTTTCAAGCAACAATTTGTTTTTTGTGAACCAGTCATCGGATGGGGCTTTGTGGTTTCCATCAGATAAAGGAGTAAACCGGCTGGTTTGGGATGATGGATCTCCAATCATCACAAGCTACACCGACAGCGAAGGCAACCCATTTTTTTCCAGGAAAATCGTAGAGCGGGCCAATGGCGAAATCTTTACGTTCAACAACTTTGTTCTACCCGCAAATGATGCCATACCCGAGCAGCCATTTTTTCTTGGCAGGCTTCAGGGAGATGCATTTCATCAGTTTGATAACCCATTCCCCGACAGCCTCACTTCGCTGCCCAACCAGGAATATGAATTAATTGCAGACCGGGAGAATAGGATGTGGTTAACTGCCCGTTTTGCTGATAACCTGGGTGATGGTTTTTTTCTTGCTCAAACACATTTTCGTGTGATGGTTGATGATGACTGGATGACTCCACCTGAAGATTGGGAAGTTCCTGAAAGCCGCCTTTTTTATGTGGGTGAACTACATAACGGTAAATACTACATAAAAGAAGGGGGATTCCTGAAGTTTGATTTTGACCAGGAACGATTTGTTGACCTCACCGACAGCACCAGTACCACGGCTGATTTCAGAATGATGCAGCGGGTAAACACTGTGAATATGGTTTTCAATATCGAAAGCGATGACTATTTGTACATCCGGTTCCGCGATATGGGCCTGGCGGTTTTCGATGGTACCGACCTCACTTATCTCGATCGAAGAAACGGGCTGCCAAGCCTGCGAATCAGCTATCCTCATAGAGATCGAAACGGTGATATGCTGTTTACAACACCAACAGGCGGCATTATTTTTGACGGCCCAAACTTTACCGCGATCAGGGACGATGCCGTTTCGGGGCTGACGGCCAGGGGCATAGCGCGCGATAAAAATAACAATATTCTGATACAGCATCTCGGCGAGGGTGTTACCATCACACAGATGGATACGACAAAGTATCCCGTTCGTATCTCATCGATTCTGGCTGATGGAGAGCGTTTTTATGAAGGCCAGTCACCCCGTTTAAGCCCCGATCAGAACAATATCGATTTCCGGTTCAGTACCCTCAATTTTACAAGTTCTGATGATATTCAATTTTCATACCTGCTCGAAGGGCATGATGCAGATTGGTCGCGACCGTCAAGAGCCAATTTCACGGAGTTTAGAAACCTGCCATCGGGCAGTTATACATTGCATGTGCGCACCGTGGGTCCTGGAACCGTAATTTCGGAACCGGCAACATTTTCGTTTGTGATTGATCCGCCCTGGTGGCGAACCTGGTGGGCATATGGGTTGTATTTGATGATATTTATCAGCGGCATTTTTGCAGCCGACCGATTTCAGCGGAAAAGGGTCATGCGACAGGAACGCGAAAAAGCCCGTGAACGCGAATTGCAGCAAGCCAAAGAGATTGAGAAAGCATATCGCAACCTGGAAGTTGCCCACGAAAATCTGAAGGCGGCACAAGACCAGCTCGTACAGCAGGAAAAACTTGCCAGCCTCGGCCAGCTAACAGCCGGCATCGCCCATGAGATCAAAAACCCGCTGAATTTTGTGAATAATTTTTCGGAATTGAGTGTGGAGTTAATCGAGGAGGCACGGGAAGAAATGCGACGGGTGACGGAGGACGGGCGACCGGATAGTGAGAAGGAAGAAAATCCCCTCTTGAGAGGGGACGGCATTGCCGAAGGCGATGCCAGGGGTGTGTCCGACGGGGCTGAGGATGGTGATCAACCTCGAAATGTTGATGAAGGTTCAAGTGCGGATAACACACCCCTCAATCCCCTCTCAAGAGGGGAGGCTGGACAAAGCCCTAAAAAAAATCTCATCCTCGAAATACTCGACGACATCGAAGCCAACCTCCGTAAAATCCATGAACACGGTTCACGGGCAGATAACATTGTAAGATCGATGCTTCTGCACAGCCGGGGTGGCAGCGGAGAGATGGAATCCACCGACCTGAATGCATTGGTCAAAGAGTACGTAAACCTTGCCTTTCACGGGATGCGGGCAGGAAAAGATCCAATCAGTGTGGACATAGACCTGCAATTGGATGAAAACATCGGCGAAGTGCCGTTGATTGCCGAGGATTTTTCACGGGTGATTTTGAACCTGTGCAATAATGCCTTTGATGCCATGAGAACGCTTGGCGCTGAGCGCTCTGCGCATGACGAA
>SLPZ01000084.1 GCA_007131725.1 Balneolaceae bacterium
CAGTAATATGCATGTTGTTTGCAATATACATTCATGGTTTTCCTCCTTGGGTTTGTTATAGGTAGTTTTGGAACCGAAATGTACGGATCCGGGAGGAGGCCATGAACAATATCAGACAAACAGAGAAGCCGATAAACCGAAAAAGTTGTAGTTCGGGATGAAATCGAGGGATCTCCCCGTTCTGGGGATGAGTTCGTTTACAATACCCCTCAGCGTTCCTTTGCGCCCACTTGTCCTCCGAAGCCTTGGCGCAGGAGGGCTACGGTTAAATTGTTAAGGGAATGATTTTATTTTAGGTATTTTCCCCTGGTATAGCCCGAAAAGCATTTTAATCACTCAAATAATACAAAAAAGAACTTTCATAACTAACTGCCTGATTTATGGAAACCATCCTTATTTATGAATTGATCGGTTACCTGGCATCCATTCTGGTAGCCATTTCCCTGATGATGAGCGCCATTGTAAAACTGCGAATTGTAAATATGATCGGGGCATTTACGTTCGCAATTTATGGTATCCTGATCGGTTCCATTCCCGTTGCCGCCATGAACGGTTTCATCGTGCTGATCAACATCTACTACCTGGCTCAGATCTACAAAGACAAAGATTATTTCCGGCTGCTGCGCATGCATGGCAGGTCTGAATACCTGAAGGAGTTTTTGAAATTTCATGAAGAGAGCATCAGAACTTTTCAGCCGGAATTTTCAATAAGTGACGATCATAACTTTACCCTGTTTGTGCTGCGAAATATGATCCCGGCCGGACTTCTGCTTGGCAACCTGGACGAAAACGGCAACCTTGATATCAGCCTCGATTATGTAATCCCCGATTTCAGGGATTTTAAAATCGGCAATTACCTTTTTAACGATAAGGTTGATTATTTTATCAACCAGGGAGTACGGAAAATCACCACCGGGGCCGGCAGCAAGGATCATAACCATTACCTCGAAAAAGTTGGTTTTGTACAAAGATCTGACGAGTCCGGTAAATACGAACATAAACTCACTAAAAAGGCATGAAATCAGTTAAAGGAATTATCATCGACCCGATTCAGCGAAAGCGTTTTAAAGGAGAGCTCACCATTGTGAACAGAAAAATTTCCGATATCAAACCGGCAGAAAATGTACCTAAACAATTTATCATGCCCGGCATGGTGGATGCGCACATCCACATTGAAAGCTCGATGCTGGTGCCTTCGGAATTTGCCCGGCTTGCCGTAAGGCATGGCACGGTGGCCACCGTTTCCGACCCGCACGAAATTGCCAACGTATGCGGAAAAGAGGGGGTGGAATTTATGATTGAAAATGGGAAGAAAGTACCTCTCAAATTCTATTTTGGCGCGCCCTCATGTGTGCCGGCAACCCCGTTCGAAACTGCCGGAGCCGAATTGAATGTGGATGATGTGGCCGAATTAATGCAGAGAGATGAGATCCACTATCTCGCCGAGATGATGAACTGGCCGGGAGTGCTGAATGATGATCCGGATGTACTCGCAAAAATTGAATCGGCACGAAAACTGGGAAAACCGGTTGACGGCCACGCGCCAGGGCTGAAAGGTGAGCGGGCTAAAAAATATGCCTCGGCCGGGATTAGCACCGATCACGAAAGTTTTTCCAAAGAAGAGGCTGAGGATAAACTGAAACAGGGAATGCTGATCGCTATCCGTGAAGGCAGTGCTGCCAAAAATTACAATGCACTGATCAGCCTGCTTGGAGATTATCCCGGCAAAATGATGTTTTGCTCAGACGATAAACATCCCGATGACCTGATTCACGGACACATCAACGAATTGGTGCCTCGCACACTGAAACTGGGGTACGATTTGTTTGATATTCTTCATGCCGCATCGGTGCTGCCTGTAAAACATTATAAATTGAATGTTGGGCTGCTTCAACCGGGCGACGCTGCCGATTTTATTGTGGTGGACAGCCCCGAATCCATGAATGTGAAGGAAACCTGGATTGATGGAGTTCCGGTTTTCAAAGATAATGTGGTTCAGTTTCCCGAGGTGGAATCCAGGCGAATCAACAATTTCACTTCATACAAGGTAGAAGCTGATGATTTTAAACTGCGCTCGGACCGTTCGGCCCAGCAGGTTATCGTAGCCCGTGACGGTGAGTTGATCACAGAAAAAGAGGCCGTTAACCTGCCGGTAAAAAACGGCGAAGTTCTGCCCGATCCCGAAAATGACATCCTGAAAGTTGCCGTGGTAAACCGCTACGAAAAAGCAGAACCAGCGGTTGGGTTCATCAAAAATTTCGGACTTAAGAACGGTGCGATTGCCTCATCCGTGGCGCACGATTCGCATAACATCATTGTGGTGGGAACATCGGATGAATTTTTGAGCCGTGCTGTTAACTTGGTTATGGAACACCAGGGAGGAATTTCGGCCGTACATGGAGATCAAACCGATGTGTTGCCTCTTCCCATTGGCGGGATTATGAGTGATGCCCCCGGAGAAGAAGTGGCCAGGGAGTATGAACGGCTTAGCAAAATATCCCGCGAAATGGGCAGTACCCTGAAAGCACCGTTTATGCTGATCTCGTTCATGGCACTGCTGGTCATTCCCAGCCTGAAGATTAGCGACAAAGGTTTATTTGACGGGGAAAAGTTCGAGTTTGTGGAGCAGTGATTATAGGTTTTCTAAAAGTTTAGCTATTCCACTCTGCGTTTTCCAGCGGCCCCTGCGGTTAAAACGAACAAGTTCAAAGTTCTGTCAGGAAGTAACCGCGGAGGATTTGAGTTCGGGTTCAAAATGCTGCTTAATGATAAAACAGAGAAAC
>SLPZ01000254.1 GCA_007131725.1 Balneolaceae bacterium
CCTCTATCCATTCAATTACAATGGTAAAATCGTCCGAATAGATCAATTTCGGTATAGAGTTTCTACCATTAAATGCATGAATGTTTTTTACAACACGCTTAATTCTTTGCTTTTTACCTTTAGCAATTCCCAAAGCATTCAGACGTATTAGTTTGTAGATATTGTCATTGGAATCAGTAACTTTCTTCAAATCAATTCCGAAATCTCCTCTGCCTCTCATTTTTTGCTTCAAAGTATAAATATTCTCTTCCTTTTTGATCTTAAATGGAAGATTATTTTTCTTGAATATCATCTATAATAGCCAAAATTATTTATAAGTGAATTGTTAAATGATTAGTAATAACAGGGTATTAAAAAAAGCATGTTGATGAGACTTTCATAATGGTCTTGGTTGATTGGTTGGTCTAAAATCCCGATATGAATATTTCATTTTTGGGAATATCATTTAAACAACTTCACTTTTTATCAGAGAATTTTATAGAGATGGTTTAACTTTTGTTTTAACTACTTTCTTATTTCTGTATTGCTTTAGATATTTTATAGAACTTTTATCAACGATTCCCACACATGCAGGTATTTTTTTTATACCAAGAACTTTTGCAATAGAAAAGCGGTGGAATCCAATTCCTCCAAAATATAGACTACCTTTTTTCCCAATATGTATTAAGATTCCATCTTTTTCTCTAAAGTTTTTGGGATTTAGTTCTTGTCTGCTTTTAAGTCTTTTTTCTTTTTTTATTTCAGCATAAAGACGGTCAAATTCTGTATAGCGCAATTCAAGCTCCGCCTGGGACATGTCTTTATATTTAATAGTTTCATTCTTCATGTACTCGTAAACACCAATCTCTTCCCAGCTTTTACCATCTTTCCACCGTTCAAATGAATATCTGTAACGAAAATCCTCTTGAAGCGGAGTTATATTTTTTATCATATTCCCGTCAATTACCACTCCACTTGCATCCTGCCGTTGTTTCCCTGTTATTCGTATAATTTCTTCCTTATTGATGAAATGATCGATATTTTCAGGATTAACCCATATAAGTTCAAGATGTTTAGGGGCATTTGGCCCGTACTTTAACTGATTAGATAGATCTCGTTTAAGTACATCTATGTATGATTTGACAGGCTTTAGACGTTTTTTTATTGGCTTTAGAATCATGTAATGAGTTTTATGTGGGGTGAAGAGAGGAGCCTAAAATCTATGTAAGAATATGGTTTAAAAAATTGTGTAGAATTCCTTATTCAATTATATAATAGTTTGTAATGAGATATATGAACTGTGTGAGAATGTAAAGTTTTTTGTTGGTTTTAGTCAATATGTCAAAGGTTTAAATTCCCTTTGATAAGTTGTCTGTTAGTTGAAATATTTTTCCTTCAATTTCTTACCTTCATCATCTGTAAGTTATAATATTCTGAAATAGAAATAAATGCATCACCTTTTGAATTTATCGGCTGACTGAATTTATGAAGCAAAAAGTACTAATTACCGGAATAAGGGGTTTCGTGGGAACGAATTTAAAAGAGTATCTCAGGAATCAGGGTAACTATCAAATCGTCGGAATTTCACGTAACAAAAAGCACATAGAATTTTTAAAGGACGATATTCATACAATCGCATCATATGATGAAATTATTAACGATAGCCTAAATACCAACTCGTATGTTCATCTTGCAGGAAAAGTTATTGAAACTGATATGAAAGGAACCGAGGAAGAATTTCATGAAGCAAATTACTGGCAGACAAAAAAGCTGTTCGATCATTTTATTGTAGACAAAATAGCCGATAAATTTATTTTTATCAGTACAATACATGTATTAACGGAAGATCCGAATGAGGTGTTGGACGAACAATATATACCCAAACCGTTTACACCCTACGGACAATCAAAATATTCAGCAGAACAGTATATTAAAGAAAATTGTCCTGACCACAAGAAATTCTACATTTTGCGTCCACCTATGATTCATGGGCCGGGTAATAAAGGTAATCTGAACCAACTGTATGCACTTGTGAAACGAGGAATTCCTTATCCTGTTGGCCATATCAATAATAAAAGATCCTTTTTATCCATTGAAAATTTTTGTTTCATTATAAATGAATTGCTCAAAAACGATGTGGAATCGGGACTCTATCACATCGCCGATGACGACCCCACCTATACTCACGACCTGATTAGTTTGATGGCTGATATGACTGGGAAAAAAGCAAGAATCCTCAACGTTCACCCCGTGCTTCTGAATTTTATTGCAAAAGCCGGAAATGTGCTGCCTTTACCAATAAATGAGCACAAACTGAAAAAGCTGACCAAAGATTTTTTAGTGTCTAACGAAAAAATCAAAAAAAAGATTGGTAAGCCCCTGCCGGTTAGTTCAAGAGAGGGTATTGAAAAAACAATTCATTCATTTATTAACAGTAGTGATTTGCCTCGTTAATATTACCCGGAAGTAGCTTGAATTTTAAATAAAGTTCTGATAGTAACATCGCGAGAGCCGCTCATTTATTGATCACTTTAGCGAAATCTCCTGACTTCATTATGGTATGGAGATGCCTGCTTACGCGAAGGCATGACGAATTCAAAGTAATTGAATGATCATCTCTACTTAATTCAAGGCGATTTATCACTTATACGAATCCTCATTCCTTCGGTAATATCGCGCCTGAGTGTGTAACCCGCATTCACTTCCACCACATATTTGGCAGGCTCTTCCGATTCAATCCTGTCGTGCGAGTAAGGAGGTGTGTTGCGGTGAATCCGCACGATTTCATAATCCTCG
>SLPZ01000017.1 GCA_007131725.1 Balneolaceae bacterium
AGGCCACGCTCCGTGAACTGCTTCTGGACCCGGAGCGGCTGCGCGCCTTACCGGCCATGTGGGACTTGCAGGACAGGTTTTCCAACGAGGATTACTCGGATGAAGCGTTGCTGCGCATCTTGCGCGACAAAGCCCCCGCCTACGCCGGCCTCATCGACGCCATCTTCGCTTACGAATCCTTCGCCCGGGCGCTCCAGGACGCGTTTGACTTGCTCCGCTCCGCCGCCACGGCCCGCGACATCGCCGGGCTGCGCCTCGACGACATGGCGCAAGACCCGGATTTCATCGCCATAGCGAAAAGGCTTTCAGGGTTGTATGAGCAAGCGCGGCAGACTCTGGCCACACACAGCCTCGAAAACCTGCCTTTATTCGACGACCGGTTCTCCCGTTTCATGGCGCCCATGGAGCCGGAACGCCTGGCCCTGGAAATTACGCGCCACCACGAAGGCATTCAACACGGAAAGGGCGGTAAGCGGGCGTGGTTCGATTGGCTCGAGGACGGGGGACGGCTCTACATGCGTGCTAATTACCGCCTTAGCCGCCCGGAGGACATCCAGCCGGACCGTTTTGTGCAGGATTATCGCGCCAAGCCGATCCGTATGTTCTACGAGGACTTGAAATGAGCCGCGACCGCAAGAATAGCGGCGAACGGATGTTGGAACTATGGCGCCCGCCACGAAATAGCGGCGAGCCCATCGGTTGCCTGGGCAGCACTTTCACCTTTGACGCCAGCTTGTTCGACGAGCATTGCTTGGGCCGTTTCTTGGAGATCGACGCCGACCCGGAGCGGGAGGACTTATCGTTCTTACTTCAGCGCGGAGAACTCTGGCGTGCCCCCTGTAAACTGGTCCGGGTATTATGAGAGTCTCCAGAGGCCCGTGACGGGCCAAGGAGACTCTTCGAATGGCGAGACGCAAGCGGCATAGTCCGGCGCAGATTGTGGCGAAGTTGCAGGATGCGGACCGGCGTTTGAACGCGGGACAGAACATCGCGCAGGTTTGTCAGGCGCTTGAGGTGAGCGAGGCGACGTACCACCGTTGGCGCAACCAATATGGGGGCATGAAGGCCGAGGAGGCCAAGCGGCTTAAGGAGTTGGAGCAGGAGAACGCGCGGCTCAAAAAGCTGCTGGCGGAGGCGGAGTTGGACAAGGCGATGCTTAGGGAGTTGGCCTCGGGAAACTTCTGAGCCCGGTGCGCCGCCGGAAGGCGGCGTCGCGGTTGCAGGAGGCGTATTCGGTATCCGAACGCCGGGCTTGTCAGGTTTCAGGCCAGCACCGCTCCACCCAGCGTTACGCGGCGCGGGTAGCCGATGACGAGGAGGCGTTGCTGGCCCGTATCGCGGAACTGGTCCGGGCCAACCCCCGGCGGGGCTGCCGCTACATCAGCCGGGAGCTTCGCGAGGAAGGATGGCGGGTGAACTACAAACGCGTTCACCGGCTTTGGAAACGGGAGGGCTACAAAGTGCCCCGTAAACGCCGGAAAAAACGGGCCTTGGGCGCCGGCGCCAACGCGTGCTACAAGCAGCGGGCGACTCGCCCCAACGAGGCGTGGAGCTGGGATTTTGTGCACGACCGGCTCGTGGACGGGCGGGCCATCAAGCTGCTCGTCATTGTGGACGAGTATACGCGGGAGTGCCTGGCCCTCCGGGTGGAACGCTCCATCACGGGCGAAGACGTGCTCGACACGCTCAGCGAGCTCTTCGCTCGACGGGGCCGGCCCGCGTATATCCGCTCGGACAACGGCTCGGAGTTCATCGCGCAACAAGTTCGCGGCTGGCTGGACAGCCTGGACGTGAACACCTTGTTCATCGAACCCGGGGCGCCTTGGCAAAACGCCTACGCCGAATCCTTCAACAGCCGGCTGCGGGACGAGTTCCTGGAGATGAACTACTTCCACACCCTGGCCGAGACCCAAGAGTTGGCCCGGCGATGGGAGAAGGAATACAACACCGAGCGAAAGCACGGCCAACTTGGACACAAGACCCCCGCCGAATTCGCGAGGCTTTGTGGGGACTCCAGCTCCGCCTCGCTACGCTCGGCTACGCTTTCGGCCCCACAAAGCCAACCGGCAGGGGCCGCACCATGAACCAGGGACTCTCATAACTTGTGGACCAAAAACCGGGGGCTTGACACGGCGGCTGGACATTCGGGCCACGGCGGCGCTAGTCTGAACGTAGCCGCCAGGCGTATCGACGGCATTCACATGGCTTCCAAAGCCGGCCAGGCAAGCTGCGCATTCGACAGTAATGACACGGAGCGTTGGGTGTGAGTGAGTTACTGGAACGCATACAGCAACTGGTTACCGCTGGTGAGGTTCGGATCTCGGAGCACGGGTTCGACGAACTGGCAAATGACGGACTCACCGCTCGCGAGACGACTGCCGGGATATTCCAGGCGGTAGTAGTAGAGGACTATCCGAACTATCCGAAGGGACCGAGCGTCTTACTCTTACAACTGGACCGAGCGGGCGTTCCAATTCATGTCCTGTGGGGAATTCCCAAGGGGCATGACAAACCCGCAGTCTTGATAACAGCATACAGGCCAGACCCCGAACGGTGGGACGAGAATTTCGTCAGGAGAAAATAATCATGGCGCAGCGAGTTAAGACAAAGTACATCCACGAGGGCAAGTATGTCGCTGCGGTTGAGGTATCGCTGATCGAAGACGAGACGAAGTGGTCCCCATACCTCAGCATCGAAGACGCTTACAAACTGGATGATGTGCGCGACGCCCTTCGCCAAGGCGTTCTCGAAGCAGCTGCGCG
>SLPZ01000093.1 GCA_007131725.1 Balneolaceae bacterium
GCTAACCAACCCATCAATTCTCTTGAAAAATGAAACCGTTCGTCTGAAGCGGGGGCGTCTTGTGGGCGATGCCATGATCAGCCGGGCAAGAACGGCGGCCTGGTCATCGAGGGCTTTTCTGAGGATGGCCTTTTCGGCTTGATTGGCGGCACGAGTCAGCGCCACGGCAAACGTCCATGCGTGTTCTCGTGCTTTCGGGATGCTAAAATTTACCGCATCGTTACTCAGGTAGCCGGTTTTCCGGTCAATACGTTTTAGGATCGGGGCGTATTTATTGGCAACGTGTTTTTTCAGATCGTCGGTGGCTGCTTCCAGCACTTCGTTTACTTTTGTATGATCGTGATATTTTGCTTCTCTTTCGGGATCAATACCCACATCAAAAAGTGCAATGGCAAGATCATGGTTGATGTGCGCATTAATTCCAAGCAGCAAATGCTGTATGATGAGTCCTTCTTTTTGTTCAGCCAGTTCAAAAGAGATTTTCCACGATTTAGGGACTTTGTCTGATTGCCCCTTTTCGTAATGAATCAGCGCCTCCCTGTAAAGATTTCCGAAACGAACCAGATATATCTCAACCCAATCTTTATCATGGAAAGTATTCCCGTCAAATTCTGCCTGAATGGATTTTGTGATGTGGAGATAGGCTGTTACAAAAACTCCGCGCAAGTCACCGGCTGTCAGGCAATGGTTCTCGAAAGCTGAAAGTTGTTTAACGACATCATCAACCGACTTAAATTTCTCCGAAAAAAGGGTTTCGATTTTTGATGGCATTTTTTACCTCTTCATGGGAGCACCGGCTTTTTTCCAATTCACTTTTTTCCACAGCAACCATGCCCCGATTAGTACAAAAGGAATGCTGAGAAGCTGCCCCATATCAAACAGTGAGCCTTCCATGAAATCGGCCAGGGTTTCTTTGGTGAATTCGAGCAAAAACCTGCCTGAAAAAAGCAGAACTAAAAAAGTACCAAACAAGGAACCTTCGGGTGGTTTGTTGTCATATTTTTTATAAATGACAAACAATGAAATCAGTACAAAAATGCACAATAGGGATTCATACAGCATGGTTGGATGACGCGGCAACATATCTACATTTGCAAATACGATGGCCCAGGGAAGGTCAGTCGGCATTCCAAGAATTTCGGAGTTGAAGAAGTTGCCGATTCGAATAAACATCCCGCCGATGGCAACACCGGGCACCACGCGGTCGGCCACCCACATAAAGGAAACACCTTTCGAACGCCTGGCATAGAGCCACATGGCAATGATAATTCCGATGGCTGCCCCGTGGCTGGCAAGTCCGCCAATCCAAACTTGTGGAATCAGGTGAACATTTCGCAGATAAAATTCAGCTTCATAGAAAAACACATGGCCCAGTCGCGCACCTATGATGGTAGCCACCAAAACATAAATCAGCAGCCGGTCTGCCTCTTCCTGAGGTTTGCCTGCATCTTTAAAAAGTTTAAACAGTATGAGGTATCCGGAAATAAATGCCAGGGCAAACATCAATCCGTACCAGCGCGGTTCGATGGGGCCGATGGAAGATAATGACGCGCCGCCAATCACTAAAAACGGTAGTTGCCCTATGATGATCGACCCGATTATGACTCCCCAGAACATCCACGCAGGCAATTCTTCTACTCCTTTTTTATTCGATTCGGGTTTGAGTTTCTGGAGGCCAACGTAAATCAGTACGGCTGCAAGAAGCAATCCCCAAATGTAGATGGGAAAAGGCAGGTTGAATTCTGAGATTCTGAATAAGACCGGGTCCGTATCCCAGATAATATGATTTTGTGAATTCATGAAAACGGTTAGGTGTTTATTAGATCAATCATGAAAATACGAAAGGGGAACGGGAAATACATTTATGATCTGCTGTTTTGTTTAACACATAAAAACCATGAGCCCGTTTTTATCCAACGGGCCTGCATTGACCCCCAATTGTTTATGAACTTTATTTAGAGTGAGATACCCAATTTTATTCAACGCCGGGACTAAAACAATCTCCGCAGCACATCACGTGCGCCGTCTTCAATGGCATCTCTCATAATGCGTTCAATCGTTTCGTTATCCGGCCTGACCTGGGGAGAAGCCGTGGTGCCGGTAATCCGGATTGGAACGGCCATTCGGCCATCTTCGAGCTGCAGCGCATCTGCGGCCCGGCTTGATATGACTGTGGCAATTCCCCGCTTGAACCGCTCGGGAAGCAACAGAGTAGCCCTGTAATTAATCCGGTCGGTTACCATATGAAGTGTTCCTTCAAGCTCCATTCCCAGGTTTCCGCTGGTGAGGCGGAAATTCTGCAATGTCATCACCGTATCGCGGATGCTGAAGCTTGCATTCCATTCATCAAGAGTCAGGCGTTCCAGTTCGGGTGTATTCAGAAAATCTGCAATTCTCATCTGGATCGGATGCCCCTGCATGCGGGCTCTGCCCATGCCAAATGTACCTTCGGCATTCGTTGTTGTGATATCAGGATCAACTTCAGGAGTCATTTCTGTGAAGTAGCGAACCTCGGAGTTAAACTCCCCACTGAGGTATTGATAGAGTGTACTGTTTTCGCCCAGAAATCCGGTGTCACGGAAAAATGTTTCAGCCTGCAAACCTTTCAGATTACCCTCAAAAAGAATATTTGTAGCCAGGGGATCCGGTACATTCCAGTCCATACGCCCGGCAGCCAACCCGTCAAACATTTTGGCTTCGGCCTGATCGATTCTGATTAAGTCGGGTGTGATACGGCCGCTGCCCGTAATCTCGGTAATTGGCAGCCCAAAGATGGTAAGCAGGTCAATTCTTGCATCCACAGTAGCGGTGAGATTGGGTAATTCAATCGGCAGCGGTTCTTCGGCTTCCTCATCCCAGTCAATCATCTCGTCCATATTCAGATGGCTGCTGTGGTAGCTGCCTGAAATAGACGGCAAGTTGTCCGGCCCTCTGTTTTCGTCCAGAAAGCTCATATAGTTGCGAAGCGTGCCTTGCAGGTTGATGTCGGACGTGCCGTAATTCATGGCAAACCGTTCCAGCGTCATATTTTGCGGAGTGATGCTCATTCTGCCTGATAAATCGGTTACCGGCAGCGGGATGGAATCACCGATGGCCGACACGCTGCTCACTTCCAGCGCACCGTTCAATGCAATTTCTGTTACATCGTTAGCAGGCCCGCGCACACTCAGGCTCATCACAGCGTCGCCGGTCAGCTCCTGAATCCACGGTTCAAGTGAATAGTAAGATGTGATGCTGCTGAAAACGGCATTGCCATCGAAGGTGAGGTCCACTTCGGGATTATCGCTGAGGTAGTTAACCACGGTTCCATTCATCGAGAGGGCATTTTCTCCGGTTTTAAAGCGCGCTTCACTGATGGACATCCTCCGGCCGCTTGCCTCTGCCCTGAATGTAATGTCTTCAAGTGGATTTGAGACGATGCTGTGAGCAAGATACCCGTTGGTCAGCTCAATGGTGCTTCGCTGAAGCAGGGTTTCGATCTGGTCGGGATCAGGCTTCCCCCGAAGTGCGATTTCGGCAATTAACTGTCCGCTCATGCTCAAAGTGTCTTCATCGATCGGATAAAAATCTTTGATGGTTGCCAGGTCAAAATTGATGTTGGCAGTTACATCCACAGAGCGTTCATCTTCATCGAGAGGGCGAAGTATTGAACCTGAGAGCCTGAACCGGTTGTTTACAGCCGTAAAACCCGATTCAGCTATTTGAATCCGGTCCTGATTGGCATCAACCCGCGCGTTGATTTCTTCGATGGCACGCGGAACATCAGCGTATTTCAGCATTCCGTTGGAGAGCTCAAAAACGCCGGAGAAAGTAGCATCTTCGGGCTCGTTAACCCGGCCAGTGGCTGTGGCTGCAGCTTTCAGTAGTCCGGCGAGGTCTTCAATTCCGAGTTCATCAATCGGGTAGAAACTGCTCACTGTGGCAAGATCTACATCGCCATCTAACTCCAGCGAGAAAAAGGCATCCTCTTCAAGCGGCCGCTCAATAGTACCTGATGCGGTAACCTGGTTTACACCCGCCGTTGCCCGAAAATCGTTCAGTGTGGCAAGCTCATTGTTAAATAAAATCTGAAAATGGATATTTTCGATCGCCTCGGGCAGATCGGGGTTTTGCAGGTATCCGTCGGCCACTTCAATCACCACATCAAAAGCGGGCAGCTCATCTTCGGTGAAGGCGCCTTCAACCGATCCCTCAAACACCAGTGATCCCCGGGTTTCAAGGCCGGTCAGAGCCTCTTCAAATTCGGGAGGAGCCAGCCGCAGCAATTCACCGAAATTTTCAGATGCGGATGCAAATTGCAGAGAAAGTTGCGGGGCATCACTGCTCCAGTCCGAAACCGAACCAGTAAGCTCCAGTGCAAGGCCCCGGATAGAAAATGTGCCCTCGGTGAAGTTTAGGATTTCGTTTTCAAGATCGAGCGTTGAGGTTTGATTCAGGCTGAGAGAGAGATTGCTCACATACTGTGTTCCATCCATCGTCACATTGAGTGAACCGAGTTGAGCATCAATTTTGCTTTCAATCAGTTCGGCAAAAAAGAGCGAAATGTCGGCATCCAGGTTTTCCAGTGTAATGTTTGTGTTTGATGTTTGATCATTAAAAAAGACGGAAGCTTCCCGCAGCGTAAAGCCGGGGATGGAGATGTTCATCTGATCGGGATCTTCCTCCACTTCTTCATCGGCCATTTCAAGCAAAAAGTCGATATTGGTGGTTGAATCGGCATACACCGTGTAGTAGAGCGATGGCCTTGTGATAGACAGTCGGGTGAAAGAGAGCTCATTGTTACGCAGCAGCGGGAAAAGTTCTACGGAGAGCAGCAGCTCATCAAGCGAAACAATGGGTTCACCTTCAAGATCGGGGACCAGCACGCCGTCCAGTTCAAGCCCGAATCGTGGGAAAGTGCGGAAAAAAGTCATCGACATGCGGTCTACCTGAACCTCGGTTCCCACTGCATTCTGCACGTGCGGCATAATCATATTTTTAAGGCGTTCATCGGTCAGGTACAAATTCAGTGCTACGAAAATGACGAGGAACAGTATTAAAAGAATGGCAAGGGTTTTAAAAAAAAGTTTCATGGCTACTCAATTGATTAGGAAAATTGTGGAACGCAGGCGGGCTTATAAAGTTTCCGGCTGTACTCTATAAACGAAAAATAGACAGAGTTTTGTTCATTGTCATCATGCAGAAAAAATATTTTTTGAAAAAACATGGTATTTCTGTTCCACTACAAAAGGCACAAAAATCCACCCACAAGAGAGTTGAAATATTGCCACGGAAACACGGAAAAGCACGGAATATTCTGTGACTTTCCGTGTTTCCGTGGCAATAACGCAAGCTGTCATTTTTCAGTAATGGTGTTGATTATTATTTATCACACAGTTTATTGAGATAACTTTTGCTAAGAAGCAGCTTCTAAAAAATCAAAACGTAATCTCCACCACAACCTGGTAATTTCTCGGGGCAGCAAAAATGGCGGGGCGTTCTACGTAGTAATAATTGAAGAGATTTCTGACCATGAATGTGGCGCTCAGATCCATTCCACGCAAAGTGTTTTCTCCAATGAACCGCAACCGGGCATCGGTTACATAAACAGCCGGGAAAACTTCCGCATCACTTACAAAAAAGGAAAAATCGGTATCCACGCGTTCTGGGGCGCTGGCTGCTCGAAAATCAATCCCGGCTTCGAGCCATTCTTTTATATTGGTCCGGCCTGATGCCTGAAACAGGTGTTTTGACCGGTAAACCAGCGGACGGTTCATCTCAAGATCATCCGGGTCGAGCAGCGTGTAGCTGGTGCTCAGATGGTGGTTCTGCCCGAGTGAAGAAACGGATACGGCTGCTTCGGCGCCGCGAATTCTCGCCTCGGTCAGGTTTATGAATTGAAAGGAGCCTTCATGAGGCCGGAATGTCGGTTCAACCAGCCGCTGATATTCATTCCAAAAACCGGTCAGTTCCGCTTTCAGGCTGAAAGCACGTCGCACCGGCCTCATGTATGTAAATCCGGCCTCGTAGCCGGTGCTGGTTTCGGGCTGAAGAGTAAGGTTGGAAATCAGCGGGAAAAAGTCCTGGTTATTAAAAAATCGCTCGGCCACGCTGGGTACCCGAAAACCTTTTCCGAGGGAGGCTCTTGCCGTTAAATGATCAGAAACCGAATAGGATGCACTGAACTTTGGGCTGAACTGCGTGGCCGTTTCGAGGGTGTGCACCTGGTAGGCGTCGTAGCGAAATCCCGCAGTAGTTGTGAGCCGTTGATTCCACTGATATTCGGCCTGGAAGAAGAGGGCGCCTTCGGGCTGGTTGCGAACCATCAGCGAGTCTTCTCCCACAAACACATCAGAGCGGATATAATTTTCATCGAACGAACCGCCGCCGGTCAGGATCAGTTCGTCGGTTGCCTGGATATTGACCTGGGCCTCGCCCCCGTAGCGCACCCCAACGTTATGACGGTCAGACGGCCGCACATTTCCCTGCCTGTCCATCGGCCGGAAAGCCACCCCGAAAAGCCGCCCCTTCAGCGTGTATTGCACATTCGGGCTGATATTGTGAGTAAACACCGGCAATATGGTGAGGCGATCTGACAGCCCCAGGTTGGAGCCGGAAGCCGTATCGCCCGTTAGCTGTATTTCTCCGGGGCGAAGCGGATCACGCAGTCCGTTCCAGTACAGAAACTGGTAATTTTCGTTCCGCCGGGCGCCGGTGTAGAGCGATAAGTCGATGTCAGGTGTTATGTTCCATCCCAGTTTTGTGTAGAGCTCAATTCCTTTCGATGTATTGTTCTGGAGATATCCTGCATTATCAAACAGCTTTCCGCTGAGCCAAAACCCGAAACGGTCTCCTGTTTTTTGAGAGTGCCCGAAAAGAAGGCCTCTGAAGGGACGGTAGTCGGCTGCACCGTCCCAGTTTTGTTTCCATACATCATGGCGGACCGGCTCGTAAACACCGTTAAAAAACCGGAGTCTGGTTTCCGGGGTGTCGGGAAAATCCCTGGTAATCAGGTTGATGACACCGCCCAGCGCACCCCCACCGTAGAGTGCCGAGCCGGGGCTTTTCAGTACTTCGATCTGGCGGGTTTGAGTAAGCGGCAGCCCGTCGAAGTCCATTCCGCCCTGGTCTGGGCCCATCAGCGGGACGCCATCAACCAAAAGCAGAACCCGGCTGCCAACACCGTACGCAAACCCGGATGATCCCCGGATGTTTACAGAATTACCGAGCACCTGTACGCCCGGTACATAATCAAGGGCCTGGTCGAGCGTGGTGATATTTCGTGAATGGATCTCGGCCGGTGTAATCGTGTTCATACTGACGGACACCCGCCCGATTAGCTGACTCCGCCTGGATGCGGTTACCACCAGCTCACCGGTTTGTAGGGTGATGGGAGTCAGTTCAAGCCGGAGGTTCAGTACTTCTTCGCTTTCAAGCCGGATGGTTTGGGTGAGTGTCTGAAATCCCACCATCGACACCCTCAAAATATGTTCGCCGGGCGGGAGTGACCGAAACCGAAATCGGCCTTCGGTGTTGGTGATGGTACCGGTATTCAGTTCGGGGATGGAAATATGAACACCAGGCAGGCTTTCACCATCGGTGCTGCTGACGACCAATCCCTCGAGTGAAGCATCCTGTGCAACAGCATCTGCTGCAAAAATAACCGTAAAAAAAAGGAATGGGATGATATGTGCAAAGAGCCGTTTCATATCATGTTATTCCGGTGGAAATGGCGGAAGGTTGTCAAAATCCACGTGGATGTGGATGGTGGTAGTGTCTCCTTCAACCCGGATTAAACCGTCGTTTTCAGTATAAACTCCTACCGGCTGCCAGTCTGCCAATATGTTATTTCCAAATTGATGAGCTATGATGTTATAAACATAGAGTCCGCTGCGCACATCCGTAACTTTGAAGGAATCCTCTTCAACAAAATATTGCAGGCGGTTGCTGAACCTGAGATTGTCCAGGTCAGAAAAAATATCAAATGCGGTAGAGGGCACAAAGGTCAGCGGTACAAATCTTAAATCAACCAATGACTGTTGTGACGGCCATTCACCGGAATAAGTTATTGTGCCCTGAATGACACCGGGCGGGATCAGGTCTTCATCCGGAGGTTCAAGCCCTTTATCGCACTGTGCGAATAGAAGCATTGCAGAAATGGAGAACACCGGCAATATGTATCTTGCTATCTTCACCGCATCTTTTTTTCGTAATATGAATAACGTTTTTGAGGCTGTCAATAGGGTGGTGACAAGCAAAGAGAATTATTTTTTCAAAAAATTTGCTGTTAGTGATAGCTATGTTTGTACATTTTTTCAAGACAAGACTTGAAAAAAAGCCTCTTTGGGGGAATTTACACTTCATCAATCAATGTAAACCTGTTCCACTAAAGCTATGAACTTTAATCATCAATTTTGCTTTCACTATACGACCCTTCTAGTAGGTCGGTACGATTGTATAGACCGGATCGTGTTAATTGCGTATTGTCTGATGTTGCACATCCCGGGAGGATTTCGCACGTGATGGAGGCGCTTGTACAAGGGCGATGAACCCGGGCTTACTACAAATAGGTTAATGCGATTTGCAGGCCGGATAAGCCGGCGTGTGCTAGCTCGGATTTCTCACAAAAAAAGCACCAGATTCCTTATCTTATTGGTGTTCAATAACTTGAATCAAAACAAGGAGGAACTTGATGCCTACAGTGTATAGAAAAGATTGTCAAGTCCAGTTCGAGTTTCAACCAGCCTTCAACCGTCGGGTGGTTACTGATTTCCGGGGCGGACAGATTACCTCAGACGCCGGTGCTCTGCTGCTTCGAGAGGTGGAGGCTCGTACAGGTTTTTTGTGTGATCTGGCTGATTGCTTTACCGATTACCGCCACCCGAGTTACATCGATCATAGCCTTGAAGAGTTGATTCGCTAGCGGATTCTGGGTATTGCCTGTGGTTATGAGGATCTGAACGACCATGACCAGCTGCGAGATGATCCGATGTGGGGTCTGTTGGCAGGCAAAGCCCATCCAGCCAGCGAGTCTGCGGCTGGCAAAAGCACCCTCAACCGTCTGGAAGTCAGCATTGCCAGGCAGACGGACGGCTCGGATCGTTACCATAAGATCGATCTTGACGAGCAGGCGATCCACCGGCTGTTTACCAACTGGTACATCGACACTCACCGCAGCGATCCTCCCGGGCTGATTGTTTTGGATCTGGATGCCACCGATGATCGTTTGCATGACGGGCAACAGGGAGCCTTCTTCCACGGCTACTATGATCACTACTGCTATCTGCCGTTGTATATTTTTGCCGGTGATCACTTACTGTGGGCCGAACTTCGCCGTTCGAATATCGACACATCGGCTGGCAGTAGCGATGCGGTGGCTCAGATTGTTGAGCAACTGCGTCAAACCTGGCCAGGTATTGCCATCATCCTGCCGGCCGACTCCGGATTTGCCCGCGAGGAGCTGATGAGCTGGTGTGAGTCTAACGAAGTAGACTTTGTATTTGGGCTGGCCAAAAATTCGCGGTTAAGGCAAGCCATCGCCAAACAGGCTCGGGCCGCCCGGCAGCTACACGAGCAAAGTGGGAAATCCGAAAGGGTATTCGCCGAGTTTTTCTATCAGACACTGGATTCCTGGAGCCGTCGCCGACGGGTGATTGGCAAGACTGAGCATGGCAGCAAAGGAGCCAACCCCCGGTTTGTGGTTAGCTCCCTGTCGGCCGAGGACATGGACAAACGCTGCTTGTATGAGGAGTTCTAGTGCGCTCGTGGAGAAGCCGAAAATCGCATCAAAGAGCAGCAGTTGTATCTGTTTGCCGATCTCACCTCCTACATGCGAATGGCTGCCAATCAGCTCCGTTTGTGATTTTCTTCGGTCGCCTATTGGCTGGTGAGCGAACTGCGCCGCCTCGGGCTGGCCGGTACGCAGTGGGCACGAGCGCAGTGCCACAGCATTCGGGGAAAACTACTGAAGATCGGCGGGCAGGTTCGGGTGAGCATGCGACGGGTGTATATATCACTAAGCAGTGGGTACCCATGGAAGCAGACCATAGGTCAGGTCGTGGGCAATATCCGCCGGAGATGGGAGCCATCGGGCGGATAAACAGCTGCACCTTTGTAAATTTGTAACCTTTCTCCCAACAACCCTGGGAGAGCTATATTCTGTTGGTACAAAACCCAAGGGCATTTACCCAAAATTCACCGATAATGAACCCAGCTCAGGTGGAAAGAATTCAGGTAACAACCATCCAGCAAACCACAGATAAAAATCCCTGTCAAAAATCAAAGAGAATGACCCATCTTAATATTTTGTGAGAAAAGCGGGTTAGCCTTGTGCAAAAGCAAGGGAATCCCTTTTGTGCACTTTAAAACCAGAGAACGCAAGCATCAGGCGGCTGAGGAGATGATTCCCAAAGACCCGGATTTTGAGGGGATCTTTGCGGTGTTTGTCTCCAGAGCTCTCGCGTGGTTGTGGGAAGTTAAACAATTTGAGAATGGGTCGATTGATTAGCGCAAGAAAAAATCTTTTCCCTGGTAAACCATTATTATTTCTATTCATGGACCGAGCCTGGGGACACCTCACCATCCGCATGTGTGATCATCCGCCCTTTGGTATTCAAATCATACTTAATGGGCACGAATAGGTCCAGCGAAAAGAAATACTTTCCAGGTTAGAAGTCGTCAAAGTTGACAATTGCATCATCAGTTATTGTAATGGTGAGGCGTTTTCGAAGGTTGCAGACACCTTGAAGCAGAAAGGGCAACTCAAAGAAGTAGCGACCAGCTGGAGCTGGCGGTGTTTGGTGTGCCGGGCATGCCGTATGTCTAACGGGTGGAGGTGGAAGTCTCAAGTCCCGAAAGAGCCGTAATGACCGGAATCTTATAGTTATTGGCAAGGGTGTCCATCGTGAGATGGAA
>SLPZ01000067.1 GCA_007131725.1 Balneolaceae bacterium
CTTAACCATTTTTTGAACAAGTTTAGAAGTTAGATGGTCCATTTTATGTAATAACAGGTTATCGTTATTGTTTGCAATAAGATAACTATTTTATTAAAATATTTTCGGGTAATGTCAGCCCTTTGAAGGGGGCAATGGGGGATGATAGTTAGAGAATTTAAACCCAATAATGAATATTTGAGTCAAATCAACGCTCAAAGGGTCATCCCCCTCGGCTCTTAGGAGCCTTTCCCCCCTTCGAAGGGGGACTTTTAAAGCCTTCAATCTTATATCGAACTCAGGTTAGTTTAAAAGATTTTTTTACCTATGAAATACTAAATCAAACCTCGACTTACAAAAACATCAATTTCGGGACTACTCTTCATAGGGCACTCCGTCTGTAATCCAGGCGGGAGCGGGTTTTCCTTTCAGGTAGTGGTCCATGTACTCTTTCATTTTGATGGCGTAATCGAGCCGGTTGGCAAGCTGCCGCAGGTGATGAGGCTCATCGTAGTAATGCAAAAATACCGACTCTTTCCCCAGCCTTCTCAGCGCAAGATAAAGCTCAATCGACTGGTACCAGGGCACCGCTTCATCGGCATCGCCGTGCTGAATCATCAGCGGTGTATTGATACGGTCGGCAAAAAAGACGGGTGAATTTTCGATATAAGGGCTCAGGTTCTCCCACATACTCACACCCAGACGGCTCTGTGTTTGTTCGTACTGAAACTGCCGTGCAAGGCCGGTTCCCCAGCGTATTCCGCTGTAGGCGCTGGTCATATTGCCCACGGGTGCACCCGCAATCGCCGCCGCAAAAATATCGGTTTGAGTAACCACCTGTGCCGTCAGATACCCGCTCCAGGAATGTCCGTGCAGGCCGATTGCGTCAGGATCGGCAACCCCCATTTCTACCAGTTTCTTCACACCTGGCACCAGGTTTTTGGTGGCCGAGTAGCCGGGAATCGGCACATCAAACCAGATATCGGGCAGAAAAACCGCATAGCCATCGCTCGTATATTGAGCAATATTGGGGCGGTGGTTAGTTTCCGGAATAATGAACTCATGCAGCCGCTGCGAAAACCGTTCATAATAGTAAACAAACACCGGGTAGCGTTTCTCAGGATCATAATCGCCCGGATAGTACAAAATTCCCTGCACGGTGCGTCCGTCCATATTCAGCCACTCCACCAGCTCAGCGTGTCCCCATGCAAACCGGTCGGTCAGGTCTTCATGCAGGTGGGAGATTTTAACCGGGTTCCTGAAACTCCGGTCGGCTGCCATCCAGAGATTAGGATACTCGGTGTAGGTTTCCTGGCTGAACAGAATGGCATCATCATCCTCAGCCAGTGCCGTGATGGTAAACCGTTTGTCATCTTCCAGAACGCGGCTCACTCCTTCCCGGCCGATTCTGCCTTCATAAAAACCGAAATTTTTGTCCCAGTCGTGATACATGGTGAGCAGCAGGCGTTCACCAGGTGCAAATGTCTCCTCATCCGGGTTCAGGTCACGGATTCGAAAAATTCGCTGTTCATCCCGTCCCTGTCCGTCGGTCAGGTTCAGGTGCTCCCCGTTTGATGTATCAAACTGCCAGATATCGTATTTGTCATAAATCAGAACGGCTTCATCGTTATCCATCCAGCCCGCGATGCCGTATGAAGGCGATGGCATCGGGCGGTCGTTATCTTCGTTGGCAAACGGTACATCAATGGTTTCGGTCAGATTTCTTATCACACCAGTTTCGGTGGATTTAAGCTGCCAGTCATCGCCATCAAACCATGCTGCAAATTTTCCATTCGGAGATAGTGCGGCGCCAAATCGCTGTTTTTCCAGGAACCGGTCAGTTTCTCCCGTTTCCAGATCCACCAGGTAATAATCGCGATACCATCCATCCCATGTAATCAGTTTCCGATATGGCAGATCGGAAGACCCCAGAAGTTTGCCCGTGTTATGGCTGACAGTCAAATCAGGCATATCTTTGGTGGCAAGCTGTACACTCCTCCCTTCATCGATTTGGTAAACAGCGGTGTAGAGATGATTTTTCCGGTCATTAAAGGTCTGCTTTTCATGAGTTTTCACCAGCGGATCATCCCAGTGCCATACCTTGCCTTGTACATCGGCAAGTATGCGTTCGGGATCGTAGAGATTCTCTGCAGTGAGCGAATCAGCCTCGGTATCCCGCTCATCGAGTGCTACCATTTCGGCGGCCTTCACCCCATAAAAAAGCCTTTCGCTGTCATAGCTCCAGGTCAGGTTATTTCGGGAGCGCAGGCGATATCCCTCCTCCACATCATCGGGTGTCAGCCAGGTTTGCGGTTCGCCGTCAAAAGCATCCCAAACAACGAGCGAGGCATCCTCCGGCCGGTAGCTGTTTGCCGTATCGAGTAGGGCGGCAGTAAATGCAATGCGTCCGTTTTTGTGATCCCAGGTCAGATTTGTGTAGTAACCAGACTCCTCTCCCATCACTTTTTTCTGTTCGGTGTGATCTTCATCCAGCCGGATCGCAAAAAAACCGTTTTCCTCACCGGTCGTATCCACCGTGGCATAAGCGAGATAGCTTGATGTACTGTCGATGGAAGCCTCATTCACAAACGGAATCAAACGGCTGTTGCCGGAATCCAGCTCAACCAGCCGAACCGGCGAGCCGATATGCGGATTATCAAAATTTCCCTTCTCCACATCCTCACTCTGGTGATGGCGAATTAGCGCCCACTTTCCGTCGTTAGAAAAACTAAAACCCTGCACCTCTTCAAAATCCTTTGTTTCGCCGGTAGAGGTA
>SLPZ01000239.1 GCA_007131725.1 Balneolaceae bacterium
ACAAACATGCCCGAGGCAGACAGGGTGTGAAATGCCTGAAACCATGTGTTGCCGTAAGCCTGGTGCGGCCCGCCGTGGATTTTCATCACCAGCGGATAGGAACTCCCCTCTTCATAACCCACAGGTTTGATGACCCATCCCTGAATTTCGGTTCCGTCTTCAACCGTCCAATAAACAGGCTCGGCGGGATTGATTACCCGGTCAGCCATCCAGCCGGAATTAAAATTTGTGAGCTGCACTTCACTGCTTCCATCCGAACGGGAAACAAACACTTCGGCCGGTGTAACGGCATCGGTTGCAGTGTACGCCATATAATTTCCATCATCTGTCACAGAAAAGGATGACAGCCGCCGCCCACCTTCTGTAATCTGGCGTACATCTCCGCCGGTTCGGTTCACCTCAAACAGATGTGCATTTCCCCGAATCTGCGCAAAAAAACGCACCCGGTTTCCGTCAGCACTCCAGTGAATTCCGCCGGGCTGCAAGTCCCAGTTTTCGGTCAGGTTCAGCGGAGTACCGTCCGGAGTTCCATCCCGTCCTAATGACACGATGTAAACATCGGTCTCAGCGCCTCGCTGCAGTGTATGCTGAAAGGCAAGAAAACGGCCGTCCGGAGAGAGTCTTGGTGAACTTTGATTTCCATCCATCTCCAGCAATTTCGACCATTCGCGCGTTTCAATATCTATTGAATACAGATTTCTGGTGAAATCTGTGTTGTGCTCATCATCTTCGAGAGGATCGCCTGAAAAATAGATTACCCGGCCGTCTTCTGACCACTCAATATCACCGGTGTGAAATGGCAGATCTGTGATCATTTCCGCTTCGCCGCAATCTGCCGAAACTATATGAATCTGCCGTTTCTTTTCTGTGGATGGATGTGGCAGCCAGCTCGATGTTCCATCGCGCTTGTATTGCATGTGGGTAATCACACGGCCATCAAACCGGGTGGAGTCGAGAGTTTGGGTGATGGCTTCCGGTGAAATCCAGCCGGCTCTTTCGGGGCGTTCTTCATCGGAGTCCGGTTCACTGATAAATGCAATGGTTGAACCGTCAGGTGACCATACCGGCGCCCCTTCAACCCCTTCAATCGTAAAAGCTTCTCCGCCCGGAGCGGTTACACGTATAAACCGAACGGACTTGTCATCATCCCGCCGGGATTGAATACCCAGAAGCTTTCCGTCCGGCGACCAGCGCGGATTTGAAGATTGAACAGATGGATCGGTAAAACGGAACGGCTCACCAACAGGGCGGCCATCCGACAGTTTTTGCAGCCATACTTCGCTGTGGCGGGAATTTTCATCTTCTTTGATGACCGTTTTGGTGAAAGCCACATAATCACCGCCGGGAGAAATCTCCGTCTGGCTCAAAAATACGGTTTTATAATAATCCTGGGGAAGAATACCCTGCTGGGCAGTTGAGATTTCCGGCGTGCTTGCACAAAAGAGTAATAAAAGAAAGGGAACTTTAATCAGCTTTTTAATCATAGATCATTTAATAAATTAACCTGAGTTAGATAAAAGTATGAAGACTTTAATTTTCCCCCTTTGAAGGGGGGGAAAGGCTCGCAAGAGCCGAGGGGGATGAACCGATGAGCGTTGATTGATCTAATTATTCATTGTTTGGGTTTAAATTCACCATCTGTCATCCCCCATTGCCCACTTTCTCCCTAAGGATCCCTGTGGGAAAAGGGGGACATTTTTCAATTAATTCTTATGCCGAACTGACGCTAAATTATCATCAGAACTGATGAAGGTAACTCTTGATAATGATTTTTTAAACAAAAAGCGGGATGATAGGATAATTTCGTGGTGTGGCAAGCGGTACTGTAGCCGTCAAAAGAACGCTTCAAGGATCCCGACATCTGTCGGGAACGCTTGAAGGTTCTAACACATACTATTATGCCGCACCACTATCAGAGCTTATAATTCGCGGATCCAGATATTTCTGAAGCTCACATAATCTCCGTGATCCTGCAAGCCAATTGGCATTTTTTTGGGATGTGGTTCATAATGAGACAATCCGATATAGCAAGTTGGCCCCTCAATTTTTTGATTGTGATGAATCAGAACGCCGTTGTGTATTACCGTAACATAGGCCGGGCGGATCAGTTTTCCATCATCATCAAACCTTGGAGCGTAATAGTAGATGTCGTAGCTCTGCCATTCGCCGGGTGGCCGGCTTGCATTTACCATAGGCGCGGTTTGCTTATAAACGGAACCAGCCTGGCCGTTGGGATAGGTTGGATTTTGCCAGGAATCGAGCACCTGGATTTCGTACAAACCCTGCAAGAATACCCCGCTGTTTCCGCGTCCCTGTCCGTCGCCATCTATTTCTGATGGTGTTTTCCATTCAATGTGCAGTTGAAAATCGGTAAACCCCATTTTTGTTTTGATGTTGCCTGATCCCGGCACAACGGTCATCACACCATCTTCTAACGTCCAGGGAGCCGGGCCGGTGTGCTTTTGTACTTCTTTGATGTAATCCGGCACACCATCCATCGAAGCAAAATATCCGGGAGCTGCTTCCCAGTGTGACAGGTCGGTTCCATCGAACAAAATGATCGCATCCGACGGCGGTTCACCAAAATAACCCGTGGTTGATACCGAATCATCAACCGGCGTCCAGTCTTCGGTTAAAACAGGGTCCCAATCCACATTTTGATTTTGAGAATGAACCAACTGTGTGTATAAAAACAGAAAAGGAATAATGGCTGCAACAACTTTTAATCGTAACATGATTTTCTTTTTTTGGTTA
>SLPZ01000096.1 GCA_007131725.1 Balneolaceae bacterium
CTGCCTGCGGCGGTAATGGTGATCGAGACAGCCAGGGAATTCCCGGACAAGGCTCTGCTTCTGGAGAAAGAATGGGTATCCTCGGAGCGGGCGCAACATTCCCGGCTCCGTTAATCACAGCAATGGCCGATGATTATCGTGATTTAACTAACCGAAGGGTTACCATCAACTATCAATCTATCGGTTCAGGCGGCGGGGTGCGCCAGTTTGTTGAGCAAACCGTGATGTTTGGTATGACTGAAGCCTTTCTTTCTGAAGAAGTAATGCAGAATGTTGAAGAATCCACGGGTGGAAAGGCGTTTAATATCCCAATTACACTGGCAGATGTGGTGCCGACTTATAATGTGCCCGGAATAGAAAAAGGGCTGGTTTTCAGCGGTGAGTTGCTTGTAGAAATATTCATGGGCCGAGTAACGCGATGGAATGATCCGAAAATAGCCGAACTAAACCCGGATGCAAATTTCCCCAACACATCAATAACCGTTGTTCATAGGTCTGACGGTTCGGGTACTACAAATATCTGGACGAATTATCTCAGCAGAGTGTCTGATGAATGGAGAGAGCGCGTGGGTTATGCCACAAGTGTAAACTGGCCTACGGGAATTGGCGGAAATGGAAATGAAGGCGTGGCAGGTGCAGTGTTGAATACTCCGGGCGCCATAGGCTACAACAGCCTTTCGTATGCTCTTCTCAACAACATGAGTTTCGGATATGTCATCAACCAGTCCGGAAATGTGATCGAGCCGAGCTTTGAAGCAACAACCGAGGCCGCAAACATAGAACTACCGGAAGATACCCGGATTTTATTTACGAATACGCCTGCCGAATACGGTTACCCGATTGCCGGTTTTGCCTGGATGCTTGTTTACGAAAACCTCGAAAGCAACAATGCCATCAGCAACAGAAGAGCCGCTGAAGAGCTTGTGAAGTTTATTATCTGGGCTGTAACAGATGGGCAGGAACTGTCTGAGCCGCTCGGTTATGCCCGTATTTCGGATTCAGCACAAGAAAGAAGCCTGGATATGATTCGGCAGCTTAAATGGAATGGAGAGGAAATAGGCCGGAAATTACTCGAAGAACAAAACATAATCTAATAGTATCCGGCTGTAACAGCACATTGGAAGTGAAGTAGTATTATTTGAGCGAATCAAAAAGATGTCAATACGCGAATGAATGAATCAGAGAAAGATGCTTCGTTGAAGGAGCTGATCCAAAAACCTACCCATGCCATTTACCGCTGGCTTGGCGACAGAATTTTCATGACGGTAGTTGTGCTCCTGGGTTCAGCTATCATTATGCTTGCTTTTGGTATGGCATGGGTGCTGTATGGAGAAGGAAGCCAGGCACTACGTGAATTTGGTTTTTTTCAATTTTTAAGCGGCAGAACCTGGGATCCGGCCGTTCAGCTTCAATTCGGTACCTGGCCGTTTTTGTTCGGTACGCTGGTAACAAGCATCATAGCTTTGGCAATTTCACTGTTTCCTGCAATCGCCGTAGCGGTAGTATCGGCAGAATATGCGCCGAAATGGCTGTCAAATATCATCGATAACCTGGTGCAGCTCATTGCCGCCGTGCCCAGTGTAGTGATAGGTATCTGGGGAATTTTTGTCCTGGCACCCTGGATGCGGGATGCGGTTTATATGCCCATTTTCATGTGGGCAGATGTAAATGATCCGGGCCTTCTTCCTATTTTGGGGAGCCCAATCGGGTATGGCATGACTACTGCAACCATCGTTCTGTCGCTGATGATCATTCCCTATACAACCGCTCTCACAAAAGACGCTATTGAGTCGGTGCCGAAAGAGCAGCGCGAGGCGGCCAGGGCACTGGGAGCCACCCGATGGGAAGTGATCCGGATGGCTGTTTTGCCTTATGCACGGGGCGGAATTCTGGCAGGAGCCATTTTATCACTTGGCCGGGCTATTGGCGAAACCATGGCCGTAGCCATGCTGATCGGAAATAAAAACACTCTTCCGTTTTCCATTTTTGGAGCAGGAGCCACCATGCCCTCCGTAATTGTGAATGAATTCCGTGAAGCCGTTGAGAGCCTTCACCTATCCAGCCTGATGCTGATCGGTTTCTACCTGTTTATTCTGGCACTTGTAGTGAACTTAGCCGCGGCCTACATCACCCGAAAATACTCGATAACTGCAGGTAAAGTGGTATGAAAACTTTGAGATACAGAAATATCCGCGACAAGGTGATGGAGAGCATCATTATAATCAGTACGGTTTTAGTGCTGCTGCCGCTCATCATTATCATTGTGCATGTGGTTGTGCACGGAATCAGCGCAATTAACTGGGAATTTTTTACCGAAGAACTGGGCTCTCCCTCACGGGCCATCCAGGGGCGGCCAACAGGGCTGGTTCATACCATCCTGGGAACCGTGGTGGTAGACTTTATGGCACTGGCACTTGCCGTTCCAATAGGAATAGGGGCGGGAATTATGCTTTCAGAATACCCGGATCATGTGCTGAATCCCACTCTGCGCATCATGAACGATACTCTAAACGGAATGCCGGCGATTTTGAAGGGGCTGTTCGCTTTCGTTTTGATCGTAAAGCCGATGGGCACTTTTTCCGGCTTTGCAGGTGCAGTTGCCCTTGCATTTGTGATGATTCCAATCATTGCGCGAACTACCGAAAGTGCATTGATGTCGATCCCCTGGTCGCTCAGGGAAGCGGGGCTTGCAATTGGCCTTCCGAGATGGAGGGTTGTTCTTTCTACGGTGATGCCAGCCGCAAAAACCGGACTTGTAACGGGAATACTGATCGGCTTTGCCCGTGCTGCGGGAGAGGCTGCACCTTTGCTTTTTACCTCTTTCGGAAACAATTATCTGCCAAACAACTGGCTTGGCTTCATTTTTGAGCCGGTTGATACACTGCCTCAGCGGCTCTACAGCCTGGCAATAAGCCCCTACAGCGAGTGGCACAGCATGGGCTGGGCGGCGGCCATTGTACTGCTATTGTTTGTAATAGTCTGTTTTGTTGGCGCCCGTTTGCTTACAAGAAAGAAATTTCAGACGAATTAAAATGATGATGGAAAATTTAACAAAAGAGAAATCTCTAACATCCATTATTGACACCTCATCAGAGTTTCAATTTAATGGAGTGAAATCAACGGCTTCTGATATGAAAATACGAATGGAAACCAAAAATCTAACGGTAATGTACGGCAAATCAACCGGCATTAAAGATGTTTCAATCCCGATTTATGACAATAAAGTGACCGCGCTCATAGGCCCGTCAGGATGCGGAAAAACAACGTTTCTAAGGGCATTAAACCGTATGCACGACATGACGCGCATTGCCAAAGTTACCGGAGAAGTATTGTTGGATAACAAAAATATTTACGATGAAGATGTAAACCCGGTCATTATCCGAAGAAAAATCGGGATGGTATTTCAGAAGCCGACGCCGTTTCCAACTATGTCAATTTATGACAATGTTGTTGCAGGCCTTAAACTGGTTGGCATCCGGAAAAAATCACTGCTGCAGGATGTATGTGAAAAAGCACTGACACAAGCAGCTCTGTTTGATGAGGTGAAAGACCGCCTTAACGATTCTGGTGTCAGCCTTTCCGGCGGCCAGCAGCAGCGCCTCTCCATTGCGAGAGCACTTGCCGTAGAGCCGGAAGTTCTGCTGATGGACGAACCCACAAGTTCTCTCGACCCGCAGGCAACCACCCGGATCGAAGAATTAATTCACACACTGAAGAATGACGTGACAATCATCATTATAACGCATAATATGCAGCAGGCAGCCAGGGTATCCGACAAAACTGCTTTTTTCTATGTAGGCGACCTGGTTGAAATGGGCGATACCCGGAATATTTTCACAAAACCGAAAGAAAAGAAGACAGAAGAATATTTAACCGGACGTTTTGGATAGGGTTTTATATCGAAGAGCTCTGCTTTCCATCTCAATATTACACATAAAATCGTAAAGTTAAACAGCCATGCGAAAAGCTATTGATGAATTCCTGAAAGATCTGGAAAATGATCTTTTAAAAATGTCGGGAATGGTAACTGAAGCCATTCAACAATCAATTACCGCACTGAAAGAAAAAGATCTTGAATTGGCCAAAGAAGTTCGCCAAAATGATCAGAAGATCAACGATATCCGGTTAAATATTGAAGAGAAATGCATCAATATTATTGCCACACAGCAGCCGGTTGCATCCGATTTGCGAAAAATCATCGCTATTCTGAATATCATTACCGAACTTGAACGAATTGGTGATTACGCATCAGGTACGGCAAAGATTACCCAAAAGCTTGGAAATGGCGAGTTGGTAAAGCCGTTAATCGACATTCCAAGGATGGCCGAACTTGCCATTGATATGGTTGAAAGATCGATTGCAGCATACGCCAAAGAGGATGAAAAAGCAGCCAGGCTGATTAACAGCCAGGATGATGATATAGACGAATTATATCACCAGGTACTTCGTGAGCTGATATCCATCATGATTGAAGATCCCAGAACCATTACCCGCGCAACCTATCTCATCTGGGTGGCACACAACCTCGAACGTACCGGAGACCGCGTAACCAATATCTGTGAGCGGATTATTTATTTGATTACCGGTGACATGATCGAGAAGCTATAGATCCTTGCTAATTTGTATGCTACTTTAGTAGACAGGATAATAAAGATCTAACAATTCTACGTTTGGCAGGTTTTATCACCAGGGTTATGGGACTTAAGCCCAATCAATCCATCTTACTTTCTGCTCTACAGTTGGCTAAACCAACTGCAATAGAGAATTATCATTTGCCGTCAGCTTTAACTGACGGACAAATAGCACTCCAAAACAAGTGGCTTCAGCCACCCACATTCATAGTCACACTTTAAATCACAAATCAAGTCAATTTTCAGGCTCTGGATTGCAAAATTAAAGCAATTAAGGATAGTGATTTAAGACAAAATCCCTTAAAAAAGACTTTGACAACCCAAGGTCTAAAGTTCGTAATCTGCCAAGACGTTTAACACGCAGTTCACTTTTTGCACAGAACTACTTCTTTTAGCTTAAATCTCATATAAGAGAATCATGGTACTGAATAAAAAAAATCCCGGATGGAGCAGTCATCCGGGATTTGAATACTGCCTGCTTTACGGAGCGGCAGTTTTCCGGCTACGGAATAAAAAGATTCTAAGATTATTGATTTCTGTAAATCAATCCATTCAGCGGGTCGCCAATATTGCCACTCGGAAACGGTGCGTTTAAAAATACGGATACGGTGGAAGCGATGTCCGACACATAAGCTTTTTCAAAAATATCCCCGCCTTCGATATCCAGCCCCATAAAAATAAGCGGAGCGTGTGTATCATATACCCAGCCGGTACCGTGGCCAGTTCCACCTACGGGTGATCCTCCGCGCGTATGTGGTTCCAGCCAAACAATAACATCACCCGAACGTTTTTGGTGAAACGTGTGCATGGCACTGGCACGCATCCCTTCCCTGAACTCGTTTCGGTTTAATGCATCGGCAGTGATGGCACCGCCAACCGGATCAAGAGTTAGCACAAACCGTTTAATATCGATTCGAACCTGCTCCAGGTCGAGGCCTGCTTCTTCAATAAAAGCATGATCGAGATAGAGGTTCTGATTGCTGTAGGTCAGCAGAAAATCTTCACCCCACTTTTCTTTCATAAATTCACTTATATGTCCTGTTATATAATCGTTCGGACCTACTTCCAGCCCATCGTGCCCGGTGGGGATTCCTAAATCGCTCAGGTACTCAGGTATGTAGACCGCACCGTGATCAGAAGTGAGATAAATCAGTACATTTTCCATTCCAAGTATTTCGTCCAGATAGTCAAAAAAGTCGGCAAAGTATCGGTCGAGCCTCAAATAGTAATCCTGAACTTGCTTGGATGCAGGCCCAAATCGATGACCGATGGCATCTGCTGCGCTTAACCCGATGTTCAAAATGTCAGGCACAGAGCGCTGGCCAAGTTGCTCAGCTTCAATAGCCGTTTTAGCCAGTTCAATCAGCAGCTTATCGCCAAAAGGTGTCAGGTTCAGAATACTTGGAGTCAATTCAAACTCATTAACCAGAGCTGATAGGTCTCCCGGAAACACCGACTCTTCTAAATCACTAAAAGTGCCTTCGTAGGGATTGCTGTCGGGCCTGCTTTGCACGTACTCTTCTATGGGGTGGAGCGGGTCCCAGGACCCGGACAAATATTCCTGCGGCAGATTTCTGTCGTTGAACTCCTCAATCCACCCCGGCAGCTGGTCCCTGAAATAAGTGGAGGTAATAAAATTGCCGGTTGCACTCTCGTACCAGTAGGCCTGCCCGGCATGGCCTGCGGGCAGAATGGCTCCGCGGTCTTTCCGGGAGATCCCAATGGACTTTGATCTCTCACCGGTATGCAAAAAAAGCTCATCGCCCACTGTTGTGGTGAGCATGTTGCCCGGCCACTTTCTGCCATCATAATCTTCTTCAGATCCAACCCCGGTAAAATCATGATCCACAGCTTCAATCACATTGATGGTGCGATCCAGTTCGCGTACATACCAGCTATTGCCAATCAATCCGTGAACGCTGGGTGATGCGCCGGTCATCGATGTACCGTAACCCGGACCCGTAGAGGTTTGCAGGTGTTTGAAATAAGCATTTCGAAAAACCGCACCCTCTGTTGCCAGCCGTTTGATGCCTCCCTCACCATACAGATCCCAATATCGGTATATATAATCGGGCCGCATTTGGTCGACGATGAGGCCGATGACGAGTTTGGGTTGTTTATGCAGAATGAATTCTTTACTTAACAAAGGATCTGCTGAAGCAGGGATATGTATCACTGATATTAAAAGCAGGCAAATAGCAGTTGTAATCTTATTTAAAAACATAGAAAAAGTATTCTTTTATGGTTTATATGGCATATTCAAAAAAAAGATTAATACCTGTTAGTAATTGCTTTTCTTATATAATATGTTGAGTCAACACGGTATCGAACTAATTCTGATTCGTATTTGAATTCATCCTCGTATTCTATTGACACAGTTGAAATTAACTCTTCAAACTCAATTTCATCTAATGATGGCCCATTGATCAATATTTCTTTCATTATACGACCATCCATTTGTTTTAGCGGTTCAATATCCATTAAGTGTAGAATTGTTGGTGTAAAATCGACATTACCGGTAGGTACTGAACTCACAATACCTTCTTTGATATCCGGTCCATGTGCCACAAAAGCTATGTTCATGTCAAAAGGACTGTCAGAACCATGGGTGGCAGTACCACTTCTTGTTGTAGTACCTTTCCACCCAAATTCATTTGCCTCACTGTTCCATGCAGGTGATGCAATTATTTCAGGACTTCGATCATGAGTCCACATTATTAAATCTGTAGATAAGGTTCCCGGAACAACTCCTTCATCTCCTTCGGAATTGGAAGGACGAGTATAAACTGCTCCTACTTCTTCACTTCGATGTAATGCTTCAACCATCCTTTTTATTTCATCCAGATCAGAATCAGGCATATAAACCATGTTTCTCACAAACTCAACCTGACCTTCTAATCCAGCTTCTCGTACATAATCTGCAATTCTGAAATTCCCAATGCTTTGTGTAAACCCATGATCGCTTGTAATGAAGATGTTTACCTGATCAGAAAGCCCATGTTCTTCATGTTTTTGAATAATTCTACCAATATGTTTATCTACATTAGAAACAGCATCAAGTGTCTCTGGTGCACCTACTCCAAATGCATGCCCGGCTGCATCGGTTTCACCAAGCCATAACAAGACTACATCGGCAGGAGAATCCCCTAATGAATCATAAAGGTAAAGATCAACTTCCCAGGCAGTTCTTTCTGAAGTTCTGCCACCAGCTGGTGCTTCACCTACAGCTTCGAGTATAGCTTGAACTGTGGTATCAGGTTGAGAAAAGTTACCGGCCATTTTCCATCCTTTGCCAAGATTTTTGTGGTTCATCAGCCAGGAACCATGACCAAGTGCCAAAATTTTCTTTCCATGATCATCCAAAATTTCACCAAGAGTAGTCGTAGTTATAATTGGTGTACCTGAGACTTCAGCATACATGTGCATATTATCAAAGTTTCCGGTGTGTACAGGTTCATCAAGTTCCGGATGCAACATACTATTATTAATTATGCCATGTTTATGCGGGTAAACACCTGTGGGTATGGCTGTACGATTAGGACGTGTAAAAGACGGAAATACTGCATATGAATTTTTGCCAATAACTCCATTTTGAGCCATAGCATATACGTTTGGCATAATTTCGGGAGTTACATAATCCGGGCGAAGTCCATCTACAACTATTACAAGATGTCTCGCTTCTGAGACAGAGATATTTTTTTCTGTTGAATCTGGGATACTACCTGTTGATGTTAAAAGTAAAAGAAAAAATGTCAATGAAAATGCTAAATTTTTACTTATATATTTTTTCATTTTTTAAATAGAGATTTAATAAGAGTTATAAATTTTATCCAATGAATTTTTTAATTGCTCAACATCATCAATTAATACCCAATCAGGAAAAAAAGACATGATTTTCTCTGTTTCATCCAGGCAGCCAGTTGTACCATTTATCATTAATTTTTTTCCTGTATTCCGAACTCTTTCTGCTAATCTTGGGTCCTCATCAAGCCATCTTAACCACAGTCTTAGGATTTCTACATCGGCTCTTGCGTACTCTTCTATGAGATCAGGACTACGCATAAATGCAAGCTGTGATGAGTTTGGAAGGAGTTCTTTAAACTCTAAAGCCTGTTCTGGAGTGCGAACTCCAATAATCATATTTTCCTCAATACCATACATTTTAACATCTCTTGATACTCTCTCAGCAAATTCGTGTCCTTGTTCTTTTAGGTCAAGTAGTAGAATAACATCTTCTTCAGTTGCCCATTGAAGAACTTCTTTAAACGATGGAATACGTTCTCCAGTCCATCTTTCTCCGAACCAACTTCCGGCATCCAAATTTTGTAGTTCGTCAATAGTATAATCCGTTGCATAACCTGTTCCATTAGTGGTTCTATCAAGCGTTGGGTCGTGAAGAATAAAGAGATATCCATCTGAACTGGTCCAAAGATCTATTTCAACAATATCTGCACCCTGCGTAATTGCATGTCTGAATGCAATCAGTGTATTTTCAGGTTTTTCTGTCATGGCACCGCGGTGAGCAACAATGATTACCTGATCTGAATCTTCAAATCCTACAAACGCATTTATCAAAAAGCCAGAAAATACGAGGATAATAGATACAGACAATTTAATTTTTTTTTGAAAGTTCATTTATAATTAGATTTATATTGTAAATAAATTTTATTGTTTATTTTTATTTTATAATTAAACTGATTGAATTTGCTCGCCTTTTACATCATTATTAACATTTATGAAGAAGTTGTTCGATTGCCTGACATCTCCACCCCTGTTATTATTTACGTATTCTATTCCGGTTTCAAAACCATCAAGCATACAACCACTAATCTGAATGTGCCTGCTTTGGGTATTTTCAGTACCCCGTTGATCTCGAATCAAAACACAAGTACCAAATTCTGCCTCTGCATTTAATCTGGTGATATTTACTTTTGTACAGGTATCAAGTTCAACAGCCTCAAGGCAATTAAACCCATTAGGTGCTTTAAGTTGAATATCATTCAATGAAAGCTGATCAGACCCATAAATGGAAATTGCCCTGTAACCATCCAGTTTATTTGATTTTACAGCAGGCTGATGAATTAACCCCTTTATTGAGATCCGTTCTTGACGTATTGTACTTGGTTCAAACCAAATGGCCCGTCCCGGATTATATGATGTAACATTCGTCATTTGAATATTACTGTAACTAAGGCCGTCATCCATGTATATTCCATTTTCTGCACCCCCAAGAATCAAATCACTAAATAACATCCCTTCGGATACTTCACCGTGAAAATGTATGCTCGTGTCATGTCGTGGACGGCTCCCTTCAGTTCCTGCTGTAGCCGTAATAATTGAATTTCTTAGAATTAAATTTTTTGTTTGTGTACCATCCAGATTAGGCGATACGGCTTGATTTCCATCCCAAATAGTTTGTGCATTACCGAGAGAATCAATTTGAAAAGTGCTCGTACCACTATGGCCTATCAAAAACAGATTTTCACAGATTATGTTGAGCCCGGCTGTATCGATAAAATGATGATAAGCTTCAATTCCATAAATATGTGAGATGTATACATTTTTGGAATGTGTAACAACAATTCCATTTGTTTTAGGACTGTCTATCGCCAAATCGGTGATACTCCAGTCACCCGCTCCTTCATAAACATTGGCTTGCTGCCCTTTATTACTGATTAATGCAGCACCCCTAAAATCAGCAGTTCTCTCTCCAATTAACACTGTAGATCTTCCACTTCCCCTTAAATGTATTTTACTTCCAATAAGTGGCGTTTTCTCAAGAATAAATTGACCAGGAGGAATAAAAACAATACCACCACCTTGTGATTCAGCAGCATCAATAGCTTTTTGAAAAGCATCGGCTGATGGTGTTACTCCATCACCAATCGCACCATAAGTGCAAACATTATAAAAACTCTTTTCTGTGTTTCCACTTTGAAATTTTTTACTGATAAAGGGACTTAGAATTGAACCACCTGCAATAACTGAAATAAACTTTTTTCTACTTGTCATGAAAGTATTCAACCCAATTTATTTTTGAAGTAAAATATTATTAAATGATCTCAAGCCCTTTTATAACAAGAGCTTGAGAAATTTTAATTATTATTGATCAGTAACCGGGGTTTTGCGGAAAATCGTTTGTGGTTCTGTCAATCTGCTGTTGAGGAATTGGACGAAGCATATGATGTTCTTGAACATGAGGTGCTGCATCTGGATTATGAGATCGAATTCTATCCAGAAAAATCTCTGACCCCATACGTTTTAAATCGTACCATCTTAGCCATTCACCAACTAATTCACGAGCTCTTTCATCCAAAATTGCATCTATGTCAAGATTGTCAGGAGTAATCAGTGCAATACTCTCACCCGGTACTTCTGCACGTTTTCTAACCGCGTTGAAATAGTCTGCAGCTTCATCAGTTCTTCCAAGGTGCATAAGAGCTTCAGATGCAATAAGATAAGTTTCTGCCAGGCGGAACATATTTACTGTCCGTCCCCACCAATCAGGATTCCCCCCACCAACTTCATTTCTTACTGGAAGTCCATCATGTGGAATAGGAGATCCTCCTGGATCACAATGCCTAAACTTATATGCAAGACTTACCCATAAACGATCTGTATAATCTTCAATTCTGAAAATTCTAATGCCTCCTCCTCTTTCTTGTTCTATTTGATTGATTTCTTCTCTTGACATTTCCTGCCATTCGGGAGTAGTAGTAAAGTATAGCGCTGTATCCCCAACAGCGGCTCCATCAGGTAAACCTCCTTCGTCATTAAAATACCAAACATCTTTAAATAATTGCCATCTTTCATCATTCCACTGATTAACTGGATGTTCACGTGTGTTACCAAATACTTCAGTGATAAAGAATTCAGTAGGTTTATGCCTGGATACTTGTGTTCCAATTGCAAAATCAGCAGTAACTCCAGCTTCGCCACGAGTTCTGGATGAATATTCTCTTGATTTATGTATAGTATCGCCTTGACGTGTATCTTGATTTTTAGTCATTGCCCAAATTGTCTCGTCTGAAACATTCCCTCTACGATATGTGCATGGATCCCACAAGCCTAATACACTTTCCTCCAAACTATATTTCCCAGATTGTATTAACTCTGTGGACCAACGAGCTGCCTCATCCCAATTTTGCTGAATTAAATGAACACGCGCTAATAAATGTTTGGCCGCTCCTGATGTAGCTCTGCCAATTTCATTCTGTTCAGCCGGTAAATTTGCAACTGCAAACTCAAGGTCACTTATAACATGTGGCCATACTTGTTCTTCTGTAGCGTAATTTACTTCAGTTTCAACACCTGTGGTTTCTTCAAGAGTTAAATGAATATTACCCCATGTTTGAACAAGAATATGATAATTATGTGCACGAATAAATTTTGCTTCAGCAGTCCAAATATTTTTTGTGCTTTCAGATAATCCTGGCACATCTTCTGCCCGTTCAATAACGGAATTAGCAAGATTTATACCTCTATAAAAATGCAGCCAAACTGGGAAAGGACCTCTAGCTGACATGGATTGTACAGAAGGGTGAATCCCATCATAAGTTGCCCAATAAGGCCTGGCACCGGTACCATATGTAAAAAGGTCAGTACCCTTAGAAGTCATGATGAATCCCGGCCTTACTTCAGCATAATATTGTCGCAGGGGCTCATACATAGCCACAGTCAAATCGTAAAGCCCTGCCTCTGTTGAATAAAATTCATCGGCTGTAATGCCAGACCTCATTGATTCGCTTAGATCACAGCTTTGGATAAATACTCCTAAAATAATTAAGCCAATTAATATCTTTAATTTATTCATTATTCAATTTGTTTTTATGTTATTAATTTTTTATTAGTTATTTGTCAGTGCAACTTAGAGTGAGAGTTGCAAGCCACCAAAGACAGTTGTGTAATTTGGATGGTCAAAACTTCTTGCCCCCTCTGGGTCATAACCTGGGAAATTTGTAATTGTTAATGGGTTTTCTACCATCATATATATTCTGGCTTCCCTAAGTCCAATTCTTGATAAAAATCTATCTGGCAAAGAATAACCCATCTGAATATTTCTTACACGCAAGAATGAACTATCATGATATGCTTGAATATTAGTTCGTGTTTGCGAATCAAAACGAGGTCGTTCATATTGATTCGAAGGATTATCAGGCATCCAGTAGTCCACATTGATCTGATTAAATTGAGCTGCAACAAACTGGAGTGAAAGTGGGTCGTTCCAAGAATTGGAATACATTCGTGTATGATGCATGGACCCTAATGAGGCATAAACAAAAATCGAAAAATCAAGATTTCTGAATGAAACTCTATTCGTTAACCCTCCAATCCAATTTGGAAATGGGTCGCCTCTGATTATTCGATCTTCATCATCAATAACACCATCATTATTTTGATCAACAAATCTAACATCTCCAGGTAATGCACCATACCTGGCTGCTTCTTCGGCTTCATCCATTTGCCAAATTCCATCCCAATCCCAATACCAAATTACACTAATTGGCTCACCAATAAACCAACCACTACCAGGATCGTCTTCAAACCCTCCATACAAACTGACAATTTCATTACGGTTATATGATATATTAAAATCAGTTTGCCACATAAAATTTTGTGTGTGCACATTAACTGAGCTTAAACTGAAATCAAATCCTCGATTTTGAGTTTCTCCAACATTTTCAAGAGTACTTGTATATCCTGATGTGAATGGAAGTTGACGTTGCATTAGTAAATCAAATGTATCTGTTTGATATACTTCTAAAGTTCCTTCAATTCGATCATTCATTATACCCCAATCTAACCCCAAATTGTAAGTTCGGCTACGTTCCCAGGATAGATCTGGATTTGGTATATCACCATGCTCGAAATATGTTATTGCCTCATCACTGAATGCATATCCATTCGTATTTAAACTTAATTGACCTTGAGTTTGGAATGGAGAAATAGCTGTATTACCAACTTCACCTATACTAAATCTTAGTCTCAGGTTGCTGAAAAAATCTTGCTGCTGCATAAAGGACTCGTTAGTAATATTCCAGGCAATGGCACCGGAGGGAAAAAAACCATATTCATTGCCTTCTGCCAGTCTTGAAGAACCGTCTACTCTACCTGTTAGTGTAAAGATGTATCTGTTATCATAAACATAATTTGTGCGCAACATATAAGAAGCTAATTTCCATTCACTTAAGCTGGATGAATACAAATCAATTCTTTCAGCACTTCCAACATTATGGTATAATTGGTGTTCATAGGGTAATCCTGACACATCAATTCTTGATGATCGTGCATCGAATGTTTGATAGCTTGCCATAGCTGTCACATCGAACCTGTGCAGCCCTGATAATGTCTCTGTATATCTAAGCTGGTTTTCATACAACAGATTTGTGCTTCTTCTTTCATTTACTCTTGCTGTTGAAAATGGCTCATCTCTTTGATACTGACCATCATTTCTGAAACGGAAATCTGGTGAGAACATCAACCTATACTCTAATCGATTCGGAATTACTTCGATCTCCGAGTAAACAGAAGCAATTACACGGGTTCTTTCTCTTTGATCTAAGTTATTATCTCTTTGCATGTCGAATATTGGATTTCGATCCCCTAAGTCGTCAAACATTCTAATATTTCCGTCTGCATCAAATGGATTCGTCATTGGAGAGTTTCTCAACACTGATGCAAAACTTACTGATGCATGGCGCAAACTGTTACTTATATGTGTGTTCACTCCAAAACGAACTCTTTGAGAAATTGCATGATCTAAATTAATCCTACCGCTTATTCTACGATAATCATTATTTTGAACTGGAGATAAATGTTCATCAAGAGTTCCTGATATGCTATATCTTGTAGATTGTGTACCCCCCCTCAAACTTAATTGATGCATCTGCTGAAATCCTCTACCAAAAATTAAATCCTGATAATCTGTTGAGCTTCCGTCTCGTAAAGAAGCTAATGCCCACGAATCAAAAATCTGTTCATCCGACGGGGGTGCTACTTCTTCAAAAGACCTTCCGTTTTCAATCACATCACGAGCTATGTAGGCATCCCTTGCAAATTGAGCATAGGATTCTGCATCCATCATATCCAATCGATTACTAACCCATTGCGGTCCTGCATGCCCTTGATATTCAACTTGAAACCCATCTAATCCTTGACGGGTACTTATCAAAATGACACCATTTGCGCCCCTGGAACCATAGATGGCTGTTGCTGATGCATCTTTAAGTATTTCTACAGATTCTACATCACTTGGATTAAGTTCCATCAGTCCGCCTTCTATTGGTATGCCATCCATAACTACTAATGGCTCATTGCTCGCAGTTAGTGATCTTGTGCCTCGAATTCTAATCGAAGAAGTTTCTCCAGGTCTGAACCCACTTGCTGATATATTAAGTCCGGGGGCTCGTCCTTGAAGAACATTATCCATTGAGTATGATCCGATTTCTGTAATATCCCTTCTGTTGATCGATGAGACAGAACCAGTGATATCACTCCGTTGCATTGCCCCATACCCAACAACCACCAACTCGTCACCGGCAATAACTGCCGATTCAAGCACTATTTCAATATTACTTCTGCCAGATACCTCAACTTCTTTTTGATGATATCCTATATAAGTCACAAAAAGTGTGATATCTGTATCATCAACATTCAGTCTAAAGGCACCATCAGCATCTGTACTTGTTCCTGTTGATGTTCCCTGAATGATGATATTAACACCGGGAAGCGGCTCACCGGTTTGGGAGTCGGTAACACGTCCGGTTATGGTTTCACTTCGTTCATCACTATTTGATGGAGTATTCTGAATCACCGAGGTGCTGAGGTAAGTCATTCGGTTTAATTCATTCGGTGTATTTGATTCCCTGCTTTGTGTTTGCTGGGCTGTTGCGTTTTCTACTGCCAATACTGTTACCAGAATCAGCAGACATGCGATTAGTTTGTCAATGTTCATTCTCATACACATTATATTTTCTGTCTGAGGTAAGTAAATTTTATTTTAGCGTGTTAAACACAGTTACAAGAAACCCCAACAGTGTTAAGTTTTAATAATGTGAATGTTATTAAATCATGACGCGAATGTTATCAGATGACTTGATTATCGAAGCCGGGTGATGAAGGGAGAAATGTATTTTATTACGAGGCAGCCGGTTATGATAATTTATTCTGCCACCGGTGTGAAATACTTTGAATGATCAGCTTTAGTTCACTCCAAAAGAATAAATCTGCAGAGTAATTAGGTTCACCTTTATAAATATTCTAATCAGCTTTAGCTCGCACTGATTAAAAAAATATTGGTACCGCTCTCAGTTCGAAGTTGATGAAAAAAACAGTATTTTTGTAAAAACACGAAGTGCAGAGTTTTTAAGATTTGGTAACAAAGAAGAAATATGCCGATATTGAAAACCAATTAGCCGTTATTCGACCTGCCTTTATTTGATTGTCTATAGATGTCCTATACATTATTTGATTTTTTACAACTGATTGGGGCTTTGGGGATTTTCATTTTTGGAATGAAAATCTTCAGTGATGGATTGCAGAAAGTTGCAGGCAGCAAGTTGAGGGCAATTCTGAAGGGGATGACCACCAGCCGGTTCCGGGGAATTTTGACGGGTTTTGGCGCCACAACCATCACACAATCCTCAACTACCACAACCGTGATGGTGGTAAGTTTTGTGAATGCCGGGCTTATCACATTTATCGAATCTACCGGTGTGATTATGGGAGCTAATATCGGAACCACGGTAACTGCCTGGATGGTTTCCATATTTGGATTCCAGATGCAAATTACCCCGATTGCAGTCAGCTTAATCGGCCTGTTCTTTCCGTTTCTTTTCTTTGGCAAAGAAAAGCTAAGAAATCTTGCTGAGGCTATGATTGGATTCGGTATACTGTTTATCGGCCTTGAATTCATCAAAGATGCAGTACCAAACATTCAGGAAAATCCGGAAATGTTTGCTTTCCTGGATTCCTTCACCGGCTTTGGGTTTGCCTCGCTGCTGATTTTCGTATTAGTCGGAACCCTGCTTACGCTTATCACCCAATCTTCTTCTGCTGCCACAGCCATTACGCTGGTTATGCTTTTCCAGGGATGGATTAACTTTCCCATTGCCGCCGCCATGATTTTGGGTGAAAATATCGGGACAACCGTTACAGCAAATATCGCAGCACTTATCGGAAATGTTCACGCCAAACGCGCAGCCAGGTTCCATTTCATTTTCAATGCCTTCGGGGTTTTATGGATGATTATGCTTATCAATCCCTTTTTGATTGGCATCGATTACATTATGCAGAACTTTATCCCGGATGTTGGCTCCATGTTTGATGATACACCGGAGGCACGTGCTGCTGCTACACTTGGTATTTCTCTGTTCCACACCACATTCAATATTCTGAATGTACTCCTGCTTTTTGGGTTTGTGCCGGCAATTATCCGGTTTGTCGAGCGTATCCAAAAAGAAGATGAAACATCAGACAAAGCGTTCCGCCTGCAGTACATTTCCGGCGGGTTGATGTCGTCTCCCGAACTTTCCATTGCGCAGGCACACAAAGAGATAGAGCTTTTTGCCAAACTGATCGAAAAAATGCATTACAGTTTTTCCGGGCTGTTCTTTAAAAAGCAAAAAAAGCAGGAGAAGTTTTTAAAGAAAATCGAAAAGCGGGAACAGATTACCGATAATATTGAATTGGAAGTTTCTGATTATCTGACCCGAATTTCTTCGACAACCCTGTCTGATCAGGCAACCCGGCGAATACGGTCTATGCACAGTATTGTGAACGATCTGGAGAGAATTGGAGACCTTTACTATCAAATGTCAAAAACGTTTGAAGATATGATGGACTTGGAGGTTGCCCTGCCGAAAGATGCCATTATGGAGATAAGTGAATATCTGGATGTAATATTGAGTGCAATTAAGCTGATGCGCGAAAATATGGAATTATCGAACGGTAATGTTGACCTTGAGTCAGCCATTGAGCTCGAAAATGAAATAAATGAAACCCGTGATAAGATGAAAGAAATGCATTATCGGCGCCTTGAGCAGGGAGTGTATACAACACAAGCCGGAGTCGTATTTCTTGATTTCATTACTCGGCTTGAAAAAATCGGCGACCACATTTTTAACGTGCAGGAATCTCTTGCCGGCAGAAAACTAAAAACCCATTCTGATATGATCGTTGGCCGGTAAAAAGCAGAATCAATAAACCGGTGATTATCTGCCTTGCACTGACTGGCGCAAGCGTCCGCTTGTGCCATTGTCGCTTGTGCTATTGGTGCCTGTCCCCAGGGGCTCGTGCCAATCTTCGCAGTTCCACTTCAGTCACATCCACTGTTTGCAAACAGCCTTAAACATGTGAATTTGGCCTTTTCGATGGTTCACAACTCTGCCAGGAGCCGAGAAGCACGGCACTCTGGCAGGTTGTTTGATTAAGTCTTGTGTAAAACTATCATCAAAGGCACAAGCGGATACGTTCGACTCCGCTCAGTACAGGCTGCTTGCGCCAGATTGAGTTTTTGTTCTGAGGATTTTTTCAAAAAACTGAACCGGCAGTTTAACTGCTCAGGGCTTTTTTGATGGTGCTTCTTCTTTTCTTGGAGATACCGATGACAACAGCAGGCACTACAAACAGTGTCAGAATTGTGGCAAAGGCAAGGCCGCCGATTACCGAACGGGCCAGCGGGCTCCAGGTTTCTGAGCCGGCCCCGATTTCCAGGGCAAGTGGAATCATGGAGCAGATGGTTGTCAATGCAGTTAACAGAATTGGCCGCATCCGGCGTTTACAGGCTTCGAGAAATTTTTCCAGATAATCAATTTCTCCTTCTTTATCGCGCGTGTTCTGATGGATATAATCGAGCAGAACAATACCGTTGTTCACCACAATTCCAATCAGAATTACAATTCCGATATATGCAGGTACACTCAAAGGTGTATTGGTGATGAAGAGAAATAACAGAGAGCCGAAAAATGCAAGCGGCACCGAAAACATTACAATAAACGGATCGCGAAGATTCTCGAACAGGGATGCCATCACCATATAAGTCAGCAGCAGGGCAAAGAAAAGGGCAACCAGAATTTCAGCACCGCTCTCTTGTTGTGCAAATACCGAACCGGCAAATTCATACCTGTAACCATCGGGCATAATAAATTCATTATCCAGAAAATCGGTAAGCCGTTCCTGGTATACTTCCATATCGCCGCGAACCATGATACTGACATCAAGCAGGGTTTCTCTGTCACGCCGTTGAATTCTGTTCAATCCCTCCTGCAGTTGAAACTGGCCCAATCCTAAAACAGGTATGCGCTGGTCATCTACCTGGGCTAGCTCAAGCGCAAAAAGATCTTCACGGTTTTGGAACTGACTGCGGACATTACGCACCTGGATGGGTATTTCCCGGCCTTCCTCACGGAAAAAGCCTGCCCGGTTGCCGCGTGCCTGAGATCCAAGCTCTGAAGCAATGCTGGTTGAAGCGATACCTGTTCGGCTGATTCTGTGGCGATCCAGTTCGTAAACCAGTTCCGGCCCCGGCCTGGTTCGCGGATTACTGACTGATAGAACCTCAGGGTCATCGATCAAGGCCTCTTCTATTTGCAGCGTAAGCCTTTGCAGAACTTCAACATCCGGACCTATAAGGCTGATTCGTATTCCCCGGCCTGCCCAGCCGCGTCCTGTGGGGATGCCACCGCCTCCGCCCAGGTTGGCAATTTCTATATTGATGTCATCATCCGTTTCAAGAAGCCTCTGGTAGCGGCTGGCGAGTTCGGCTGTTACTTCATCACGCCGGCTTTCATCAACAAGAGTGATGCTAAGTGTGCCGGCATTGGTCAGCGTACTCCGGCCGCGCCTTCCAATGTTGGTTATAACGGTTTCTACTTCGGGTTCTTCGAGTAAACGCTGAGTATATTCCCGCAGAAAAGTTGCCGTTGTGGCGAGATTTGTTCCTGCTGGCAGTTCCACACGCAGATCAAACTGGCCTTCGTCTGTTTCAGGGAAAAATTCTTTTGGAATTGTTCCGAACAGGTAGTTGGCGCCTACGATGATTCCAATAACTCCAATAGCCACGATGTATTTTCTGGCAAGTACCCATTCAAGAATTCCAATGTAATTATCCTCAAGAGACTTGATCCAGCTCAGAGTATAATTTCTTTTCAAAAACTGTTCCCGTTGCAGTAAAATTGAAGCGAGAACCGGGATGAGAATGATTGAAGCCAGGAATGAAAAAGCGATGGAAATCGTGATGGTCAGAGCAAGGTCTCTTGCCACTGTGCCTGCAAAACCGGTAAGGCCGAGTATTGGGATGAACACAGCCATTGTGGTTAGTGTAGCACCCAGCAGCGCGCCTCCAACTTCATTGGTGCCGTCTAATGCAGCCTGGAAACGGGACTTCCCTTTTTCGAGCTGGTTAGCAATGCTTTCAGAAACCACAATGGAATTATCCACCAGCAGACCAATGGCAAGTGCAAGCCCTGTAATTGAGATGATGTTCAGGGTGATATCAAGAGCGTACATGGCAGCAAATGTGGCTGTGAGGCTAACCGGAATACTCATGGCCACAACAAAGGCAATTCTCCAGCCGCCCATAAACAGGAGCAGAATGATGACCACCACCGTAAGGGCAATTAAGGCCGATTGTGCAAGATTACTGATGGAGTCTTCGATAAACTGGCCTTCGTTGCTCAAAACCTGCATAGTAACACTGGATGGCAGGTTTGGCTGAAACTCCTGCATGGTGGCAATTACCTGGTGGGTAACATCAAGGGTATTGGCATCAGATTGTTTCTGAACTTCTACGGTAACACTGTTGCGTCCGTTAATTTCAACGAGATTCCGGATTTCCTCATAATCATCCCGAACGAGTGCAACATCGCGCACACGTATCGGCACATCATCAACCATAGAAACTACGGTTTGTTGAATTTCTTCAACATTTTTATACATAGATTCTGCCCGGATGCTGAAGCTTGTGCGGTCGGCAATCAGGCTGCCTACGGGCTGCTGTACATTGTTGCTCCGGATGGCATTAATCACCTGGCTTGGCAGAAGGTTGTGCTGAGCCAGTGCCTCCGGGAAAAGGTCCACATAAATATTCCGGGTAAGGCCTCCCTGGGTTTCTGCAGAGGCTACGCCGTGTATCCGTTCAAACCTGGGTTCGATAAATTCAACAGAAAGCTGTCTGAGTTCATCAAGCCCCATAACGTCTGACTCTACACTTACTCGCATCACCGGTGCACGATCCGGATCAAACTGGAAGATGAACGGTTCATTGGCTTCATCAGGCAAAATAGGGCGGATGCGCTCAACAGCTTCACGCACTTTCTGCTCTGTAACCATGATGTCAGTACCCGGCTGAAGGCGAAGTATCAGAAATGCCCCGCCCTGGCGCACATTAGAATCGAGCGATTCCACACCTTCAACTCCCATCACTGCTCCCTCAATGGGTTCCACCACAAGCCTCAGCATATCGTCGGGAGCAACATTCGAGTAGTTTACCGAGATTCCCATCACCGGGATATTGAACGTTGGATAAAGCGTTACTTTCAAATTTGTAAGTGAAAACAGGCCAAATCCTATCACCAAAAGCGACATCATCATCGCTGTAACGGGGCGTTTCAGAATTTTTTCGGTGATGGTAATTTTTTTCATGATCGAACCGGTTTAGATTTTTTCACTTTCATACCTCAGGCTTTCAGCGGATCTTCTTTGTGAACGGCATCAAAGCCAACTTTTTCCACAAAACTGTTGATTACATAGTACATGCAAGGCACGGCAAACAACATCAGCAGTGTAGACATAAACAACCCGCCAATAACCGACCGTGCCATCGGGCTCCAGGTTTCAGCACCGGCGCCAAGCTGAAGGGCCAGCGGAACCATCGCGAGGATAGTGGTAAATGCCGTCATTAAAATAGGCCGCAGCCTTCTTCCGGCGCCATTCACAATGGCTGTATGGCGTTCCTGTCCGCGTGATTGCAGTATTTTGATGTAATCAATCATCACGATGCCGTTATTTACCACAATACCGGTAAGGAGAACCAGGCCAACCATTGCTGTAACACTCACCGGGGTTGAGGTGAACCATAGCATCATCAGAACACCGGTCAATGCAAGAGGTATGGTAACGATGATAATGAACGGCTCCACAAGGCTTTCAAACTGCGATGCCATCACCATGTAGGTTAAAATTCCTGCAATAATGAATGCGATCATTAAAAAGTAGAACGATTCCTGCTGCTCTTCTGCTGAACCGCCAATTTCATACCGGTAACCTTCGGGCCAATCAATTGATGCCAGTTGATTATTCACAAGTTCGGTAGCTGTTCTCAGGTCCAGGTTGCCAAGATCGGCTTCCACTTCAACCATTCGTTCCTGGTTTACCCGCAGGATGTTTGAAGGGCCGGTGTAGCGTTCTATCCGGGCAAGGTTTTTAAGCGGCATCCAGTCGCCTGACGGAGTTCGGATCTGGAGATCCTGAAGAGCTGTGGATTGTGCCCGGTCGATTGGATCTACCTCTACGAGTACCTCAAATTCCAGACCCTGATCCACAAAAGTAGTGGCAACAGATCCCTGAACGGAATTGCTGAGGGCAGTAGCTACCTGAGCAGTAGACATCCCAACTCGTGCAATACGCTCTCGATCCATTTCAACCCGTAGCTCGGGCCGGCCCTGGTCAGCCGAACTGAAAACACTTACGATTCCCTCGATATTGCGCATGTTTTCCATAGCCGCATTGGCCAGTACTTGTTTTACTTCCTGATCAAATCCATAAATTTGTACAATCAGGCCGGTTTCTCCGTCCGGGCTCAGCGGATCTTCGTGAACTTCGCGGATATTGGCTCCCGGAATAAATTGCAGACGCTCTAAAATTGCAGATGAAATTTCCATCTGGCTTCTTGGCCGGTCGGATACCGGAACCAGTTCAACCCGCACCCGTCCATGATTTCCGCCGGGATTGTCAGCGCCTTCGATACCGATTTTATCACCATAATCTGATACGACCAACCGGACTTCCGGCACTTCTTCGCGCACAATATTTTCAACCTGGATGATGGTGCGCTCAAGCTCCATTAGGCTGACGCCGGGTTCACGCTGAATGTCCAGGATGATGAAGTTTTCATCAACCTGCGGGAAGAATTCACCTCCAAGCAGATAAAAGATCGGGAGCGAGGCAAAGAGCAAACCAAAAGCGCCGGCAATCACCCAGCCGCTTTTGTTCAATGCTTTATCCAGAACTTTTTTGTAGCCGTTTTCGAGCCGGTCGAACTGCCTGCCGAGCCAGGGGCCCAGTCGATCGGAAAAGAAAGATTTTACATGCTTGGCAGTCAGGGCATACAGTTTTAAAAACGGCCAAGTAACCAGGTAAATCAGAAACAGCGGAATAGATAAAATTCTTGTAAATACATTTTGGCGTCTCCAAACCAGAATTTTGTGGAGCAGATTTCTGGCAGGATCTTTCTTGTCGGCCTGAATTAATTCTGCTTCAAAAAACCGGGAGCTTAACACCGGAATGAGGGTGATGGCAACCAGCACGGAGATGATCAGTGCAAACGAAATGGTGAGTGCCATATCGCGGAACAGAAGCCCGGCGATACCCGGTACAAAAAGTATGGGCAGAAATACGACGAGTGTGGTTAGTGTAGAAACAATTACCGGGGTAGCCACTTCCTGCGCACCCGATGTGGCAGAGTTTTTACCGTCGTGGCCATCTTCTTTGAATCGGAAGATGTTTTCGAGCACAACCACTGCATTATCAACCACAAGCCCCACTGCCAGTGTGAGCCCGGACAACGAAATAATGTTGAGGCTGACATTGGAAAAATCCATAATGCTGAATGTGGCGATGATGGAGATGGGAATGGTGATGGCCACAATCAAAGATGAACGCCCGCTTCTCAGGAACAGCAGCAGCATGATGATAACCAGAACCACGGCTTGCAGGCCTGTGTAAACAAGGTTTTGTATGGACATGCTGATGAAATCAGCACGGTTGGTCAGTACCTCAAGGCTAACATCTGATGGAAGTACAGCCCGGATGCCGTCCAACGCATCCGTCACACCGCCGGCAGCATTCACAATGTTGCTGTCACTTGTTTTGTAGACATTTAAAATGACACCATCATTGCCTTGCACACGCACATTGCCGATTGGCTGGCTAATTCCATCCTCAACCCAGGCCACATCTTTTAGGTAAATCGGGTTTCCGTCGTCAGTAACGGACACAATACTGTTCCGGATCTGCTCAATATTCCGGAAATCACCAATTGTCCGGAGTGAAAAAACGGTTTCTCCCTCGGTGAGTTCACCGGCCGGGACTTGCACATTTTCCTGGCTCAGCCTGTTTGAGACTGCTTCAATATCCAGGTTGTAGGCACGCATCTGGGCGTTACTGAGGCGCACATTAATCTGGCGATCAAATCCTCCGGCGGTTTCAGCAGAAGCTATTCCTTCAATTCGTTCTAAGCGCTGTTCAATTTGCCGTGTAGCCAGTGTTCGCAGATCGCGGGGGCTTCGTGTGTTTGATGTAAGGGCGAGAACAAGAACCGGTTCATCATTGGGGTCGTACGAGAAAACGATGGGCTGGTCTATGTCATCAGGCAGGGCGCGGCGGATCATATCAAGCCGTTTTCTCACTTCTGTTTCGGCTACAAACAGGTCTGTGCCCCAGTTGAAATTCAATTTTACTACGGAAGCGCCCTGGCTGGAGAGAGATCTAACCCGGCGGACACCCGAAATACTGCCAACCTGTTCTTCGATTTGCCGGGTAACCAGTGTTTCGATGTCTTCGGGCGCAACACCTTCGTAGGTGCTGTACACCGTAATTGTCGGGAAAGAAACGTCCGGATAGAGGTTGAGCCGCAGATTGTTCAATCCGTAAAGCCCGAAACCGATCAGAATAATACTGATCATCATAAAGGTAATCGGGCGGGAAACTGCGAGTTTAGGGAGATTTTTCATTCAGATCTGATTTATCAATTACTGCCGGATTGACGAGATTGCTGGCCGCGTCCCTGTCCCTGCCCTTGGCGCTGATTTTGTTCTCTCATCTGCTGTGCCTGTTCGGGAGTGATATTTTGCATGCGGTCAGCACGGCTGTCTGAAGGTGAATCGGGCCGGCTTCCGGCAACACGTATTTTACCGCCATCTTCAAGATTGCTCTGGCCGGTTACAATCAGGCCGTCGCCGGGAAATAGGCCATCAACCACTTCAATTCTGTCTCCTTGTTCAATTCCTAAAACGAGATCTCTTCTCACGGCTACCGTATCGCCCTGGGAGATAAAGGCAGAATAAGTTCGCTCAAGTTCTATGGTTCCGGTTTCCGGTTCTATGTAGGTATCTACCGTCTCAACAATGGCAGATCGGGGAATTACAACCACGTCATCCCTGGTTTCCAGGATAATGCGATTTTGAACCAGTGCGCCCTGATGGATAGAACTACCCGCCTCCGTCAGTGTGATAACAATTTCACCCAGCCCCGTTGTGGAATTTAATTGAGGGCTTTTTCGTGATACAACACCGGTGGCTATTTCACTTCCCCTGCTCGACAGCGACATGGAAACTTCCTGGCCTACCTGAACAGCTTCCCAATCCTGCATAGGCAGAAAAACTCTGGTTTCAAAACCTGTTAGGTTGGCAACTTCAAATGCCGCCTGGCCGGTTGTTGCCACATCACCTTCAGCTATTGACCGGCTGAGTACCACGCCGTAAACCGGGGATGTGATTTTCGTGTTTTCCAGGTTTTCGAGGTTTTGGGTAAGTGCAGCACGTGCCGATTCGTACTGGGCAAGGCTGTTCAAATATTGTGTGCGGAAATCATCGTACTCGGAGCGGCTGATCAAATCTCTTTCAAACAATTCGCGCTGCCGGTTTAACTGTGTGCTGTCGCGTTCAAGGGTGGCTCGTGCCTGGCGGATTTGTGCTCTTGACTGCTCGACGGCATCTTTGAAAGGAACGTCATTAATTTCAGCCATCACATCACCCGGAGCTACTTCATCACCAAGATCAACATGAATTCTTGTAACGCGGTTTGATACCTGCGGTGTGATTACGACGATATCTTTTGCCCTTATTGTTCCAAAAGAACTCACCTGATCGGCAATGGTGCCGGTTTGAACCGGTATGACTTCAACGCTGGTCTCCTGCCCCCCAGCACCGCCAAATCCTCCCGGGCCACCGGGTTGATCGGATTGAGAATCGTTTCTGCCACAGGAAGCAATTAGCAAAACACCAAGCAGCACTAACGGGATGAATATTGATACTTTTTGTTTCAATGGAATAAAATTTTTGATTTGATAAAACGGGTATTAAAAAAGTTCACAAAAATAAGAATAACGGTGTGAAGAATGTTAATTCTGAAGTTCAGTAAATTATTTTATCCTTTTGACGAACGAACAAAAGATACGTTTGGTAAGTGGTTGTAAAAATTTTTTCAATCAATAATTGATTCGGAGCGTTCCCTTTATGGCAAAATGAATTTTCGAATTGTATTTGGCTATACCTTGTTTAGGCGTAGTGTCATGTCAACCATAAAATGACGGGTGAAACCCGCAATGTTTTTCTTCAAAAACCACATTATTTTTATAAATGCTGCCAATGATAATAAGGAAACATTGCGGGTTTTTTACGAAGATTTAAGCGTGACATGACAGTAGTTATCGTTTCAATAGCTCAAACATGCTAAGTCGGTTAATTGATTGGCAAGCTTTTAAAAAATCTTTTCCAGCTTTTGGCAGATCTCTTCGCAAAGTTCCTTCAATTCGGGAGTAATGGCTTTCAAGGTATGCGAATCGATATCCAGCTCACCTACAAATTCACCCTCCTTCATAATGGGCACAACAATTTCTGATTTAACATCTACACTGCAGGCAAGGTAATTGTCTGCCTGGCTTACGTCTTGAACCACAAAAGTATCCAGTGTTTCTGCAGCCTGTCCGCAAATGCCGGTGCCAAAAGGAATTTTGGTATGGTCGGTAGGTTCGCCAACGTATGGCCCCAGTTCCAGCATCCGCTCTTCATCCGGGGCAACCAGGTAAAATCCTGTCCAGTCGAACACATCAACGCTGCTGTCGAGCAGTTCACATATTGATTGAAGTTTTTCTGTTTTGGTTCCGGGACCGTTAATAATGGATTCGGTTTGCTGCAGTACGTGTTTTGTATTCATTTTTAAGATCGGTTTTTGACTTGTGAAGCATAAAAAATACAAATTTATTTTCTTGAACATTCAGGTCAAAATTCCCATTCAAAATTGATAAAATCATCTCTATCTTTCAGGGTATGATTGAATTATTTGTGGAGATGGTGCCCGAGCATTCTGTTGCTATCATTGGAGTGGCAGCACTGATGTTTGCAAGCTTTTCTTCTCTTTTTTCGGTGGTGAACCCACTGGCGGCCATGCCGATATTTCTGTCGTTAACAGAACGGTTTAATGAAAAAGAGAGAATTAAAACAGCCAAACGAGCCAGTGTGTACATGTTCGGTGTGCTTATCACATTTTTATTAATAGGCACTTTTATTCTAAGTTTTTTTGGAATTTCACTTGCAGGCATTCGAATTGCGGGAGGATTGATTATCATGAGAGCTGCATATTCGATGCTGAATCCTGAAACAGGTGGTAAAAAGCTAACTGATGAAGATAAAGCTGCCGCTCAGGAAAAAGAGGATATATCTTTCAGCCCGCTTGCATTACCTCTGTTGTCCGGTCCGGGCAGCATTGCAGTTGTGATCGGTTTTGCAACACAGGCTGATGGTTTTGTGGATTATCTGATTAACGGTGTTGCTGTTTTACTTGTGTCATTATTAACATATGGTATTTTGCGGCTTGCACCCATTTCTGCCAAATATATCGGGCCAACCGGTTTAAACGTGATGACACGGTTAATGGGCTTCATTGCCCTTGCTATCAGTGTTCAGTTTATTTTAAGCGGTATTGCGCGCTATTATAACTTGGCTATCTAACATGTAAATTATTAATGCTTTAAAAAAAGTAATATGGACGAAAGACAAAAATTGCAACAACTTTTTGTATTTGATCTTTGGAGCACACGCAAACTGGTGGATGTTTTCACGGAGAACATTCCCTTTAAGGAACAAGAGGCATGTGTTTCTTTGATCTCACATGTCATAAATGCTCAAAAGATCTGGTTTTCACGTGTAGTAGAGATTTCTGCTGATGGAGATCTTGATATATGGACAAATTATGATATCAAAGAACTAAAAAGAAAAGCGAAAAAAGCGAATCAAGCCTGGATCGATCTTGTGGGAGACCATGAAGTGGATCTGGATAAATTGATCAAATATAAAAGTTCGAAAGGTGTGAATTATTACAACTCTGTCTGGGAAATTTGCAATCATCTCATTATTCACGGACAACACCACCGGGCACAAATCGCACTGATTTTGAAGAATAGCGGAATTGAACCGCCGCTGCTCGACTATGCACACTACACCCGAACCGATACGATTCGGCAAAAAATGGCATAATCCGGATTGAATTCCGGTTTGCATTACTACAGGGATAATAATTATCATGGGAGCGGTTTATTTGCTAACCCGGATATCTCACCAAGGCGAAGATAAAATGGCAGCGGAAACTTATTCTCTGTAATATATCCGGGTTAACCGTCCTGATAAAATAATATTCAACGAAACACACCTGCGAGGCAGACTCTGGAACTATTAGAACAGATTATTGTAGCTTTTGCTAATTATGCTTGGGGCACACCGCTTCTTGTGCTTCTTGTAGGCGGCGGTATCTTTTTTCTTTTCTACAGCCGGTTTCTGCCATATCGCAACTTCAGACACGGAATCCAGGTGCTTTCAGGGAAGTACGAGGACCCGAATGCTCCGGGTGATATCAACCATTTCCAGGCGCTGTCGAGCACGCTGGCAGCTACGGTGGGTATGGGTAACATCAGCGGGGTGGCTATTGCTCTTGGCCTCGGCGGCCCCGGCGCTATTTTCTGGATGTGGATTACGGCGATTGTAGGTATGGCCACCAAATTTTTTACCTGTACGCTTTCTATCATGTATCGCGGAAAGGATACAAGCGGAAAAATACAGGGAGGGCCGATGTATTATATTGTTGAAGGCCTTGGCAAAAAATGGAAACCGCTGGCCATCTTTTTCAGCATTGCCGGATTAATTGGCTGTACGCCCATTTTCCAGGCCAATCAGTTGACCCAGATCGTCCGGGACACACTTCTTGCCGAAAATGCCTTGCTTGGTTACGATATCATGATTTTGTCCGGATCATTTATCACCGATACCGGTTTCCGGCTCTCCGATATGATTATGGGTGTGGTATTGGTTTTTTTGGTTTCGCTTGTGATTTTTGGCGGAATTAAGCGCATTGGCCATGTTGCTGCCCGCCTGGTACCCCTTATGGTGTTGATTTATATTTTCACCGTAGTATATATCATCATCATCAATATAGCTGATGCACCTGCTTATTTGGCGTTGATTTTTACGGATGCTTTTCAGGGAGCTTATGCCAGCCACGAATCTGCTTTTGGAGGCGCGCTCGGATATATGATTTCGATGGGAATCCGCCGGGGAGCTTTTTCGAATGAGGCGGGAATCGGAACCGAGGCAATGGCGCACGGAGCAGCAAAAACCCGCGAACCTGTTCGTGAGGGGCTGGTAGGAATGCTGGAGCCCGCCATCGACACACTTCTGATCTGTACAATGACGGCCATGGCCCTGCTGATGACCGGCGCCTGGTTAAATCCCGAAATTGATGGCATTACCATGACGGCCGTGGCCTTTCAAACCGGAATTCCGGGTATTGGCCTTTATCTGCTCATTATTTGCGTGTTCATTTTCAGCATCACCACAATGTTTACCTATTCTTACTACGGCACAAAATGCCTGAACTTTTTAGCGGGTGCTGATAAAAAACACTACTTCAATTATTTTTACATTTTCACCATTTTTCTGGGATCGATCACAACCATCGATATGGTGGTAAACCTGATTGACGGCATGTTTGCCATGATGGCTATTCCCACCATGATTGGCACGATTTTACTGGCTCCCAAAGTTATTGAGGCAACTAAAGATTATTTCAGAAGGAAAAATCAGGGAGATTTTTAATTTTTTAGCTGAATGTTCAATTTTAAAAAATTCAGGCCTCACGAGAATATCCTGAGTTTAAAAATCTGAGCAAGATTCCTTACCTTTCGGTGCTGATACTGAATATTTAAAAAAGATATTTTCGAATTGGTTCACGGAACCAAAAAAAGTTTAAATAAAACGATCTAACCAAAGAAGAACTCATCATGGCAAAAGAATTTGACGTATGTGTAATTGGAACAGGACCCGGGGGATATGTTTCTGCAATCAGGGCATCGCAACTGGGATTTAAAACCGCTGTAGTTGAAAAACGTTTTCTCGGTGGAGTTTGCCTTAACATCGGATGTATTCCCACCAAAGCGCTGCTGCGTTCCGCGGAAGTCTTTGAGTCGATTTCCCACGCATCCGATTACGGTGTGGATGTAAAAGAATTTTCTGCCAACTTTGAAGGTATGATAAAGCGAAGCCGGAAAGTAGCTGATAAAATGAGCAAAGGCGTTCAGTTTTTGATGAAAGCCAACAGTATTGAAGTCATCAACGGAACCGGTGTTTTTAAGTCGAATAAGGAACTGTCAGTTCAGGACGAAAAAGGCAAAGAAACCGAAACCGTTAAAGCCAAACATTTTATTATTGCCACGGGAGCACGGCCGCGTCAGCTTCCAGACCTCGAAATTGACGGCAAAATGATCATCGATTCCGAACGGGCCATGCAGCTCGAAAAACAGCCTAAAAAGATGGTTGTGATCGGCGCAGGCGCCATTGGTGTGGAGTTTGCTTATTTCTACAACGCAATCGGTACAGAAGTAACGGTGGTTGAACTCCAAAAAACGCTGGTTCCGGTTGAAGATGAAGATATTGGAAAAGAACTCGCCAAGATCTACAAGAAAAAAGGCATGAATATTTACACGGAAAGCTCCGTGGAAAAAGTTGAAAAGAAGGGCAAAGGCGTAAAGGTTACCATTAAAACCAAGAAAGGCACTGAAGAAGTGGAGGCTGATGTGGTGCTTTCTGCGGTGGGTGTTACAGGCAACATCGAAAATATGGGACTGGAAAAAGCCGGTGTGGAAACCGAAAATGGCGCCATCAAAGTAGACACATCAACCTATAAAACCGCGGCCGAAGGAATTTATGCCATCGGCGATGTAATTGGCGCACCGTGGCTGGCCCACAAGGCTTCGCACGAAGGTGTGGTTTTGGCAGAAATGCTTGCAGATAAAAAACCCGCACCAGTTAATTACAACAATATTCCCGGCTGCACCTATTGCGAACCTCAGATTGCCTCTGTGGGTTATACCGAAAAGCAGGCAAAAGAAGAAGGTTATGAAGTGAAAGTTGGAAAGTTTCCGTTTTCTGCAAGCGGTAAAGCAGCGGGGCTTGGCCACGAAGAGGGTTTTGTAAAAGTAATTTTTGATGCCAAATACGGAGAGTGGCTTGGCTGCCATATCATAGGCTCTCATGTTACGGAGCTGATTGCCGAAGCTGTGGTTGCCCGGGACCTGGAAACCACCGGCCATGAAATTATTAGTGCCGTACATCCTCATCCAACCATGAGCGAGGCCATCATGGAAGCAGCCGCAGAAGCTTATGGAGAAGGCGTACACCTTGGCACAAAACCAAAAAAGTAAAACTTTCAGACAGTTATAATCATTTTTAAAAGACGGGTTTAAAGCCCGTCTTTTTTTTGGCTATTATTCACGCCATTTAAAGTTTCAATACATGCTGAAATTCTAAACAGATCTTAAAATTATACAGAGAGAGTTTGTAATTAATTATTAATCATTTCTACATAATCTTCATATCGTATACACATTTAAAAATTAAGATGAAGCAATACAACTAATGCATTTGGTATTGTGATGCAAAACAATAATTAATGGGGGCGATATGAAAAAATATATCCTATGTACAGTTACGGCAGCTTTATGTCTGATTTTCAGCAATCAGCTAAATGCGCAAATATCGGTAGGTGGCGGTGTTACCTATGGTTTAGACATTGAAGAGATCGGGATTCAGATTGGCGGAACATATGATCTTTCACCGGAAATGAGGGTCGGGGCTGATATAACTTATTGGCTTTTAGGTGATGAAGTTTATGAGCTTGAGATGGGGTTGGAAGAACGTATTTCCGAAACAGCTCTGGAAGTAAACTTTAATTTTAATTACATATTTTATGATGAAGATGCTCTAAATATTTATGGTATTGGCAGCCTGGGGATTCACTATTTTTCATTTGAGGACGAGTTATGGATATCAGGAACTGATCATCCACAAGACAGCTTTTCAGAATCTGATACTGATGTAGGACTTGGGATCGGCGTTGGTTTTGAATATAATCTTGGCAGTTTAAAGCTGTATGCAGAACCCAGAATTTTCCTCAGCGGTTTTGATCAGTTCGCTCTTGCTGCGGGTATCAGGCTGCCTATATAAGTAAAAAACCTCTTAAATTCTGATAAATAAGGAAGCGCTTTTTTGAAAATAGTGCTATCTTGATAATTAAAGAGTTTGCAGCCGACGCTAATAAAGCAAAAAAACGAGCGCTTAACCATTGCGGCGGAAATGCTTGGAAGAGTATGATCATATTCTGATAACACTAAAGCGCCAAGTCTTTGTTTTTATTTAAGCATTCAGTTGAAAAATTCTTTTTTTACACAAAATCTTAATAAAATAAAGCTATCTTACATATTAGATAGATGTCTCCAAAAATATGATCTATCATATTGAATTACTATTAACGAAAACAGAGAGGTAAACAGTCATGAAAGATACACGGCTGAAACCCAACTATGAAATAAAAAGAAGGCCTGAATCCAATCTTAGAAATTACTACACAATTCTTCTTGAAGTGGGTCTGATTTTGGCATTACTGATTTTAACAGTGCTTGTCAGAATTGATCTAACTGCTGCAGATACAGAAGTTATTGCTGTTGAAGAGCAGGAAGCTGTGGAAATGGAAGAGATCATTCAGACCGAGCAAATTGAAACACCACCTCCACCACCAAGGCCCCCGTCTCCGGTAGCGGTTCCAGATGATTATATTATTGATGATGTTGATATTATGATCGACGCTGAAATGGATTTCGGAAGCACTCTTGATATGCCGCCACCACCTCAGCAGGAAGAGGAGGAAGAAGAGGAAAATGATTTCTTTGTTCTTGTTGAACAAATGCCTGAACTGATAGGCGGATTACAGGAACTTCAAAGCCAGGTACGCTATCCAGAGCGGGCACTTAGAGCGAATATTGAAGGAAGAGTAATCGTGCAGTTTATTGTAAATGAAAGAGGAGAGGTAGAAAATCCACAGGTAATAAGAGGGATCGGTGGAGGCTGTGACGAGGAAGCAATCAGGGTTGTAAGTCAGGCAAAATTCAAACCCGGTATGCAGCGCGGCCGCCCGGTAAGAGTTCAATACAACCTGCCGGTTATTTTTAGAATCAGAAACTAATTGTATTGCATAGAGAAATACATTAGTAGTTGAAGGAGACAGGACACGTGAAATGGGCTCAGGAATGGGCCCATTTTTCCCTTCTTTCATTAGTTTATTGTTCAAATAACGAATAACAATTTATTAATGGTGCCTTGTCTCAAAAATTTATATAGTTGCGATGGAAAAGGAAGTTGTATGTTTTTGCATAAACTTCCTGGCCATCCTTTTTTGCAGGTTTACGATTTCTTTTCTTGTTAAGCTCTAACACCATCTTTATTTAAGATTATAGCTAAAAAAATTACGCCATTAAGATTTTAAATAAATAACCAAAGTAGTAGATAAGTATAAGGTGGTATCACGGATGCACATAAAAAATTTATATTTAAGGCATATATTATATTTAGGTAGATGTTCTCCTGAATAAAACATCTTATACATTTGTCTTTAATAATACCGATGGAGGTGGACGGTTATGAAAAAGAAAAGACTGAATCCTATCTACAACTTTGAAAGAAAAAAACCGGAAGCCAATCTGAAAAATTACTATACAATTCTTCTTGAATCAGGGCTGATTCTGGCACTATTGATTATAACTGTGCTTGTAAGAATTAATCTAACCGCATCAGATACGGAAGTAATTATTCTTGATGAGCAGGAAGCGATTGAAATGGAAGAGATTGTACAGACAAGACAGATTGAGCAGCCACCACCGCCTCCCAGGCCACCGGTTCCGGTGGCAGTTCCGGATGATTATATCATTGAAGATGTTGATATTATGATCGACGCTGAAATAGATTTCGGCAGTCATCTTGCCGTACCACCCCCGCCGCAACAAGAAGAGGAAGAAGAGGAGGAGGATTTCTTTGTTGTGGTTGAACAAATGCCCGAGCTGATAGGCGGACTGCAGAGCATTCAAAGTGAGATCAGATATCCCGAGCGTGCTTTGAGATCGAATATTCAGGGAAGAGTCTATGTCCAGTTTATTGTAAATGAGAGAGGAGAGGTAGAAAATCCTGAGGTAATAAGAGGTATTGGCGGCGGCTGCGATGAAGAAGCCATCCGGGTAGTGAAAAATGCACAATTTCAGCCGGGTATGCAGCGCGGAAGGCCGGTGCGGGTGCAGTTCTATATCCCGGTAATTTTCCGTATTACGGAGGGATATTAACTATTCTGAGTTTACTATTCTGTTAAATGGTGTTCTATTTATTTAAGGCGGGTTGATTGAGCTTAAAAGCCCAAAAACTAATTAATTTTTGGGATTTAAATACACTACCTGTCATCTTCCATTGTCCTCTTCTCATTCTTATGTCGACTCGCGAGGGATCGCAGGGGAAACTCACGTTAGTTAGCAAGAGGATTCCAGGCTTTAAAGCTTTTCTAAAGAAATTTAGTGAAATGATTGGCCATGGAAGAAAAAAACATAAACTAATCATGAAATTAAACAAAGGCCGGTTAAGGTCAATACAATTTACCTGTGGTATTTATTAACTGAAACTAAATAAGAAAAGAAAATCAGGAGAAGAGTTCCAAGCCGACATTTTCGGTTGTATGCGGTTAGAGATTATTTGTCAAATTTGAAATACTTCACATATTTAATCATCAGTAATTTCGTTATTTATAATAAAGACATTTTTTATAAAAGCGCTTTTTCAGGCTTCATTAAGTCACTTTTTAAACAGTGCACATAAAAAATTTACATTGTTTAAGTAATTTAAATTTAGAAAAGGTCTCCGGACATTCATTAAAGAATTATTTTAAAACAAATTAAGATTGCAAAGAGGTGAGCGATCATGAACGAAAATAAACTGAAACCCAACTACGAGATTAGGAGAAGGCCGGAATCAAACCTTCAAAACTACTACACAATTCTTCTTGAAACCGGCCTCATTATAGCATTGCTCATTTTAACAGCACTTGTGAGAATTGAGTTAACTGCAAGTGAGGCTGAAGTGATTACCATGGACGAACAGGAAGCTGTTGAAATGGAAGAAATTGTACAGACAAGGCAGATAGAGCAGCCGCCTCCGCCCCCGCGTCCTCCGGTGCCCGTGGCGGTTCCAGATGATTATATCATTGATGATGTAGATATCATGATTGACGCCGAACTGGATCTTGGCGGTACTCTTTCTATGCCTCCACCACCGCCACAGCGTGAGGAGGAAAAAGAAGAAGAGGATGATTTCTTTGTTCTGGTAGAGCAAATGCCGGAATTGATTGGCGGATTGCAGGCACTTCAGAGAGAAGTTCGCTATCCCGAGCGAGCATTGAGAGCGAATATTGAAGGAAGAGTAATTGTCCAGTTTATTGTGAACGAAAGAGGAGAGGTTGAAAATCCACAGGTCATCAGGGGAATTGGTGGTGGCTGCGATGAAGAGGCGATCAGGGTTGTTAAGCAAGCAAAGTTTAAACCCGGCATGCAGCGCGGCCGCCCGGTAAGGGTGCAATATAATCTCCCTGTAATATTCAGGATCAGAAATTAATCATTGAGATGAAAAATCGTTAGTAGTTGAAGGAGACAGGACATGTGAAATGGACTCAGGGATGGGTCCATTTTTCATTTTTTTGGTTATCTTCCCTTCATGAAAAATATAGTTGAAGTATTTGATTTTGGACAAATTTCCTTTCGCCGCGCATGGGAAATACAAAAGTATGCTCAAAATCTTCTGATTGGACAAAAAAAGCAATATCGAGACGGAAAAATTTCAGAAAAAAAACGTAACGATTTGCTTTTTTTTGTGGAGCACCCACATGTGTACACCCTGGGGAAAAGCGGAGATGCAGCCCACCTGTTAAAGACATCTGCAGAACTTGCGAAAATCGAAGCCGAATTTATTGAAATAGACCGTGGCGGAGATATCACTTATCACGGACCGGGCCAGATTGTAGGTTACCCGATTTTGGACCTTGACAGGTATTTTACTGATATCCATAAATACCTCAGGTTTCTTGAAGAGGTTATGATTAAAACCTGCAAGGATTACGGTATGCAGGCCGAACGAATTGAGGGACTTACCGGTGTATGGGTTGATGGGAAAAAAATTTGCGCACTGGGAATCCGGTGTTCACGATGGGTTACTATGCACGGATTCGCATTTAACGTAAATACAGATCTCAGCTATTTCGATCATATCGTTCCCTGCGGCATCAAAAATAAATCGGTAACCAGCCTTTCTTCACTTTTAAATACTGAAATGGATATCAATGAAGTGAAAAAAAAGATCTTAAAAAACTTTTCTGAGGTATTTGATGTTGAAGTCATAGATGAAAATGCATTCTCTGAGATATCAGAAATCGAAAACGAAATTGAACATATTTTTAAATAAATGATTGGACAGATCGAAATTGGAAGCCTGTACACGATCTGTAAATTTCTTACCTTTCACCACCTGAAAAGAAATTGAAATACGGGTAAATGTAATATTTTATGATTAAAGAACTTGATGTAATTGAAAAAAGCCATCCCGGGGAGCGCAGGCCAGACTGGCTTCGCGTTAAATTGCCATCGGGAGAAAAGTTTAAGGAAGTATCCGAAACGCTCCAGAAAAACAATCTGAACACCGTTTGTTCAGAAGCCCGCTGCCCGAATATGGGAGAATGCTGGGGTGCAGGAACAGCAACATTTATGATTTTAGGCGATGTTTGCACCCGTTCATGCTCTTTTTGTGCCGTTAAAACCGGGAGGCCGCCGAGCGATCTGGATTGGGATGAACCCCGCAGGGTCGCCGATGCCGCTGCTAAAATGAAATTAAAACACGTTGTTCTGACTTCTGTGAACAGGGATGAAAGAAAAGATGGTGGCGCACCCATTTTTGCCGAATGCCACAGAGCAATTCGCGAAGCTATAGAGGGCGTCACGATTGAATCACTGATTCCCGATTTCAGAGGTGTTTGGGATGCATTGCAAATTGTAATTGATACTCCGCCGGATGTGCTTAGCCATAACCTCGAAACCGTACCGAGATTGTACAGGAATGTACGCCCACAGGCAAAATACGAGAGGTCGCTTGAACTGCTACAGCGCGTTAAAGATCAGGGATTACGCAGTAAAACCGGCATTATGGTGGGGCTGGGAGAAACCCGGGAGGAAGTTATCAGGTTAATGCAAGACTGTGCTGATCACAACGTGGATGTACTTACCATTGGCCAGTATATGCAGCCGACCAAAATGCATCACCCGGTTGTGGAATGGATTCACCCGGATCAATTTGCAGAGTATAAAGAAATTGGCGAAACCCTTGGTATTGAGCATGTTGAGAGCGGGCCGCTTGTGCGTTCTTCCTATCACGCAGAAAGACATGTGTAATATTTTTGATTTCGGGTTGTAACGTATATTCAATCAAACAGGGATTAATCAAATACTAACATAAAAAACGCTTCCAATGCTGTCTATTTTTACAGTAGTGATTATCTGTTATCTTATTGGGGCAATTCCAAGCTCTTTATGGACGGGCAAACTCTTTTTTGGAATCGATATCAGGGATCACGGAAGCGGCAATGCAGGGGCTACCAACACTTTTAGAATATTGGGCTGGAAAGCGGGCACGGCAGTGTTGCTTTTTGATTTTGGTAAGGGGCTGCTGTGTACAACTGTAATTTATAAACTTGCCTGGCATATTGGCAGCGGTCCCGTTGTTCTCTATTCAAATTGGGATCTTGAACCTATGATGCTGATCATTGCCGGAGTTGCGGCGGTAATCGGCCATATGTTCCCGGTTTATGCAAAATTCAGCGGAGGCAAAGGCGCGGCAACGGCTTGCGGCATGCTTTATGGAATTGAACCGGTTTCTATCAGCATTTCCCTGGCCGTATTTTTATTAATGATGTTCTCCACAAGATATGTTTCCCTGGGCTCTATTACCGGAGCTTTCATCTATCCGTTTTCACAGCTAACCTTGCGGTATGGATATGGTTGGGACATTGACGGAAGCGTGATACTTTTGAGCAGTGTGCTTGCTTTGGGAATTATCATCAAGCATAAAGGAAATATCAAACGCCTGATAGAAGGAAATGAAAACCGGATAAAATCTTTCAAGCCAGCGAAAGGAAGAATTAACGAAGAACAGGGTGTAACGTGAAAAATATAAGTATCATAGGCGCCGGCAGCTTTGGCACCGCCATTGCGGTGTTATTGGGAAAAAAAGGCTATTCTGTTTCTATATGGGGAAGAGAGACAGAAGTGGTGGATGGCATCAACCAAAACGGAATCAATCCGGAATATTTAACGGATATCAAGTTGCCGGAATCTATTAAGGCTTTTCATAAAATTAAGGATGCGGTTGAAGACGCCGAAATGGTTGTATTTTCTACGCCGACTCATGCATTAAGAGAAGTGGCTGTCAAAACAAAACCCCATCTGACCGGCGAAGAAATAATTGTTTCTGTTGCTAAAGGTATTGAACAAGAGAGCCTTTTGACACCCTCTCAAATTTTAGTTGATGTGCTGGACGGCGTGGTTCTTGAAGATCACATAGGCATTCTTACCGGGCCAAGCCATGCTGAGGAAGTAGGTAAATTCAAACCCACCACTGTGGTGGCATCGGCCTATTCAAAACGGGCGGCCACTGTTATCCAGGAAACGTTTATAACACCGATGTTTCGGGTGTATCTGAACTACGACATTTTGGGCGCTGAAATTGGCGGAGCACTGAAGAATATTATGGCTATTGCCGCCGGTATTGTAGATGGCGCTAAATTGGGAGACAATGCCAAAGCTGCACTGATGACAAGGGGGCTGCACGAAATGAAACGAATGGGCAGTACTTTAGGAGCATCGCAGGATACTTTTTCGGGACTGACCGGTATGGGAGACCTGATTGTAACCTGCACAAGCAAGCATAGCCGGAACCGCTACGTGGGCTATCATATCGGGAAGGGTAAAACTCTTGAAGAAATTAAAGCCGGCATGAATATGGTGGCAGAAGGAGTAAAAACTGCCAAGTCGGTTTGGCAATGGTCCAGGAAAAATGGCGTAGAAATGCCCATAACAGATGCGGTTTATAAAGTGCTTTTTGAAAACATGAATCCAAAAGATGCTGTTAACGAGCTGATGACCCGTAATGCCAAAAACGAAATCATGATTTAATCCGGGAGTTTCCCGCCACAACAGATTGTACTCTGTTTCGTTAAAAATTCATAAGAAAAGTAACAGAAACGGCTGATGTCTTTTACTGAATTTGCTGATCACGAAAAGATTTGTTTATGTAATGAGAACAAAGGCTTATCTTCAATATATCGTACAGTAAATTATTGAATAATATCCTCCCAAAAAATTCATAATTGTTATGATACTGCCAAACGGTGAGATCACCATCTCCGAAATGACCCCGGATGATTTGCGGAACCTCATACAAACGGGCGAAGGAAAATACCTGGAATTCAAAAAAACTGTGCCGTCACCCGAAAAAATTGCCAGAGAAATTGCCGCTTTTGCCAACACCAAGGGCGGTACCATTCTGATTGGGGTTGATGACCATAAGAATATTACTGGCATAAAATCCTATTACGAAGAGGAGTATTTGCTTCAGAAAGGAGCAAGTGAAAGCTGCGTACCTGCAGTGCCCATCAGGATTGAGCTGGTGCACAACGGGCATTTTGATGTGATGGTAGTGTTTGTTGCCGAAGCTGAAAAGAAACCTGTGTATAATAAAGGAAAGAAAAAAAGGCTGGTTTTTATCCGTGAAAGAGATGAAAGCATTCTGGCAAGTGATGAAATGACAGAAATTTTGAAACAGAAATATTCAGACGATGGAGTTACTTTCGAATATGGTGAAAGAGAACAGATGCTGTTCCGCTATTTGAATGAATACGGAGAAATAACCGTTCAAAAATATTCACAGCTCATAAATGTTACCACACACAGGGCATCAAAAATTTTGGTGAACCTGGTGAGTGCAGATGTGCTGAAATTATTTCGAAAGTCCGATACGGATTATTTCACATTTTCAAGTTCTAACAAGTAAACAGTTTTTAATTAAATGGCATTACCCGAAGAAAATTTAGATGATGTAATTGCTTCCCTGGTTGATGAAGGTTCTGACGGAGCGGAAGAGGTTCAGCCTTCGGCAGAGCTTAAAGATACGGATGCCGATCCTGTAGTTCTTACCGAAAGAGCGGCGCGGCAGATCAATAAAATTAAAGTAAATGAAAACTTGGAAGATTCACTTTATTTACGTGTAGCAGTTGAGGGCGGCGGGTGTTCCGGTTTGAGTTACAAACTCGGTTTTGACATAAAAACCGATGAAGACAAAATCATTGAAAGCCAGGGTCTTGAAATTGTGATTGACCCAAAACATTTGATGTATCTGAATGGAATTCAGATTGACTATCCTGACGGGCTGGATGCACGAGGCTTCACATTCAACAATCCCAACGCCAGTGAATCGTGCGGATGCGGCTCCTCGTTTGCAGTGTAAACCAAGCCTGATTTACAATCAGATTTCCTCGTCTGGTTCTTCTATTGTTGGAATATTTTCTTCCACCACTCCCTGCTCTTGAAGGGCAAACATGAAAAACCAGCAGAGAGATGCCCAGAAAAACCCGACAATCCACCCTACAAGTACATCTGTGGGATAATGAACACCGAGAAAAATTCGTGTTATACCCACCATTGCAGCAACAAAAATTGCGATAGAGATGATGTAAACACGTACTTTAGGATTCGTTTCCAATCGGGTTAATAGTGACCCCATTGTGAGATAGGCAATTGCAGACAACATCGAATGTCCGCTTGGGAAGCTGGGCGAGGTTTCAACCATCAGCGCAGGAACAATATCCGGGCGCTCACGGAGAAAAAAATCTTTCAGCAGCAGGCTGATCAGCAATCCGCCAAGTGTGGTTATCAAAACAAGAGTGGCGGCCCGGTAGCTTTTTTGAAGAACCAGGTAGACCATCACAACAACAATAATAAATGTCAGAACGGCAGGGCCACCCATTGCCGTTACATCACGAACGGCTTCATCCACCCAATGAGGGCCAAACAACATTTGTGGATTATCAGCATCGCGAACGGAAAGCAGCAGCCACTCATCAAACTGCTGGGCGCGGTCAACCATAAAAACATCCCGCAGTTCAATTCCTCCCCAGAAAAAAAGAAGGAGGAAGAGTGTGCCAATCATGATTAAAATCTCTTTGCGCAGCAGCTTTTTTAACTTCGGGAACTGCTTGCTTGCACTCTCGAGTATCGGCATAGTATTTGGTTAGATTGAGTTATATGACCAAAAAACTAAATAAAAAAGCTAACTATTTGCTACTCAAACAATCAGCCAAAAAACAGCGTTCAATAATAGTTTTCTTCCTGAATTGGTTTTTCTGAATTAAACCTATGAATTGTTCATTTAAGTGAATTAATGAAAAATAATCATAATAGTGATATCACGATAAATGTCAATTCAATTTGGCTTTTGCCGTTTCAACAATCGTGTCGATTTCGTGTTTTGAAACAATATGCCTGGTTCCGCAAAAGTGGCAAACCATCTCCTGGTCGTTGCCTTCAAGCTCTTTTAAATCGTCAAGGCTCAGGAGAGTCAGAGCATTTTTAAACCTTGCAGCATTGCATCGGCAAAAGAAATGAACCGGCTGCCTGTCGAGCTCTTTTATTTTGAAAGGGCGGGTGGCCGACTCCATAATCTTATCAATATAATGGCCCGCTTCAAGCTGCCCGGAAACAGGAGGCAGTTTTTTGAGATGCTTTTGCAGCGTTTTTATCACTGAATCATCGGCATCGGGCAGCCGCTGGATCAGTATGCCACCGGCCTGGTTTACATCTCCGTTGTCTTCCAGGCTCACATCAAGCAAAAATGCAGACAACACCTGTTCGGATTGCGCCATGTAGTGAGCCATATCCGAGAGAATATCTCCCTTAACTATTTCGATGGTGCTGGTCTTTGGTTCGGCCTCGTTGTAGAGAATTTTGGATACGGTCAGAAATCCGGCCCCGATTCCATTTCCGATGGATACATTATCTGTGTTGTAATTCAGCTCTGCAGCAGGATTTTTAACATATCCGCGAACTTCACCCACGCGGTTGGCTTCAGCGGTAATGGATCCCACAGGTCCGCTGCCCTCAAGCTGAATTTTTATCCGTTCCTCTCCCTTCAATTCTGATGCAAGCAGCATTGCAGCGGTTAAGGTTCGCCCAAGCAGTACAGTATTCAGCAGCGATAATTTGTGATTTTCTTTCGCTTTTTGAACTACATCCGTTGTTTTAACCACGCTGATTTTGAACTGTCCCCGGGTTTCAATTCCTTTGATTAAACGGTCCTTAAATTTGAATTTTTCTTTCAAAGACATCTATTGTAAATCTTTTATTCTTTGGTTTAACTTAAAACTTTGTGGGTAATCGGGTTGGTAGCCTAATTCAGGGACACACCCCTCGTTCGATGAACCGTGCTTCGCACTTTCATCTTCACATATCCCCTCTCGAGAGGGGGATGTGATATACTTCAAATAGATTGTCCACAAAATTTCAAGTACAAACTTTTTTACTAATGATTTTCACTATCACAAACAACAAACTGAGCCATAAACGTTGCAAAGGTACGCAGATTTGAAGAAAGGTTTATTCAGAAACGTTTGTTGTTAAACGTCGCGGTCGATGCCAACCAGCCGGGTATGGTTTCTGCCAACTTCAAAGTAAACATCAATTTTTTGATCTCCCAAATGATCATAATTTCTGAGTGTGTGCAGCTCTACTTTGATTACTTGGTAATTGTCGCCGTTCAGCAGATGCCCTGGAAGTGTCAGTTCAATGAATGAATCATCGGTAACACCTTCGGCAAGAAATTCTCCGTTCACCGCTTCGATGTAATATTGATAACGGTGAGAATCGGGTGTGTTTAAATTTCCGTCGATGTATAAATCGGAAAAAGTGATCTGGAGTGTTTTATCATTCAGGCCGGCTTCAAAACGGTCGAGCGGATTGATTCGCTTGAACCAGTATCGCCCGATCATATCACGGCGTTTAATCAGCGTTTCAACCAGGTAATCCACAGCACGTTCGTCATAAATCAGACCGGTTTCAACCATTGTGCGAATATCCTCATCGCTGAAATTCATCACAATTTTTGCTCCCCAGAAGGCATCTCTCAATGTCATATTTTCGAAGGCGGGATTGGGATGTGTGGGAACCCACCTGCCGGGTTTAAACACATCGGCACGGAAATAGCCCACCTGCGGGAATTCGTAACTACCATCAATTTTTTCCCAAAGCGGCACGTAGGTACCGAGAGAAACCGTGTTGAGCAGCATAAAACGCGGATCAATCAGGTAGGCCTGACCTTGTATGGGTCGATGGATTGTGTGGCCGTTGGCGCCGAGAATGTTCCCGAAATCCTGCACGTAATGGTCAATATATCCGCGGTCATTGTAAACAAACATGGAGTTGGCATCGCGGCGATCGGTGTCGTTCACCCAGGAGCTGATGACCCGCATTCCGCGCAATTCTCTGCGGTGTTCATGGTCAACACGGTCGTTGGGATCATCGCGGTAAGTTCCCCTGAACCGCCACGGCCCCAGCGGCCTGCCGTCAACAAATTTGCTGGCAAAAACACGCATGGTGCCGTCCTCGTACAAGCCCTGCCCGGAAATAATTGACCGGTAGTCCTCCATCGTCATTGGTCGCATTTCGCCGTTATCTTCAATTTCTACACCGGGCCTGATGAAGACCTGCTCCGGATCGAAATATGCAACTGTGGCTTCCGGAACCGTGTATCCGGCGGCGTAGAAAATTCGGGAACCGATCACTTCAACCGACGACATCAGGCCGGGATAGAGCGGCCCGTCAAATTTGGCGAGAAAACGTTCTCCGCTTGCATCCTCAAAAAAGAAGCCTCCCATTGCGCCTTCCAGTTTTGCCTGGAAAATATACCAGGGGCCGGAGGTGTCAGGTTCAACGGTGTTGGGGCCGCGGGCAAGTTCTTCCTGGGTCATCGGGTTGTGATAATGCCGGTATGTGTACCAGCTCGATTCGGGTACATCATCCAGTTTGTTGACGTTGTCTGCCTCGCGGGGAGAAGCAAGCCCGAGCGGTTTTCCGAAAAACCGGAGAACACGGTTCAGGTCAAGAACTTTTCCGATTTGATGGAAAGTTGAGTTGTCAATACGGTCCCAGTACTGAAACTGCTCTTTTCGGGAAGGCATCGGGATACGGGTTGTATCGGGATCGAAAGTTTTGATGGGGCCGGTGGCGTACGGTTTGCTCGATGAACAGCCAACCGCCAGTATTGCAGCCACTGAGAAAATAAGGACAATAACCAAAACGGGACTGAACCGTTTCAAAAATAGAATTCGATTTTTTGATGATTTTGACAGCATGTCAGGTCTGCAATTCATAGCCGTTAGAACGTTGGTGTGATGCTGAGGATGTAGCGAGTGGCTTCGTTGCTGAATGCCAATTCAGCCCGGAAAGCCAGGCCTTTTGCGGTGAGCAGGTGCACCCCAAAACCGTAACTCGATTCAAACCGATCGAAAGCGATGTCATCGAAATTGTTAAAAACCTGGCCCTGATCCATAAAGAGGGTCACATCAAGTACGTCCCACATCGGATACCGGTACTCTGCCGTAAATATGAGAGCTCCACTGCCTCGGAATCGTTCGCTTCTGAAACCGCGGAGATTTCTACTGCCGCCCAGAGCGGGCAGATCGAAGAATGGAATCTCATCACCGGATAAAAGCTCAGATTTTAAAAGCATGCCGCGGATTCCTATCCGGCGGGATTCAGGCAAAAATGGCACCGGAATAAACTGGTGAGCCTCGAGATGATAAGTGAGATAGCTGGTTGAATTTTTCAGGGATGTAGCCAAGTCGGCTCCGGCAATAAATTGTGTGCCCGAAACTTTGCGCATATCACCCCGCCTGAAATCCAGGGCAAACTGGTTGCCAAAGGTCAGAATTTCATAGTTTCCTTTCAATTCATCGGGAAAAGTAAAAGGATCATCAGGCAGCTCGGCACTGCTGGTTCTGGCGGTATTATTAGAATAGGTTACTGAATTTTGCATTCGCATTCTGGCCGAAAGCGAGCTGTTGTATTGAATACGAAAAGAGGCATCTTCAGCGGAATAAAACAGCCTGTTGTCCTCAATAAAAAAACGATGCCTCGGGTTTCTTTCATAGTTTCCGGAAAAAATAAGTTCGCTGTTGTGTCTTTGAGAAACCGGTACCCGATATTGGGCATGTACATCCCAGTAATCATCTGTTCCGTATAAAAACTGGACTCTCGCTTCATGATTTTGCCTGAAAAGATGCTGATGAAACAGAAGTGCACCGGCAGCAAATCTTACCTTACTTCCTGATTCAAACAGCGGAAAAATTCCATAGTCTCCTCTTTCACCTTCAAAAAGGTGCGGATATCTCGTCTCGGCATACTGCACCCCCCAGCCTAATGGACGAGTGCTCCAGTAGAAAATGTAGGATGGAAGCGCAAGGATGTGCTGAGCTAAATTGTAGGATGTTTCATAGGGCTGAAGATTTGGATGATCTTCAGGAATGGCTGTAGTATCTGTTGAATCGGCAGATAACCCAGTGGCAGAAACAACTGGAACGGCACACAGAAGTAAAAGAAAAATTACAGAGCAGAGCAGAGGTTTTAAGCCGGTTGTTTGATGAAGCATAGAAGGAGTAAATGGTTATGACATTAAAATATGATGCCTGTCATAAAATATCACTATCATTTCGGGCGAAATATTCAATTTTATCGACCATTTCCGATTCAAACTTATCCTGGTAGGTTTCGCTTAAAAAAGTCAGGATCTCTTCACTGCTTTTAAATTCGGGAGTGTTTTTTGTAGAAAAATTACCATTTTCCGTCTGATTGTCGAGTACAGGGAAAATCAGTTTTCGAATCTCCCAGGAAAACAGGTTTTCGATAAATTCTACGGCTTTTGCCCGCAGTACGGGATCGCTTCCTGTGATAGCCCTGTGTGCATGAATCATATCTTCCTGTTCATGATTCAGGCTCAGCAGACGGAAAATATTTTTGGAATGCTGATCAATTTCATATTCAACAAAATCAAGGATATTCCCCTCAAGTTCCGGATGGTTTTGCCGTATGAGTGCAGAAATCCGGATTAATTTTGAATACCGGTTTACTTCCGGTTTAAGAGTTTGTGCTAACTCCGCCGGTGAAATGGAATTGGGTTTGTCGTTGTCCAGATTCTGTTTTTCGGTTTTACTGTCGTAAAAATAGGAACTGATATCTGAATTACTGAAGTCAGGAACGAAGGGTACGCTTTCTTCGGATGTTTGTAACGGAGGTTCCGTTATGGATTCGTCACTACCTGCAATTTGTTTTCTGATGGAGTTTCGTAACTGTTCCACGTAGGATGCACTCGCTTTTCTGGCGATGAGAACCCAAATTGCTACTAAAAGCACCACAACAAAACCAAGGCTTCTTACGCCAAGACCCAAGCCGTAGGTCAGACCAATGAGCAGCAGGCCGGCCAGTCCCTGAGCGCCGTGTTTCACAAACAGATCAATAAAAACCTTCACCCGTTTTTTTAATTGTGTGCCCAAAGGCATAAACAATAATTCGCGTCCAGTGCGGTCAATCGAGTGTTTAAATGTCTGATCGATACCTCTTGTCATCGTTGCCATAAAAAGCCCCGGTATCAATAAAAATGCAGCAGAACTTAGCAGAAGTGCAAATGGCAACAGAAGAATGGATCCGGTAACTCCGTATTTCCTGGTAAAAAAGGCGCCGACAAAAAATTGAATTAAAAAGGCAATGAGGCTCACCCTTCCGTAAAACCGGCCAATAAAACTGGTTAGTTCGGCTTCGTTATCAAAAGCTGTTTCCACAACAGATTTAAACTGAAAATCGATGATGGTGGTAGCAACAACCGAGATCCCGATCAGGCTCATAATCAGAATGAGGTGTTTGTTCTGGAGAATATCAGAAATGGGATGCTTTGAGCGGGCAGCAATTATTTCACGTTTTTCTTTGAATGTTTTTTCTTTGTGAATTGGCTGACGTTTTTGAATTAAAACCCAGTTAACGATCGGAATGGTGCCAATTAATATGGCTGCACAAACCGGAAGCAGCGTGTGCGGATTTAAATGAAGCACATCCATAAAAATTCCGGTCAATTCACCCCCGGTAAATGCGCCGGCAATGGCTCCAAGGCTAAAAAAGGCAAACAACTTTTTTGCCTGTACCGGATCAAAAATTGTATTTGCAAACAGCCAGAATTGGGATGTAATTAAAACACTGTAAATACTGATCCATACATAAAACGAATAGTACAGCACCGGCAGACCCAGCCGGATAGAAAACCAGATTACCAGCAGGTTGGCAGCTAAAAACAGTGTAATAATATTGATTAACCACCCGATTCCAAGGCGTTTTGACAAGCGCGAATAGCCAAGTGAAACAGGTATGACGATAACGGCGGCAAGCAGAAATACAAACGGCAGTTGGTGAGCTCCAACCTGATCAAGAAAGAGGCCATCGCGCACCGGTTTCAGCAGATAGAGCGTAATCAGCAGAATAAAATTGTAGATAAACATACCTGCAGCCAGCTTTTTCTCCTGCGGGTCCAGGGAGAACATAGCATTCAGTTGTGACTGCTTTGATTTAAATACCATTGTACGGATGCCTTCTATAAGAGCGAATCAGTCCTTTCAGAAATTACGGATGTTAGTGGTTTTTAGTGTAGCTGTGATTAGCAACTCCAAATTTGATGCTATCAATGAGTTGGGGAAGATTTTAAACTGTTAAAATTTTTACTTGAACAATGGAGTTCGTTTGATTTTAATCATCAGAAGAATCTATCCCCAAAAAATTGAAACATCTCTCTAAAATAAGGTTTTATTAAACCATAATCTGTAAAGTGAATAAAAAAAGCAGCCCGTTATCCACGGGCTGCTTCCTGTTAGTGAACCATAGTGAACGGATATAATTAACAACGGTTTTTGTAGTAGATCTCTCCTTCCCTGTTCGAAAGCTGGCTTTTGGATGAATAAATAGTACTTACCCTGCCAACATTCCGAATACGGTGTTCGGCAAGAATATTGGATGCATCGTTTGGTGTAATTCCGTGCCGGTCGGCATAATCAAATATATCGATGGTAGTGTCGTAGATACGAGCAGTTTTTTCCATTGCACGCTGCTCGTTGTATCCTTCCAACTCGCTCGATACATTGATCAATCCGCCGGCGTTGATGACATAGTCAGGGGCATAGAGAATATTGCGCTCCCTGAGCATCTCTCCGTGTTTCTTTTCATTGTCCAATATATTGTTAGCACCTCCGGCTATAATTCCGCACGTAAGGTGATTAATAGTGTCATCATTAACAACACCGCCTAAAGCACACGGACTGAAAATATCCATGTCGAGGCTGTAGATTTGATCCGGGTTTATCACTTTGGCCCCGGTTTCATTCGCAACCTTGATCGCTTTCTTTTCAAATATATCGGTTACAAAAATCTTTGCATTTTCTTTTTTAAGATACCGGGCAAGATGTGAAGCAACAGATCCTGCTCCCTGAATACCAATTCTTTTGTCTTCGAGAGAGTCGCTGCCGTATGCTTTTTTAGCAGAAGCTTTCATGCCCATGTATACTCCATAAGCAGTAACCGGCGAAGGATCGCCGCTGCCGCCAAGTGTTTTGGGAATGCCTGCCACATATTTTGTTTCAGAAAAGATCCACTCCATCTCCTTTTCAGTCATTCCAACATCTTCTGCGGTTATGTATCTGCCGGCAAGTCCGTCCACATAACGGCCAAATGCTCTGAATAATGGTTCGGTTTTGTCTTTAGCAGAATCGCCAATAATCACTCCTTTTCCTCCGCCAAGATTCAGCCCTGATATGGCAGATTTATAAGTCATGCCCCGGGCAAGGCGCAGTACATCTTTGATGGCTTCATTTTCCGATCCGTAATTCCACATTCTCACACCTCCCAGTGCCGGGCCGAGCGTGGTATCATGAATGGCAATAATTGCTTTAAGCCCAACTTCCGGGCGAGAACAAAATACGAGCTGTTCATGCTCCATATTTGTAAGCTCATTGATGAGAGGGAAATTTTTGTCGGTCTCTTTCTTTTTTTCGGGTATTAATAATGAATCTTCCATGTCAAAAACCGGTTGATTTAATTTAGTTTGGTAGCGCTTCCAAAAGATATGAATTTTACTACAATTATGACAACCATGAAAGAAATTTGCAGCAGAATACTTACTGCTTTTTACATTCAGTCTTTATCTGTTTTTGTTTATAAACAGGCAGGTTTTGAACAACTAACTGGTACGATTCAGAAATCCATTCCTCAATCAGGCTGTCGGGAATGTTGCTGTTCATTTCAATTGTGTTCCAGTGCTTTTTATTCATGTGGTATCCCGGAATCACAACATTGGGAAATGCTTCTCTCAGTTCGATGGCTTTTTGTGGGATACACTTTAGATTAATGCTTTCAAATTCATCAATATCACACAGTGCAAACATTTTTCCCATTACTTTAAAAACCAGTGTATTGTCATCAAACGGTAATTCTTCTTCAGCTCCTGGAAATGACAGGCAAAAATTTCTGAATTCTTCTATGTTCATTTTATGTTTCGGTTTTTGATTATAAGTGTTTAGACAGTGAACTTAGAATTATCTACATCTGCATTACCAATATATTGTTTATAGTTTTAACTTTGGTCTTGCCAAAAACCGGCTGTTTATGGCTGCGTGCTCAGATGAAATAAAGATTATCGAAAAATACGAATGACAGATCAAAAAGAATTAGAAAACCAGCGCAATAATATTGATCAGATCGATGAAGAGATTCTCGACCTCCTTCAAAAGAGAAAAAAAGTAGTACAGGATGTATTGAAGAAAAAGGTGGAGAATCAATTGCCCGTATTTGTAGCACGACGTGAAATTGAAAAAACAGATTCATTCAGGGAAAAAGCAATAAAGAGAGGAATTGATCCGGATTGGGCTGAGGATTTTTTACGAATGGTGATGGCAGCTTCCCGGGCGGCACAATCTGCTGAAACATTTCCGCGCGCTACGGAACGCCCAATGCACATCCTCTACGTGGGCGGTGAAGGCGGTATGGGCCTGTTATACCGCAGGTTTACAGAAAAAAGCGGCCATATACCCTACAGTCTCGACAAGGGAAACTGGTATGAGCTGGAAGCGATGGCGCCAAAACTGGATATGGTGATCATTACCGTACCAATTAATGTAACCATCGATGTTATTGACCGGATTTCAAAAAAACTGAAACCGGGAACTATTCTTGCCGACTTTACAAGCAACAAAAGCGAACCACTCAGGGCGATGCTGCAAGCCCATCCCGGCCCCGTTGTCGGTTTGCACCCTATGCACGGGCCGGATGTGCCAAACCTATCCAAACAGTTGATGGTTTTTTGCGCCGGCCGTGAATCGGAAAAAGCTGATTGGTTTAAAGAACAATGCAAGTTGTGGGGCATGCGCATTATAGAAGCTGAACCGGACAAGCACGACCACGTGATGAACCTTGTGCAGGGCCTGCGCCATTTCGTGGCACTGATGCACGGATCGTTTATGAAGGATTTTGAGCTGAAACCGGCTGAAATGCTCAACTATTCAAGTCCTATTTACCGTGCCGAACTGATGATGACCGGCCGGATATTTGCCCAGGATGCCGAACTCTATGCCGACATTGTATTTGCAAATAAAGAACGTAGAGATCTTCTACTCACCTTTTTCAATCATCAAAAAAGATTGATGAAAATGGTTGAGGAGGATGATAAAAAAGGATTTATCAAAGAGTTCGAGTCTGTTACCGATTTCTTCGGAAGTTTTGCCTCCCAGGCACTTGTGGAAAGCGGATACCTCATTAATAGATTGGCTGATCGCTTCTCTTAAATTCAAATAAATCGTTTTTACTGGTATCGGTCATTTCTTGCCAAAGATGTAAAAAGAAACATTACAATAATTTAATCAAAAAAAATTGTAACAGTTCTGTTTTTTTTGCATCTATATAATCAGAAAGATATGAGAAACTTCCTGTTTCCACAGTGATTAAGTATCTGTATATAGTTAGATCTTTGCTGTTTCAAAAGATCAACAGATAGATTATCAAGGTTGAAGACCAACACTTGCTTATTTATTTCCTTCAAACACAAATATAGGGGAAAAGATGAGAGATCGATTAAACATCGCCGATTCGATAATTATTCTGAAATCAAATCTTGAAAACACTGCAAGAGTAGCAGAGTGGGCTGAATTAATGGGATATTCAAACCCAAAAAGATTTGCCAGGAAATTTTTAAGGCATTTTTCTGTGCGCCCGCAAACCTGCCTTAAGTGCATCCGACTGGAAAGTATATTAACCTCACTCAGAAATGATAATACGTCGAATTTTGAGATTGCCAGAAAATATGGCATACCCGATGAAATTGCGCTCAACAAATATATAAACTATCACCTGCATTGCTCTCCATCTCAGGTGAAGTGTATGCCGGAAAAACAATTACAGGAAAAAGTAGAAAAATTAGGTAGTAAAGTTAGGTAGTGCAGATCTGCTGAAAATTAAAAACATTGTTCTGTGGTATCAGCAAGAAGTGTCCACTTCTTAGAATCTGTGATGGCATTTCACAGACTTAAACGGTTCAACTTATTAGATAAGAAAAGTTAACTGAAAAGAGTAGTGTAGAGTGATAATTTTAATCGGTTGAGAGATTCGATGATTAATCAATCCCTGGAATTTATATCAGATGAACTGGCTTTGGGCTTGGGGATTACATCGGATGTTAGTGTTGAAAACCTGAGCAAAATTAAAGATGAAAATTTATCCGGCCTGATAATTTCGCTTTTAAATGTTCAGGAAGAATCCACGCTGAAAAATTCACCACATGTGATTCGAAAAGCTAACCGCCTCGCTTACAAGGAGCCACCGGTTTATTTAAATCTCTATACACTGATGGCTTTTGAATTTGAAGATTATGGAACCAGCTTGCAGCGTCTTGAAGAAACAGTACTTTATTTTCAAAATAAAAGCTGGTTTTCATCAGAAAATGAGCGCGCTGACAATCCTTTTCCCTCAGGTTTAAAAAAACTGATTTTAGATCTTCAGAATCTCACATTCGAACAATTAAATCATATCTGGAGTATTTCGGGAGGTTCTCACTGCCTGTCCTTGCTCTACAGAATCCGACTAGTGATAATTGAACCAGTGGATGAAATAGATGCACCTGAAATTGACACAATTAAACTTGAATCCGGACTATTAAAATAATCGATCAGATGGGTTTCATCACAAAATATAACCGATTTATATCTGTGAATATGCTCGAAGAGGGAAGTGAGAAGCCTTTGCAGATTTTCAGGTTTTTTGCAACATCAGCCACAAGCCGGAAACTGGCAAATTATAATCTTGTATTTCGGCCGCATCCGGGAGGATTCAGGATATTTTATAGTGAAACACCGATTATTCCGGTTTCAGAAAGAATTCGCTTAACATTTGGCATATCGGTTAACAGCGGTGAGCTGAATAATAAGTTTGACCTGTCAAATTCTGATGGGGAGGAAACAGCAGAACTGGAGCCCGGCCTCTGTTTCGATAATCTTGCAGCAGATGGCTCAGTAATCACAAATACTCCTGCATCCATTGCAGCAGAGAGTGACGGAACAAATGAATTTGTAACAGCAGCAGATACCCGGCGCCTGTATGGTAAGACATTCAGAATTCTGCATAAACCGGGCCAAGAACTGCCTGCGGGTTACATATTAAAACACCAGTACAATCCTGCTCTTGAATTAACTGTTCCCGTTGAGCCTGCCGATACAGGAACGGTTATCACTACCATAAATCCGATAAATTCGGATGACTATCTGAAAGAATCAGGCCCGTACCTGTTAGAAAAAACTGATTCTGAAGAGATCAGGAGACTATATCTGCACAACGAACTGTGGCAAAAATCGGCAAGCGGCGTCATCGATTTGTATTGGGAAACATCACAGAATACAGTTGATGCAGAAACCGGCCAAATCTATCACATAACCTTTAAGCCTAAATAAACCGAACAAAATGGCACCTTACAAAACACCCGGCGTTTATGTTGAAGAAATCTCATTATTTCCACCCTCGGTTGCCCAGGCGGCAACAGCGATTCCGGCATTTATCGGATATACGGAGATGGGACCCGAAGAGCCAACCAGAATCAGGTCTATGGTTGATTACCGAACCATTTTTGGCGGCCCGTCAAAAGAACTCCCGACTTTTAATATAGATGGCGACGGCAACATCAGCCCGGAAAATGAAATTCCGAAAACTCCGGTTTACAGGATGTACTACATGCTTGAGCTCTACTTTTCGAACGGAGGCGGGCCTTGCTACATCATTTCGGCAGGATCCTATCAAACAACACCGGCCGTAACACCTTCGGATTTTACGGATGCACTGGATTTACTGAAAAAAGAAGACGAACCCACTTTAATCCTCTTCCCCGATGCCGGTTCAGTCAGTAGTGCAACAGATTATCATGGTTTGTATGTTGCAGCTCTTTCGCAGTGTGCTGAGCTGGGCGACCGTTTTGCAATCTGTGATGTGAGACATGCACCCTCATCAAGCAACAACCCGGTTGGCGACGCCGCAACTGCCTTCAGAAATGGAATCGGTACAAACCATCTGATGTATGGCGCGGCCTATTATCCTAACCTGAAAACGTCTTTAGTTCACCAATATGCAGAAGATGAACTAACCGTGAATAACAATGGAACAGAAATTGTACTTCGCCACAGCGATGAAACTATACGTGAGAATTCAGCGATGGAGAATCAATCTCTTTTTCATATTAATGACGGAGCTTCCCGAAAGAAATATTACGACATCCGAAAAATGATTGAGGATGTGAAGCTGGTATTGCCTCCCTCAGCGGCTATTGCCGGGGCCTTTGCCAAAGTAGATGCTACAAGAGGCGTGTGGAAATCTCCTGCGAATGTATCTCTGAACAGGGTAAAAGCACCTGAAATAACGATAGATCATTCTGAGCAGGAGGATTTAAATGTGAGCGATACAGGCAAATCCATCAATGCAATCCGGTTCTTTAGCGGAAAGGGTGTGTTGATCTGGGGCGCCCGTACACTGGATGGAAACAGCAACGAGTGGCGATACATTTCGGTTCGGCGCTTTTTCAACATGGTTGAGGAGTCGGTAAAAAAAGCAACCGAACGTTTTGTATTTGAACCGAACGACGCCAATACCTGGATGAAGGTTAAAGCGATGATCGAAAACTTTTTAACCCTGCAGTGGCGCGCCGGCGCTTTGATGGGAGGCAAAGCTGATGAAGCCTTTTTTGTAAGAGTTGGCCTGGGCGAAACAATGACTGAAGACGATGTACTGAACGGCAGAATGATTGTAGAGATCGGAATGGCAGCTGTACGGCCTGCAGAATTTATCATCCTGCGTTTTTCTCACAAAATGATTGAATCCTGAACAAAATGAAAAAGCCATGAATTATAAAACTCCGGGTGTTTACGTAGAAGAAATTTCACTGCTGCCTCCGTCGGTGGCACAGGTGGCAACCGCCATTCCAGCTTTTATCGGTTATACGGAAAAAGGGCCGGATGAGCCTGTCAAAATCACTTCGATGCTTCAATACAGAGAAATTTTTGGCGGGCCTGCATACCAGAATTTTCAGATTACGCTCGACAACAATCCACCCTATTTGCCACAATCAGCAGCACCTGCAGGCGGGGAATCTCCGTACCTGATGTATCCGGCATTGCAGATGTTTTTTGATAACGGAGGCGCCGTTTGTTACGTGGTTTCTGTGGGAGATTTTGATCCGGATTCAGAATTACCGAGCCTCGACAACATTTCGGATTACAGCGAACTGAAAGCCGGCCTGGATAAAGCAAAAAAAGTTGATGAGGTGACACTCCTGGTCATTCCCGAAGCTGTAAAGCTGATGCCCAATGAACAGTACGATCTTTATAAAGATATACTGGCACAGTGTGCAGATCTGATGAATCGTTTCGGTATATTTGATGTAAGAAGCGATGATGATGATGCAGCAAATTTTCGGAATGGTATCGGTTCATCCTTTCTGAATTACGGAGCCGCCTACACGCCACATCTTAAAACAGCTCTCAATTACAGCTATCGGGACAGCGGAATCACATTTTCGCACAGCGCTTCAAATGGGTTCAATAATCTCACGCTCGGCAATGTAAAAACCCTTGCAGAAATTCTGGATCTGCAAAGTCAGCTTACAGAAGCTGTTGAACAAATCAAGGAAGCCGAAACTGCCGGATTAGCCGGAGTGAAAGCTGTGAAACTCAGGCAAATTAATGTTAGTCTGAGCCAGGTAGAACGAGCTGTGCGGCTGGTGCAAAATGCGCTCGAATTTATTGATGATGATAGTTTTGATACGTCAGATTTTGATTCCGCAAATACGGTATTTGATACTCATAATGAAGCCATTTACGACACTTCAACCTCAAACAGCGATCTGGATAATGTACTGACAGAACTGAGCGGGGCTGCTGATGATCTGGTATCTGCTTTGGACGATATTGTGCCGGAAATTAATTCGCAGACCGGTATCAATGAAACCAGAAACGAAAATATCCACACCTATTTTACCAATGAGTTTGCAGCAACGCTGACCGAACTGTTAAACAAAAAACGGTTAACACTGCCGCCCTCAACCGCAATGGCCGGAATATTTGCCAAAGTTGATGCAGACCGCGGAGTATGGAAAGCTCCGGCAAACGTCAGTATAAACAGGGTTTCGGCTCCATCGAGAAAAATTACCGTTCTGGAAAACAATGATTTGAATGTTCATACATCCGGAAAATCGATTAATGTAATCCGCTCTTTTACCGGCAGGGGGACGCTTGTTTGGGGTGCCCGCACGCTGGACGGTAACAGTAATGAATGGAGATATATCCCGGTAAGGCGTTTCTTCATCATGGTTGAGGAGTCTGTAAAAAAAGCAACCGAGCCCTTCGTTTTTGAACCAAATAGCGCTCCAACCTGGGTAAAGGTTAAAGCAATGATCGAAAACTTTTTAACCTTGCAGTGGCGCGCCGGGGCTTTAATGGGCGGCAAGCCTGCAGAAGCTTTCTTTGTGAAAGTTGGCCTTGGTGAAACCATGACACAGGATGATGTTCTCAACGGCAAAATGATTGTAGAAATTGGCATGGCCGTGGTGCGTCCGGCAGAATTTATCATCCTGAGATTCTCACATAAAATGCTTGAATCCTAACAATTAACAAATAATAAAAACCATGAATGAATATCCTTTAGTCAAATTTCATTTCAGTGTAGAATGGGGCGGTACCAAAATCGGGTTTTCTGAAGTTTCCGGTCTGGATGTGGAAACCGAAGTTATCGAATACCGCGACGGAGCAACACCGGAGTACAGCAAAAGAAAAATGCCGGGGCTCCAAAGCTACAGTAACATCACGCTAAAAAGAGGTTCCTTCCAGAGCGACAATGAATATTACGAATGGTGGAACAGTGTGAAACTGAACACAATAGAACGCCGCGACATAATCATATCTCTGCTGAATGAAGAGCATGATCCACTGATTGCATGGAAAATAAAAAATGCATGGCCGGTAAAAGTTCAATCTACCGACCTGAATGCCGATGGCAGTGAAGTGGCCATCGAAACACTTGAACTGGCACATGAAGGGTTAACGATAGAGTATCTCTGATGGCAGATTTTTATCCACCGGTCAGTTTTTATTATTTGGTTTCGTTCAACGGTATCAGTGGCAAAGTAATTGATACCCGATTTCAGTCCGTATCGGGGCTGACTGTTGAGATGAAAACAGAACCCTATAAAGAAGGTGGAGAAAACCGGTTTGAACACATTCTGCCAAACCGGCCCAAATATTCTGATTTAACCCTCAAAAGAGGATTCGCAAAAGATTCTGATTTGATCCAGTGGTTTTCAGACTCGTTTGTTTCGATGCAGGTTGTGCCGGTAACGCTTGATATTATGCTGCTCAATGAAGAAAGCGAGCCTCTGGTTAGCTGGAATGTGGTTCATGCCTGGCCCAAAAAGTGGAGTTTGTCTGAACTGGATGCCGAAAAAAGCGGGATCGCAATCGAAACACTCGAACTGCATTACCGCACATTTTCAATCAACACATAAAAAGAAAGATGCCGGTTGTAATCAGAGAATTACATGTACAGGTAAATGTAGACGAGCGCGCAGATTCTGAAGAGCGGCCGGTTCGGGATTTGGAAACCAATCGGGAATCATTAATCAGTGAGTGTGTGGAAAGAGTCATGGAAATTTTAAAACGGTCAGAGCAAAGGTGATTTTTTATGATTGACGAAACTCTGAAAATGATGATTTTTGGATTTGATAACCCGGCGCTGACGATCCCAGCACCCATTCCTCCGTTCAAAGCTCATGTGAATCCGGAAAGTTATACAAAATCGGTTTATATAAAGTATTCTGGCAAACAGGCGCCCGGCACCAGCAGTGCTGCAAATAACTACAACCATACCGAGCCGCGATCACTGAGTTTTGACTTCCTTCTCGACCGAACAGGAGCGCTCGGCAATATAAGTTTGGGTGATTCCGGTGTTACAGTCGACATCATCCATTTTAAAAAACTGACGCTCGATTATGAGGGAAAAATTCATCGCCCCAGATATCTGAAATTGATTTGGGGTACACTCTTGTTCGATTGCCAGCTGCAAAAGCTCGATGTAGAATACAAGATGTTCAGCCCGCAGGGATTGCCGCTCAGAGCTGTATTAAAAACAAAATTTATAGAATTTACCGAGAGCACCAAGCGAAATGCCATCGAAAATCGAAGTTCGCCGGATTTAACCCATGTAAGAACCGTGAAGGAAGGAGATACGCTGCCACTTCTCACACATCGCATTTACGGGGATTCAAAATATTATCTCGAAGTGGCAAAAATAAACGGGCTTACCAACTTTCGCAGGCTTGAACCGGGCACCGAAATTGTGTTCCCCCCAATCGAAAAACAGAAATAAACATGCCGGTTATCCCCGAAAATATTCTTCGAAACAGAGTGAGGACAGATGGAGTGGTATCCGCAGCTATCCTGATAGATGGCCGGGCTGTTCCCTCCGATGTTGAAATTTATTCGATTGATATCTGGCAGGAAATTAACAGGATACCACGAGCCAAAATTTCCATTCTTGACGGAAACCTCGCAGAACAGACCTTCAGGGTGAGTGATGAAGAATGGTTTCTGCCAGGAAAAAGTGTTGAGATCCAGATGGGTTTTGGAACTGAAATGGACACAATTTTTAAGGGAATTATCACAGCCCAATCAATTAAAGTGCGATCTACCGGCTCGGTCTTAATGGTTGATTGTGCCGATCCTGCCATCATGCTCACCACAACTCCAAAAAGCCGCTATTTTTACGAAAAAACCGAGAGCGACGCATTTGAAACGATCATCAGTGAATATGGCGGTTTGACACCGGAGGTGCAAAGCACAGAATTTCGTTTCACAGAGTTGCTTCAGTTTCAGTCAACAGACTGGGATTTTATTCTAACCCGGGCTGAAATCAATGGAATGTTTTGCCTGGCTGAAGCAGGAAAAATTATTATCAAGCCACCCAATTTCCGTCAGGAACCGGTAGCTGATATAAGGTATGGTCAAAATTTGTATGAATTTGACGCTGAAATGGATGCAGCCGATCAGTTTGAATCTGTAAAAAGCACTTCGTGGGATTATTCCAAAACTGAAAAAAGTGAAGTAACTGCACAATCAGAAAATCCGGTAATTCCCGGCAATGTGAGTCCGGATGAATTATCTGAAGCATTTGGAAACAATGAATGGATTTTGCGGGCCGGATCAAAAATCCCTGCCGAAGTACTGCAAAAATGGGCCAATGCCAGGAAGATGAAACAGCAATTGTCAAAAATACGAGGCCGGGCAAAGGTTCAGGGATCAAAAGTTATTAAACCCGGAAAAATTGTCAGCCTCTCCGGAGTTGGCAGCCGGTTTAACGGAAATGCTTTTGTAAGCGGTGTGAAACACACATTTAACCGGGGTGATTGGATGAGCCACGTCCAGATTGGTATGTCACCAAAATGGTTTTCAGAAGAGTTCAACATCACAGAGAGCAAAGCTGCCGGAATGCTGCCTGCTGTTAATGGGCTGCATGCGGGGCTGGTTACTCAGATAGAAAACGACCCCGACGGTGATGAGCGCATCCTGGTGCGCCTGCCCATGATCGACGCGCAGGAGCAGGGAGTTTGGGCACGGCTTGCAACTTCAGGTGCGGGAAACGGCCGTGGTGTCATCATCAGGCCGGAAATTGGTGATGAAGTTATTGTGGGATTTGTGCACGACGATCCGAATCAACCCGTAATACTCGGAGCCCTGAATAGTGCGGCAAATCCGGCGCCCATCAACGCAAGCGACGACAATCATGAAAAAGGCTGGATAACCCGGGGAGAGATCAAACTAATCATAAATGATGAAACTCCTTCAGTTCTGATTGAAATGCCATCCGGGAAAATCATTTCAATGAATGATGAAGACGGAGTCATAAAATTAAGTGATGAATTTGGGAACAGCCTGAAAATGAGTGACGGTGGTATTGTGATGGACAGCCGTGCAGATATCTCTGTGAAAACCACCGGTGACCTGAACCTTGAGGGAATTAACGTGAACATAAAAGCCAATGCTTCAATCACGGCAGAAGGTTCGGCTTCGGCAGAGCTCAGCTCCTCTGGCAGTACCTCAGTAAAAGGAAGTATTGTTCAAATAAATTAAAGATCTATTGATAAATGTCTTTAGCAGCAAGAATAACCGATATGCACACCTGTCCGATGGTTAATCCCGGCGGATCTCCTCACGTTGGCGGCCCTGTGTTGCCGCCCGGAGCCCCAACCGTGTTGATTGAAGGGTTGCCCGCTGCACGAGTCGGAGATATGGCAGCCTGCTCAGGTCCGCCGGACACCATCATTCAGGGGTCATCAACCGTGATAATTGAGGGAATGCCGGCAGCCCGGCTGGGTGATGCCACAGCACATGGCGGACAGATTTTGGGTGGAAGTGCAACTGTAATGATCGGAGGATAGTAATGCCAGACAAAGGTAAAAAAGAGTTTTTAGGAAAGGGGTGGAGTTTTCCGCCCGACTTTTTGAAGAAGGAGCGCAGAGTAGAAATGACCGAAGGGTTCACGGACATCGAAAGAAGTCTGGAAATTCTCCTGGGAACCAGGAAGGGAGAGCGGGTACTGCGCCCTGATTTTGGCTGTAACCTGGATGACATGGTTTTCGAAACGTTCAACGAATCACTGAAAACTTACCTGTCCGATATGATTAAAACAGCCATTCTCTATCATGAGCCGAGAATTGAACCGCTGGAAGTAATAATTGACGATTCTTTCATCTATGAAGGAAGGCTGATGATTGAAATTGAATACCTGGTCAGATCCACAAACTCCCGGTTCAACAAAGTTTTTCCATTCTACCTGGAAGAAGGCACTGAAATACAATCCTGAAAATGAGTGACAGTTGCATAAATAAAAATCCGTTGAAACATTCGGGAACTTCGCAGGAAGAACGGTTTCTGGATGCGCTCGATCCGGCTCAGGTTGAGTTGCACGGACTGAGTGAAAGCGACTGGATGAAATTTGCATACCATTACGCCCGGCAAGTCAACTTTTTTAAAGACCAGCCGGATCTGCCTGATGGCGACTGGCAATCATTTTTTCCTCCGGAAAGTGAAGTTATAAAGGTCCTGAATAAATATGGCAGCGGAGAAGCTGAACCGCATCTTGCCCTGTTCCTCAGCTTTTTGAAATTGTTAACCTATCCGCAAAACAGCCTGAACCGCCTGCCGCAGCTTCATCTGGATTTTTATTATAAACAGGTACTCGCTTTTAAAAAAAAACCGCTTCAGCCTGATAAAGTTCATGTTCTGTTCGAACTGGCAAAAAATGCTGCAAATCAATTATTAGAAGAAGGCACACTTCTGGACGCCGGAAAAGACCCGGACGGAAATCCGCTGATCTATAAAACAGTTTCCCCACTGGCAGCCAATCATGCAGCAGTTGCCTCCCTGAAATCAGTTTTTGTGGAACAAAAAGAAGACGGCACAGAAATACTGCGGCATGCCCCGGCAACAAACACCTTGAATGGAGTCGATGAAGAACCTGAGGAAGGTCAGCACTGGCCGGCTTTTGGCAATACAATCTGGCCGGAAGTAGAACTCGGTTTTTTTGTAACATCCGGGCTTCTTTTTTTGCAGGAAGGAGTGCGGACAATTTCCATCCAGTGCAAAGTTAACCCGGGCATTTCTATTCCAAAAAACCGAATAAAAGCTTTTGTAACCACAGAAGATGAATGGCTGGAAATCAGCTCGATTACCACAAATAAAACAACGTCTGCCTTTAATTTCATCATCGAACTGGTGCTCGGCCGCGATATGGCGCCGGTTACCGCTTATGATGAAGATGTGCACGAGGCCAGCCTGAATACAAAATCTCCGGCAGTAAAGATTGTATTTACCAGGCCAGAGGATTATCAAACGCTGAAGAATACACGGGTTGAGTCGATGAGGCTCAACGTGCAGGTTCTGGGAGCCGAAAAGCTTGAACTGAAAAATGAGCTTGGCAATATCGACCCGGAAAAACCTTTCATGCCATTTGGTTCGCGTCCCAAAATTGGATCGAGGCTTTCGATAAACTATCCGGAAATGGCCGGAAAACCGGTGTCAAATCTTCAGCTTGGTATGCAATGGCTCAACACCCCGGCAAATTTCAGCATTCATTACAGCCATTATGAAGATGCCATCGAAGAGCAAAAAGAGTTGTATGCAAATAACACTCAGAATCTTGGAAGCTACTTTGCCATTATGAATTATAAGGATGATGCTAAGTTTCAGAATGAGTTTGCGAATACTAAGATGTTCTTTCTATTAATCACAGACGCTCAGCCGCCTGATGAAATGAAAGAAACTTTTAACGCCAGGATTGAATCGCCCTACAATTCCAGCGCTGTTGATTTTAAACTCTTTTCTGACCTGCCGCAGGTGAATGTAAACACGTCAGGCTCACCCATAAAAGTTTCCGACAGCAGGTTCAGCATGATTTTGACGGATTCGTTTTATCACGATTTGTACCCCAAACTTTATGTGAATGCAGTTTTAGCTGCAAACGACAGTGCAGATCTTCCCAACGAGCCATACACCCCGCTGCTTGACACCCTGACTCTGAATTACACAGCTTTCGAAAATGTGGATATGTCAGCACAGCCCGGCCAGAATACAACAATGATGTTTCATCAGCATCCTTTCGGAACCAAAAGGGCGGGTGGGAGCGAACCAAATCTGCTTCCCGATTACAATTACCAGGAACTATATATCGGGCTGGAAAATATGGTTGCCGGCAGTAATATCAGCCTGCTGTTTCAGGTTGCATCTGGCACCGAAGACTCGCAAAAAAGCCGTTTTGAGGAAGGAGAAATTGATTGGTGGGCACTATCAGACAATGAGTGGATAAAGATTGGAGATGATAGTTTTGCCCGGAATGATGTGAATCATTTCTTAAGGCCGGGTATCGTGGAACTGGCATTTCCGGCACGTGGCAATTCCGAAAATTCATTATTGTCCCGAAACCTTCACTGGCTGCGAATACGCCTGAAAAAAGAGCCGGAGGCAGTGTGCAATTTCATAGGTGTGCACACACAAGCGGCACTGGCGGTTTTGGATGAATCTGGTGAACAGGTTGACCGGGCCAGCCATATCCTGCCGGAAGAGAGTATTGGCAAAATGATTAACCCACGAGCATCCGTCAAAACGGTTTTTCAGCCATATTCAGGATTTGGGGGAGAACCCGAAGAATCAGCTCCGGCTTTTTATCGCAGGGTGAGTGAGCGTCTTCGGCATAAAAACAGAGCTGTTACCATCTGGGATTATGAACGCCTCCTGCTGGAAAAATTTCCAATTCTTTATAAAGTGAAATGTCTCAATCACAGTTTCTGGGACGAAAACAAGCTGGATGAAATGAGCCCGGGACATGCAACTGTGGTACTGATACCGAAAATTTCAGAAGATAATACCAGGTTTCGCCTGGAGCCGAAAGTTAGCCGTGATGTACTCGAGCAGGTCGAGCAGTTTATCAATCATCAAAATTCCATTCATGCCGATATCCGGGCAGCAAATCCTGTTTATGAACCGGTACGGTTTGAATTTAATGTGAAATTCAACCAAGGACTCGATTTCAATCTTCACAAAAAAAAGATTAGGGATGATGTGAAGCGGCTCATGGCTCCGTGGGTTTTTGATACCGGTGCGGCGATCGAATTTGGCGAATCGTTTTCGGCATACCAGGTTGTGCACTACCTGGAAAATCTTTCCTATGTAAATCATATCACCGACTTCAGGATGTACCACAAGCCTTTGAATGGAGGGTATGTTCAAAAACAGATTGTGGAACCTTCTGTTGCGCTGGGAATTTTGATTCCGGTATTTGATGAAACAGCCATTGGCGAATCCCAAAAATGCGATTGATATGGAACCGGTAACCATTAAAAAAAATATCGATACCAACGACGACCGAGATTTTGAATTTCTCCGGCGCCGCGGCCTTGAGCATATCCGGGAGCTTAGCCATAAACTCTGGACCGATTACAACAGCCACGACCCGGGAATTACTATTCTGGAAGCTCTATGTTACGCAATCACAGATCTGGGCAACCGAATCCGAATGCCGCTGCCTGATTTGCTGTCAGCAAAAGAAAATGACGGGAAACTTGTTGGAAATTTTCCATCGGCAAAATCGATCCTCACCACTGCTGCCGTCACAGAAAACGATTACCGAAAACTGGTGATTGACATTGAAGGCGTAAAAAATGCATTTATTCACAAAAATCTCGACCAGAAAATCCACAGGCTTTGTTTCCAAAAAAGTGAGGCAACCGCAGATCATCCTCAGGGAAAACTCAGCTATATAAGCAGTGATTCCCCGCATTATGAAAACCTCGGCACATTTACTCTGAAGGGTTTGTATGATATCTATTTTGAGCCGGATCACGATCTGCAGCTTCTTGATAAAAATTCGGAAGAGCGGAAAAACCGGATAGATGACATCAAAGAGCAAATCATTCAGCGATATCACGCCAACAGAAATTTATGTGAAGATCTGATTCGCGTTGAAGAGGTTGAATACTACGACATTCTGGTCTGCGGAGATATTGAGATTGACCGAACCGCCAGAGCCGCCGATGTTTTGGCAGAGATAATGTTCAGGGTAAAAGAGTACCTCTCGCCAACGGTAAGACGCTATACGCTGAACGAGTTACTTAATCAGGGTTTAGAACCCGAAGCCATTTTTGTAGGCCCGGTTCTGCAAAACGGATTTGTGCCGGATGAAGAACTGAAAAGAACGGCGGTAAAAAAGGAGATATTTCTTTCCGATCTGATCCGGATTGTGAAAGAAGTGCCGGGTGTCAAAAAAATTAAATTGCTGAAAATTGGCTCTTGCAACGGTGGCGAAGTTTCGGATGAAATTGAAGACACAACCAAACAAAAATGGAAAATCTGTCTGCCCGAAGGAGAGACAATTCTGCCGCGCCTTTGTTTGAGGCAGAGCATCCATCGAACCAATTTGTTTAAAGATGTGGTTCCGGTGTTGACATCTGATGAAGCCATAATTGAGAAAATTGATGAGTTGATCCGGCAGCATGAGCAAAGCATTTCGCTTAGCTACGATGATATGCCGGAAATAAAAGGAAATTTTACAGATACCGGACTCTACCAAACCATCCAGAACGATCTTCCCCAGCTATATGGAACCGGTGAGGCAGGATTATCACCCTCGCTTCCCGCAGAGCGGCATGCAAAAGCCAGGCAGCTGAAAGGCTACCTGCTGTTTTTTGATCAGATACTGGTTTCCTATTTCGGGCATTTGCAGATCATGGGGAAACTGCTCTCCTCTGATGTTGGCAAATTCAGCTACATCGCCAATGCGATCAAAGAAGTAAAACATTTTGACGACATCGTAAAAAATGCCGGATCGTACAGTGGTGATGTTCAGCAGTTGCTGGAAAGTTATGACCAGTTCAAAGAGCGAAAAAATCGGTTTTTAGACCACCTTCTTGCCCGTTTTTCTGAAAATATGCAGGAGTATGCTTTTGCCATGCTCGAAGAATTCGGTGACGAACTGAGCACTGCCGCACTCTGGCATAAATCAACCCTGCTGGAAGAGTATCCCGAGCTTGGCAGATACCGGTCGAGAGCTTTCAATTACCTGGCAGGCTCAGAAAATGCCTGGGATACTTTTGATGTTTCAGGGTTTAAGCGCCGCATTTCCCGCCTGCTCGGAATACGCAATTACTCTCGCAGAAACCTGACGGATTTGAACTTTTCTTTAGTTGAGGATGAGGATTCAGGCAAATGGTATTGGCAAATATTTGATGAGGACGGGAATCCCCGGTTTACGGGTATAAACCGTTTTGATGATGAATTACAGGCTGATGCCGACCTCTGGAAAACAGTGGCACTGGGCTGGAATCCGGCAAATATGGGGATCCGGCAAACGGGGGACGATTTTTTCCTGACTATTGCCGGCAACGGAGAAGAAGCAGCCATCGGAGAGCAGCCGTTCAGCTCTGAACAGGAAGCTGCCGATCACAAAAAATCAGCGGCACATTATCTCTACAACCGCGTGCATGATGAAGGTATGTTTGTATTTGAACATATTGTGTTTCTGCCCGACCGGGATGATGATCATTCAGGAGAGAAATTCATAAAAATCTGCATGGATTCTGACTGCGAACAGTGTAACCCGGTTGATCCGTACTCATTCCGTTTGACGGTAATTTTGCCGGGATGGACCCGCCGGTTTTCAAATCTTTATTTCAGAGAGTACGCAGAAAGTGTAATCCGGCGCGAGGCGCCGGCACATGTTCTGTGCAGAATTTGCTGGATAGGAAATGCCATCGAAGACGAAGAGGGCGAATGGAGTACGGAAGACGGCCCGATGCAGCAGCTTCAGGAACTTTACTGGAAATGGATAACCGAAAAAATGGAAAGACCGCATGATCAAAAAGAGAATGAATTTTTGAAACCTCTGGTAGATATGCTTCACGACCTGGAAACAATCTATCCTGAGGGTAAACTGTTTGACTGCGATACTGCCGACAGCGACGACCCAGACTCTCCAATCGTATTGGGGAAATCAACAATAGGTGAATTAAAAAACAAAGACAATGGCAACGAATAATCTTTTAAATCAACCCACGCTCGATTACCGGAGATTTGTAAATAACCAGGTATTAACGGACAGACAACTGAACGAGATGCTCGATTACCTGAACTACCAGGACCGGCTCTCACGATTATTATTGCACGGCGCAGGCATTGTTTGTGGCTTAAATATCACACTAAACAACAGCCGAAACAGAATTCATTTATCGGAAGGCGTGGCACTGACTACAGCGGGAGATTTGCTGAAAATGAAAGAGACCGAGTTTAGGGGATTTCGCAGGTTCGATGATTCAAACGTCAAGTATCCCGTTTTCCTGGAAAATGAATCCGATTCAATTGATTTATGGGCGCTTTCCACTGATACTTCGCCATCAGACGTGCATCCGCTTGGTCAATTCCGGCAGAGATCGGATATCCGGATTCAGGATGCAGTTGCACTTCTCTATTTTGAAGATTACCTGGACGAGGAGAAAGATTGTTCTGCGGTTGATTGTGATACACAGGGTCAGCAGGTTATGCAGCGCCTTCGCGTTCTGCTGATCTCCCCGGAAGATGCGATAAAAATTGCCGAACAAGATTCCATATTTTCGGGATTTTGGCGTAAAGGCAAAGTACCGGCAGGCCAGGCTCTATCCCGGCATTATGTTCCCAGGGTGTTGTTGTCACCCAATAACACAAGAACCCTGGAGGAATTTCATCAGGCCTTTATTGTTTCGTTTCAGCCGCTTTCAGATAAACTGGAGGCACTTGGTGAAATAACACTGTTTAAAGAGGCTGCAGAAAATAGCAGCATTGATCCGGCCGCAGAATTGAGTGATTTAAATCCCGAATTGCTGAACATTCAGTATCACTACGGTTTTTACAAAGATCTTTCATCGGCCTATAACGAACTGAGGGAAGCTATCGCAAAACAGGTTGGACTATGCTGTCCTGATCCGGAAGCATTTCCAAAACATGTGCTTCTTGGTGAAATATCTCAGGTTAATAAAGTATTGCGCCATCGGTTTTATCCTTCGCCTGCTCTTGGACGGCCGAAGACGAAACGGCTAATTTTTCTTTATGAGAGGATTTTACGGATGATTGAGACGTTCAGCGCAGGGATTAAAAACGAGATCAAAATTACACCTTCGAGAGATGAACATTATCCGCTTGGCAAGCGTGCAGTGCCGTTTTATTATGATTTGAGCAATGATGATGCTTCCGGTTTCCTGAACAAATGGACCGGAAACGGAGAAGATGTAATTCCAAATTATTACGGAGCATCCTATCCGGATGAAGCATTCAACCCACTGGATATTTCACTCGACGGGCACGATTTTTACCGGGTTGAGGGCCATGTTGGCCGGCATATCATAGATGCACACCGCCAAATTCAGGCTGTTCGCGACAACAAGGCACTTCCTTTTCAAATAAAACCGATTGCCGTCGGAGCATATCCCGAGGAAGGCGCCATCGATTTTAGCAAATACCGCGTCTATTTTGATGATTTGCAGGTTGTGCTGGAAGCATGGAATAAAGAGCAGCAATGCCTTGTACGTGCGGCAACGGCATTTTTATCCGGCTTCAGCACTCAGGAGCCCGGCAAACATACAGCCTACGAAGTGATTGAAAGAATGCCTGATGACCAGGGATCATTCCTGGGTGGTAATATCGTGACTAATGTTGCTGAACCGGTTTATGTGCCGATGTATATGATGAGTGTTGCATATCACCAGCCCGAAGCCGAAAAAAAGAAAACAAGAGAAAATCAGGTTTTGTTAAGCTATGCTGCTGCAGAGGATTCAGTCGGTTTTATGCTGAAAGACATTGTGAATACAATGGACACAAGAAACGATATTTATGTGAATATTCTGGAGAATTTTCAGCCGATTATTGTGAACTGGCACAGCGATATCCGGGAAGTTGCCATCACCATTCCGGCGCAGTTGCTGGGATATCTGAAAGAACTTGAGGATTTAAAACTCACCGATGTTACAGAATTTTCTGATGAAGCTTTGAACCATTATCTCCGGTCGCTACATCAGCTTTCTAATCGTGCAGCATCGGCTAATAACCGGCTTCAGCATTTGATTGCAAAAGAGGAGAGTGAAATTGCGTCACGTATATGGCTGAATGATTATTTACAATTGCTGAACCGTATTGTGGCATCGCGTTGCCTGATTGATAAAATTAAAGTGCTTTATGAAACGATACTCAATCGAAAAATGGAATTATTTGGCCGGCTGACCCTCCAGCGCTTTATCCAAGATCATCCCGGAGCAGAGCATAAAGCCGGCGTGGAGCGTGGAGGCACATTTATATTATTGTACTATTCAGGGCACAAGCCGCCTGAAACAGTAAGGCGGATTTCCGGTGTAGATGTACAAGATGTTTCACGCCTAAGCAGAGTTTCTTCCGAAGCGTATACTATGTACACTGAAAGATTTTTCCCTGAAAGTTTCGCAGCAAACACGGGCAACCTGGAATTACTCTCTTCCGAAGGCGGATTAACCCATGCTGTTGAAAGAGCACCAGTTGCAACAAATGTACCAGGAGCAGTACGTCGGCCAACTACTCCTCATGGAACTGTTATTGGTGATTTGTGCCTGCCATATGTTTGTTGTTCAGATACTCCATCAACTACATTTGTATTTCCCGAGCAGCTTGCATCCCTGAGGATTCCGGTTGATCATCTCTGTGTGGAACCTGACGGCAACATCAACCCGATTCCGTTATCGGTGATACCAGCAGGTGCAACTGTGAGAGCTTTCATTCAAAATCGGGAACTTGAGGGTGTAATCCAGGAGAATGAAAACGGACTGTTTTTTGATCCGGCTAATGTTCAGCAATCAGATTATGGCAGTACCATTCGGTTCGAGGTAAACGGCCAGCAGGTTGATGCAGATTTGCAAATAATACAACAGCCGTCAGCAGGCTTTTCTGTGAGTGAAGACATCCGGTTCAACAGGCAGAATACAGAAGCCATATTAACCATTCATAACAATTCTGTGCCTTTTGATCAGCTTCAATTTGAATGGACAATAGCAGGTGAGGTTGTTGGCAATGAGCGCGCATTAGAATTTACCTATCGTGTGCAAGTGAAGCCTGGTGCAGATTTGTCCGTACCTATACAATTAAGGGCATTCAACAACTATTGCGAAGATGTGTATCGAGAGACTTTTTCTTTTGAAGTGCCCGAAATCGATGAACCGGTTGAACCGGAAGATCCTCAAAGAGCTGTTACGGTACATCTTGAGGAAGTCGGAGAAAGAAGA